>CAYPIX010000012.1:23479-50186 GCA_964410875.1 uncultured Kofleriaceae bacterium
GTCGCGGTCCGTATCGGTATCGCGATCCTCTTCGGTGTCGCGGTCCGTATCGGTATCGCGATCCTCTTCGGTGTCGCGGTCCGTATCGGTATCGCGGTCCTCTTCGGTGTCGCGGTCCGTATCGGTATCGCGATCCTCTTCGGTGTCGCGGTCCGTATCGGTATCGCGGTCCTCATCGGTGTCGCGGTCGGCATCAGAGTCCTGGTCACCGTTCTCGTCACCAATCACCCAAGGATGCGCGCCGCATTCCTCAGCTTTTTCTTCACTTGGTTCGCAAACCACGGCGTCACCGGGCACGGGGATGTGAACGACAACGTCATTTCCGTAGGTGGACCGACAGAAGTCCTTCAGCTCTGGCGAGCTGATAACGTCACCGGCGGTGATGTCGCAGGCCACGAGAGTTTGGCTGTCGTCGCCGGTGTCGGCGAATTTACAACCCGAAGGAAGGCCTTTGTCGTCTCCCCATGTTGCCAATTCGAAACCTCGACGGTTGAAAGGAACAAGGGCCACAGCGATCTCAGCGGATCCATTTACACGGTCGTTAGCGGTAATGTCGAACGGGCCTTCACCTACGGTCTCTTGACCATTGAAGTCGAGGTCACCAACGTCGAATTTCCGACTGGTAAGGGCGCCATCACCGTCACCGTCAACTCCGCATCCGCACTCAGCGAGGCGAAGGATTCCAGCGCAAATTGATGCATCGGAACGACGCCACTGGGTCGTGAACAGGTCGAAGGTGTACATACAACCTCGCAAGAACGGGTCTTCTATGTCCGCGCGTGGTTTGACCGCGGTGGAAGTGCTGTTGCTGAGGCACTTGTCAACGAGGTCAACGGCTGCTCCGTTACTGTTGAATCCAACCTTCATACGCATATTTGCCGAGGTAAGTGGAAGGCTTGCGATTTTTTCTTCGGTTCGCCGGTCCGTGTCTTCTGTCCCAGCCCAGAGAGGACGCTGGTCATCGCCACTTGCTGGCAAGAGAGGAAGGCCTCCACAGCCCGGATCGCTTCCAGAGTCCTTCGCGCAAGCTGGGTAAGCTTCGGATTTGTCCTTGTGCCAACTAGTAAATACGCATTGACCAACAACCATGTCCTCTTCGTCTTCCAGTTGTTCGAGCTGAAAATCGGTTAGCTCAGGAAGTTCGAGAGAAGTTGGTCCGCCAACGGGGCGGTTCTGTCCGAGAGTGACTGGTGCAGGGAGTTTTGCGTCTTCCTCTTCGGGTGGCAGCTGAATGGCAGCGAAGTACTCACAGTACTCCTGGCCTCGGTCGTCTCGGCCAACAGAGTTAACGCCTTCAACATCGGCGCAAGCCCACCGGATCGAGGTAGGTGTATAGGCGCGGTTTCCACTAAGCACTGCGTCTGATTTGCGTGCTTCGCATTGGCCAACTGCTTCGGCTTCGAGACAGTTGGTTCTTGCCTCGCTCGCTTCCGTTTGACAGCGTTGTTGTTGCTGATCAGCTGTTTCTCCAACGATGCTTGTAGCAAGACAATCAGTGAACGTTTTGTTTGCTAGCTCGGTACACTTCCGGTTGGAAGCGTTAGCTGGGGTATCTGCTTTTCCTAGCGATCCACCTGCTGCCCCATCGGTCGGATGGTTATCTCCAGTTGAGTTGCAAGCAGTCAGGAGGAGTCCCGCTAGTAGGTAGGGGACTTTGTTGAGATAGGTCATAAAAATAGGCTCCTTGAGGGGGGTAAGTGCATCCCCGTGGAGCAACGCTCGTGCCACTTTGTAACTTACCGCTTCCACGTATCCGCAGATGGGGAATCAACGGCTTGTCGACTAGCCTTGGCTTGCGTCGTATTCGATTTAACCGCGGGTTAAGCGAAAGTTGAGCAACTAAAAGCCTTCTTTTACCTACTATCGTTCAGCACCCAAGGTGTCGATGAGCAGCTGTTTCTGAAACCACTATTGGAGCTCGCGGGGTCGCACGAAAGATTCTGACTCGGAATAGGTGCGTAAACGACAACGTTAGGCGCATACCGATCGCGGCAAAATTGTTTTACGTCGTTGGCAGACTCCAACACATCAGCGGCAGAAATATCGCAAGCCACAAGCGTTTGGCTCCCGTCTCCCACCGGTAGGTAACCGCAGCCGGGTGGAAGCTGGTCAGGAGCCGCCCATGTTCCGAGAGGAAACCCTCTTTTTGAAAATGGCGATAATAGGGTCCCAATCGACTCGTCTGGCGACAGAGAGTCACATCCACATTCGCCCAGCCTCATTGCAGTGGCGCAGAGGATCGCATCGGATTTTCGGTCGATGGTGCCGTTGATTTCTGCATTGAGATGGCACCCTCTGTCGAAAGAATCGCTTCTATTTTCATCGGGGGTAATTGACTCTGTTGGCGGATCGGAGGGGCAGAGCGCTGGGGCTGATGGCTCATCTGCAAGCGCGAGCCCTGCCGCGTAACAGTCTTCCAACAAGAGCTGTGCGGCTTCCGCTGAATTGACAGTGAATTTCATCTTGAATAACTGCGCGGAGAGTTCAAGCCCAAGAATCGTGGGACATTCGCGGGGATCGTTTGCTGCACAGCCCGGCACCGATTGGAAAATGTCTTCATTCCAAGAGGAGAAAATGCACTGTCCCACCGTGCCAGAAGGACTCTGCTCTAGAGCTAAAATTTGGTCGTTGCTGAGCTCTACGGATGGATTTGTAGTCCGAAATTCCGGGTCGGGCAGATTGCATAGATCATCATCATCACCGGAATTTCTCGGGATCCTGTCCAAACGTCCCAATACCCGCGGGACGGATTCATTTGGGAGTGCCAGAAGAGCGAAGTACTCACAATACTCTTGCCCTCTTTCTACGCCTTCGATAGCTGGTGTGTCTGCGCATGACCAACGAAGAGAAGTTTCGTTAAAGGCAACCTGGTTGGGATTGAGCGCAGTCGTTCTTCGATCAATACAAGCTTTTTCTACCGGGTCGTCTCCACACCCAATCATCGAAAAAGTTAGAAGCGCGAGAGACGCCCCGCAAAGACGGAATCCCATTACCTCAATATAGAGCACCGTTCTGTTACTGCTGGACTTTTCTTTGAATAACCATTTTTCGTTATTGCTTACAGCAGTTTCCTGGCTACCTCGGGCGTCACTTCGGCCTCCACGATTGTAAATACTTAGGAGCGTTAGTGGTTGGCGTGAAGTTTGCTCTTTTAAGTGTTCCTTATCTAGGAGTCATGGTGTGGGCCCCTGCTGGAGCAGACTCCCACATCCTTAATTAGAGCGGGCGGCCCTTCCGTTAGGGAGAGGCCGCTCGCACTACCCACGCCGGGCATGATAGGAATTTCCGCATGAGAAGTGCCCTTTTTTTTCTTCTGTTTACTGCGGCATGCGGCGGTTCTTCAAAGAACGCTACGAGCGTCATCTCCGCAGAACAGGAACGGTCAGCTGCCGACGAAGAGTCTGTTACGCCTGCTTCTCAAACTGATTACAAGGGAACCAATCTCACTCCGCAAGAGCTCGATCTTGTTACTGGACTCGAGATCGAAATGTCGAGATTCGCGAAGGTTGTTGCAGGCTCGGGTGAGGACTGCGGAGAGCTTGCCAAGGCTGTAAACGAGTATGTTGACAAGAATGGCGAGAGCCTTCGAAGGCTCTCAAGTCGGGTGGACGAGACGACACCAGAAAAAAAAGATGCGCTGGACCAAGAACTGCTAACCCGGCTTGGGCCTCGGGTTGAGTCTGTGGTCCCAGTTCTCCTTTCTTGCAAAGACCATGAAGGAGTGACTAGAGCTCTTGGCCGGATGGAGACTCTCTGATTACCGATAAAGTCGGTGACCGTTAGCGAAAGCACCGACTAGGTGTGCACCAGCACTAATTTTCAAGCGTGAGGCTTCAAGGGAAGGCCAGGTCAGCTTCACTTGGTCGTTTAGGCACCGCAATGAACAGCGCCCTGTCGTTGAGAAGACCCGGGCAACGCCAGGCGGGATCCTGTCTAGGTTGCCTTTGATTTTCCCCTGCTCATCAATTTCTAGCCAAAAAGGTTTCACACCCGGACCTCGTTGAGCTCGTGCCGTCATAACGGCTATTCCTTTTTTATAGGCCGGACTGATGGTGACAGGAGTTGGAGTATGAATAAGTAATTTTGGGGCTGTTCGCCGGTCCCATTGCCCTCTAGGTTCGGAATACGTGCATCCTGAAATTTGTTTCAGAGGGCCCAAAATGTTCGATTGAAAATGGACAATTTCGGAGACCAGCTCAGCAGCTGCTTCGGAGTCAGCCTCACGACCAAAGGGTGCTTCTCTCCAAAGGGTTACGAATTTTCCATCGGAGACCAGGCGGGCATCCTCAAAGGAGCCGACTAAAAGGGATCTAACCCGATTATTCAACGCGGCCCAGGTCGCGGTTGGGGAATCTGAACGAACGACGAAGAAGTCATCAAAGCACCGATCGCCACTCGGGATGCCGACTTGTATACCCACCATCCTGGAAAGGAGTCCTCTAGGGCGAATATCAAAGGCTGGACCCGCAGAAATGACATAGCTTGCCCGAGCCCTTGTCATCCATACGTTATCGACTCCGTCCCATTGAAACCCGTGGTCAACGAATATTCGCCCCATGCCTATGTCGACTTGACGCGATACCGCCCGAGTTCCGTGACGAAGGCGTTTCCGTCCCTCGGCAATTCTCTCAAACATCCCCCGACTTCATTATGCTCTTCAATCTGGAGAAGAGCCAGCTATCTGCGCAATATGGACGTGTCGGTTTTTGTACTTTTTTGTGTGATAGCCTTGTCCCGAGGTGGATGTGAAGGTCGGACTCTCTGATTTTTGGTATCGAATTCTTGTTGCGGCAGGTTTAGTTTTACTTGCTTTGGTGATCATAAATGGTCGGTTTTGTGGAACTCATTCGTTTCCAGAGCCGCCAGAGCCGCCACAATTGGATACTGCTGAGCAAGAAGCAGTTGCTCGAGAGCTGGAGAGTACTCAACGCGTCTTCCAGCAATATCTTCTCGATGATTCGAAACTGTTTCGAATCGTACCTCCGGCGACTATCGAGTCTATGTCGAAACCCCTTGCTTATGTGTCGGTTTCAGACCCAAAGACAATGGCCCGCGGAGAAGAACTCTCTATTGCCGGGCTAAAAATGCGTTTGGTGGCGGAAGACATTCCAAATACCTCGCGGAAGCAGTTGGTGCTTGAAATAAAAAATATCCGCCCCTATGCGATGGCGTACCGAGTAAATACCAAGCCGCTAAAATCACGCGGTTTATGCGGGCAAAAGGCAGATTTGCCATACAACGCAATAGCTATCCGTTCAGGGCAAACCGTTCGCCGCAGTGAATGTATCTACAGCGAAGGCATCTTGCTTGAGCTTGTTTCCATCGAAACGGTTGAGCTCACAGAGCTGGGTTATTTTTACGTGACCTCGCTCGAGCCCAGACGACTCGGTCTAGATTCAAGAACGCGCGGAGGGCATCAACTGGGCGATAGAAGGGGGATATGTAAGTTAATTCACTCGGCAAAAGTCGAGGGAAAAGTCGAAAGTGGGATCATCAAATGGCGGGATCTCGTGGATTTTTATGCCCGACACAGGTGTCAAACTTATACTTTTTCCGAGGAATTTCATGCATTTTCCGGTCTTGATACGGAATCTTTACCTTACCAAAGTAGCAAGTGAATCAAGCGGCACGTACTTGCGATCATTTGCCAAACTCGGCTATGGTTTTAATAACTTGCGAGAAGAACGAAGCATGCAGGGGACCGTAACGAAGTCCGAACTCATTGAACGCATTTCCGAGAAGTTAAAGCTTCCCAATGGAAAAGCTGAGCAATTAGTAAATTGCGTCTTTGACTCGATGGTGAAGGCCCTCCAAGACGGTGAAGGTATAGAGATACGAGGGTTTGGAAGCTTTACGGTACGCGAGTACAAGGCTTATGAAGGTAGAAATCCTAGGACAGGTGAGACTGTTCACGTTGCTCCCAAGCGCTTGCCGTTCTTTAAGGTCGGAAAAGACCTTCGCGAGCGTGTGAACGACAGTGCCGGAAAAACACCAGCTCCAGCGTCAGACAGCTCGGGATCCGGCTCAGGCTCCGGCGGCTTCTACTAATTTCTACTAGTCATGGACGACGACGGTGCCAGCCGCGCCGTCTACTAGCACAGCTGCGTTTGCGGGGATGGTTCTCCATGCGTCTTTGCAGGAGACTACACAGGGGATGCCCAGCTCGCGCGCGATGGTAGCGCCATGCGAGAGCGGTCCACCCGACTCCGTAATGACACCTGTGAATCGTAAGCCGGCTGCAAGCATGGATGGCGGTACATCGACCGCGAGTAAAATGGAGCCACTTCCCTTGATTGCGCCCTCGACAAGTTTGCACGTACGGCCGGCTACTCTTCCTCCCCAACCAAGACCCTTGTAAACGGATTTGTATTGAGGCTGGTCGTTACTGCGTTGTGGAAAATGTGTTGGCATTTGAAGTTGCCTGGCTTCCTTGAAACGCGTGCGGTTGATCTCGGCTTCTGAGAGAATTTTCTCTGGCAGCAGTTCTTCTTTTAACGGGCTTTCACAGAAGAACAAATCGTCAGGAACAATTTGATTTTCTTTGGCCATGGCTAGAAGGGCCCTTCGCACAGCCCATTGGGCCCGATAAAAGAGTCGATCATCTAATTCAAGGAGGTCGCGTACGAAGTCTGTTGTTGTTCTTGGGCGTCGCTCATGCGGGGTTGGTTGAAAAGGGATTTTAGCTTCGGCGAATGTTGGGAAAGCGACATCCCAAACCGGCGATAGAGCACGAAGCTCGGCGTCGCTTGGTCTCATCGAATAGGAAAAGTGAAATTCTTCGATAGATTTGTCTGACGTGTTTTGTTTTAGTGATTGCAAGGCGGGGGCAATCGTCGAAAAATACAGATCGAAAATTTGATCATAGACGTCTAATGCAGATGCAACAGTAGGTGCATTCTGGCTTTCGTTTTCCCGAAGGAGGTTGTCTGCCATGGGTAGGGCTTGTTCAAAGAACAAGTCATGAACATCTTTGGCCGATGTGGTCGCTATTCTTTTGTCTTGAACCGGTGTGTATAGGTAGCCTGCGATAGATTTTGCAGGGTAACCGCGCTCCGATTGCCTCGCTACGAGCGCTTGTTGTGCGGGCGACATAGGGTCTGGGTTATGTGAAAAATCCCAGGCCCATTCCTTGAACTCAGACTCTTCAAGTGGAGAAAACAGAGACGCAGATGGAAACACCTTTTTCTCGATTTTTCGGAAGACAATCGGGCGTGCCTGAACGATTCGTAAACCGTGCTCGGACCAAACCCATTCAATGTCCACACCACGAGGAAAGTATTTGCTCTCGATGGTCTTCGCTAGCTTGATTAGTTCCGATGTTTTCTCTTCAGAGAGCGGGAAATTTGAACCTAGTTGGTCACTCCGCCAAGAAAAAGTGTGGGTCGATGTTGGGCGTTGAGCGTCAATAAATACAGTGTCGGTCTCGGAGCTTGTCGGTTCACGACTGAACAAAACGCCCTTGGCAAGAGTCGCAGGGACAAAGGGTTGGATAAGTACGGACATGACGACATCTGCGTCCAATCCTTTTGCAGTAAGAAATGAAAGGGCCGCTGGTTCGTGGGCCGAGGCTCTAACTTTCCTGACGGCATCATCGAGAGCGGTTTGAGTTGCTGGTATTGGAACGAACGATTCAAAGATCCCAGCAAACGAGTTTGTCGAGCCATCTTCGACATTCGCCGAGCTTCGAACGGCGAGCTCGGCTTCCAGAATCCGGAGGGATGCAATCTTGGGAATTGGATCCTCGGTTCGCAGCGCGAATCCTGGCGGAACTGGGAACCCGTCCGCTTGTAACTTGGCTAAAGTAGCTATTTTTCCGCCAAGCGTCGCTTGGAGCGATGGAGATTTTGCGACTTGTGATAACGGTATCAGGGTGGAACTCGGAGGTAGAGTGGTAAGCTACGAACGCGTGCGTTGCTTCCATCTTGTAGCAGTTTTTTTTCTGCTTTCGAACACCAGTGTAGTGTTCGGTGATAGCGCGAAGCTTGAAAAAGAAGCCTATGTCTCTCTTGAGACAGACTCAGGTTTTACAAGAAGTAAGGAATGCTGCGGCTATCCTCTTTCTGCGGAGGAAGGTTTTCATCTCCGCTTTTATTGGATGGCGATGCAAGAGCGTTTCGATATCTACGCAGAAGAAGTTGATGTCTACACTCCTAGGGGCTTTTACTTAGGTGAGTTTTCCGCGAGTTTTGTAAAGGCACTTAGACTTGAAGGCTCCGGGGTCCTATCAGACGGAAGAGTTGTCAATTACGGCGGTAACTGTCGGTACGGAGAGGGAACATGTTTCCGCGAGGTTGACTCTGATACCTACCCCTACGGGCAAGGAGCTGGCAAGAGACCTTTGGTACCGTATAGATCTGTTGCAGTAGATCCACGCGTCGTGCCCATTGGCGAGCCACTATATATTCCAGAACTAGACGGTTTACGTTTTCCCAATGGAATGATTCACGATGGTTGCGTTCGTGCTGACGATACAGGGGGCGCAATACGCGAGCGCAAACTCGACTTTTTTGTCGTTTCGCGTCGGAATTTTAAGGAAATAAACTATGCGCTAGCAGGCATGTCCAAAATCTCGCCAGAGATAGAACATCCTCGCTGTCAGTACCTAAGAACGGCTTTAAAGAAACCGTGAATTCAATCAACTAAGCTGCCGCAACTGCGGAGTCCCATCTTTTCAACAACTCGTCTACAGGGCCACGTTCCTTAGTCGGCGTGAAGCGCTTATCTTCCTGCCATACCTCGGTGAGTGTTTGCTTGGTTTTCCAAACACCCGCACCTAAACCGGCAAGGAAAGCAGCGCCCAAAGCTGTGGTCTCAATCACTTTGGGGCGAGAAAGGGGCGTGTTGAGTACGTCGGCTTGCATTTGCATGAGTAAGTTGTTCGCACACGCTCCACCGTCGACACGGAAGCTTGTGAGTTTATTTCCAGAATCCTTCGCCATGGCAGCGACGATGTCTTTTTGCTGAAGTGCTATGCCCTCCAACGCGGCGCGTGCCAGATGTGCTTTGGTGGTTCCGCGGGTAATGCCCGATATCAGACCGCGTGCTTCTGGACGCCAGTGGGGCGCGCCAAGACCGGCGAAAGCTGGGACCATTACGACACCTTCCGAGTTGGGAACGCTGGATGCTAACGCTTCCACATCTTCTGCTTTGTCAATCAGTCCGAGGCCATCGCGAAGCCATTGCACCGCGGCGCCGGCGATAAACGAGGAGCCTTCGAGTGCATAGTAGGTATCTGCCTCATTTCCGAGTTTCCAGGCGACAGTCGTAAGCAGTTTTGATTTCGAAGCTACAGGGGCTGTCCCCGTGTTCATCAAAATGAATGAGCCAGTTCCGTAGGTGCATTTGGCCGAGCCCGGCTCGAAGCATGCCTGGCCAAATAGGGCCGATTGCTGATCCCCTGCCATACCCGAAATTGGGATGCCATCGGGGATTTGAGAGACTCCACGAGTTTCAGCGTAGATCTCGCTCGAAGTCTTAACGGCTGGGAGTACTTTTTCTGGTACTTGGAAGAGTTCAAGAAGAGATGGGCTCCAGCTCATCGCATGGATGTCGAAGAGAAGTGTTCTAGAGGCGTTCGAAACTTCTGTAACGTGGGCTGCCCCCCCACTTAGTTTGTGCACAAGATAGGAGTCTATGGTGCCAAAGCAGAGTTTTCCTGATTCGGCGGCCGAACGCGTTCCGGCATCTTGCTCCAGCATCCATCGCAGCTTTGTAGCGCTGAAGTAGGGGTCAAGTACCAACCCTGTTTTTCGAGATACTTCGGGTTCGTGTCCCTGGGATTTGAGTGCCTGGCAGAATTCCGCGGTTCTTCGATCTTGCCAAACAATTGCATTTCCTATGGGCGCCCCTGTTTCCCGATCCCATAACAGCGAGGTTTCCCGCTGGTTGGTAATACCAACGGCTGCGATTGATGTTGGTGAAACAGAACTCGTTTGTAATGCTTTTCCGATAGCGGTAGTAACCGACTTCCAAATTTCCGCAGGGTCATGTTCAACCCAACCTGGTTTCGGGTAGATTTGAGGAAATTCGGCGTACCCGCGTCCCACAATATTGGTGGTTTCATCGATAAGTAGAACGGTTGAACCGGTAGTACCTTGGTCTATGGCTAAGACGTGCCTCATACCAGTCTTTACCTTATGATAATCGGAGACATCTACTTGTGTTTGGTCCATCCGAGCGCTTTAGTGAAAAACGTTCGAATTCGTTGCGCAACCTCCAGATATTCTGTGTCCATAGCAATTAGATGGAAAGACTCTTCGAGTAAATGAAGATGTTTCTGATCTGAGGAAGCTCTTCTGTGGATTTCCACCGCGCTTTCAAAGGGTGCAGTGTGATCTTGTTTCGAATGAACGATGAGGAGCGGCGAAACTACAAGATCCAATTTTGAGCGCACGCGAATCATGAGTTTGTTCAGCTGAATGAGACCACGAGTGGGGATAACTGGGTAGCTGGGGTTCGCAGCTTTCATCTCGGTATCGCGAATATCAGAGCCGCTAAGTTTCGGCAGACTTGGAATGACTCGTTGAAGAATCGGAAAAAATTCGAGAGTTCGAATTAAATTGGTGGGCATTGTTTCCAACCAGAGGGGTGCCGCCAGTGAGACAAGCGCAGCGATTTTTTCGCCTGACTCTATACCGGCGTTCAACGCAAGGAGGCCGCCAAGGGATTGACCGATTACTGCTATTTCATCGCAGGTATCCCGTAGCGAAGAAATTTCTTTTTCAACTGCGCTTGTCCACTCACGCCAAGATATGCGGTTTAGTTCGTCCGGATGGGTTCCGTGCCCAGGAAGCAGCATAACTTTAACGGTACGGCCATCTTCATGGAGAAGCTTTGCAAGTCGCGCCATTTCAAACGGGGATCCAGTGAAGCCGTGAATGCACAGAACTCCACGCGAGTCTCCGTTTAGTTGGAATGGTTCGATAGTCGGTTTTTGCTCCACACTCGCTCCGGTTACTGGTGAGTTTATGCGAACATAGCAGAGCCTCTCATGAGCGAGTGGAAAACCAGAATTACCAAAGTCCAAGCCGTGAAAGCAAGGCACGGTGAGGGTGAGGCGTGCCTGGTCTTAATTTATCCGCCCGGTCCTGAGATGGGAAAACGGTGGCTATTGGGTACTACGGAGGTCGTCGTTGGAAGAGGTAGTGATTCCGATATCCAAATCGATAGAGATTCGGTTTCGCGGAAGCACGCTCGTTTTTTTCTCGTAGACCAAAAATGGCATGTAGAAGATCTTGGCTCCACCAACGGGAGCTATATCAATGATCTTCCGGTTGAGCGTTCCCAGTTGCGGGATTCCGACTTCGTGAAAATCGGCTCAGCAATTTTCAAATTTCTTTCGGGCTCAGGGGTCGAAACTGCCTACCACGAAGAGATTTACAAAATGACCATTATTGATGGTCTTACCGGTGCTCACAATAAGCGCTACTTTTTGGAGTTTCTAGAACGAGAGATTGCGCGGTGTGCGCGATACGGTCGTCCTCTTTCACTCCTGCTTTTAGACATCGACCATTTTAAACAGGTCAATGATGTGCATGGCCATCTCACTGGCGATCACGTTCTAAAAGAGTTGAGCGGCCGCCTTCTTTCTCGCGTACGTAAGGAGGAGCTATTTGCTCGTTACGGTGGTGAAGAATTTGCGTTGGTACTACCCGAGACTAGTCATGAGGGAGCGGTTCAATACGCAGAACAGATTCGCAGCATTGTAGAGCGCGATGTCTTCGAGTACGAGGGCGACTCGCTGCAGGTGACTGTATCTATCGGCGTCTCTACCTTACAGGGCAAGCCCGAGGATGCATCGCTCGAGCCAAGCACGTTTATCCGTTCAGCCGACGAAAACCTTTTTAAGGCCAAGAAGGCTGGCCGTAACAAAGTGATCGGCTGAGTTCTCGCAAAGTGCGGCTTACCCGCTCGGGTAGCCAATATTACGGGGCGGCTATCTGATCAGTCTCGCAACGGACTTCGAGGAAGGTATTTACTGGAGGAGTCGCGCCGTTGCGCTCAACCACAATAGAAGGCCCAGGGCCGTTTGCAGTTGGGCAATCGTTGCTTTTCTCTACAACCCAGCATGGTGCCTCCTTTGCTGCATTGGCGAGACTGCTGCAGGTAGGAATCACTTTAGCGATTCGATCTTCTGTGCGGTCGTTTGTCACTTCCTTGACTGTGCAGACAGGGAGCCCTTTGTCGCTGAGGGTAGCGTTAGGAGCCAAGCATGGGTTGCCTACAACGTCTTTCAAGAGCTCCGCAATTTGCGTGAGTGCAGGCGAGAGGTCTCCGTCACATATCTCGGTGGTCGTATTCTGTCCTGCAAACTGTTCCAGGAACCATTTGAGACGAATAGGTGGAGCAGCCTTTCCAAAACCTGCCGATTCACAGGATGGTGTTAACTCCAGGATGTCGTCCCCGTCGATCTGGGGAACTGCTTGAACACTAACCACTGACGGTGTCGCACCCATAATGGCGGCGGTAACAATAAGGCCGGGATCGTCTTTGAGTTGCTTTAGGAAATCCACGTATTCGGTTTGGATGTTGTGAAGCAGTTTGGAGTCATCTCGAGGGCGGCAGTTGCTTTTTACACCGGGCTGACCAGGAACATCGGGGTCGCAGATGACGCCCTCTTGGAAGCAGCGGTAAGATTTTGGTGGTCCCAGAGTGGCTACCGCGGTGGGGGAGGTATCGAAAATTGCATCGCCAACCGCTGAACAGTCATCTTCGTCGGTGATGAATATGATCGCGAGGAAAGCGTTTGGACGGATGAAGCCAGCATTGGCTGGATTGTTTTCAAGTGCCCGCCTTACTGCTTCGAGCGGTTGCTCAAAACCACAGCCTTCTTTTCCGAGTTGCGCTATACAAGAAAATGATTCGGAGAGGTCGCCCTCGTAGTTGGTAATTCGGCTACCGTCTGTATCTGCGACGTCGACCAAGAACGGCTCAGATGGAGGTGTACAACCGCTCACTCGTGGGTCGGCTTGCAACTCTCCATTGTCGCCGTTGCGCTCGCAGGTGCCTATGGAAAATCGTCCGGCACCGACGTCGGTAGAAATCACGCCGATGTGTACGTTGGGAAGACCACCTTCGATGGTCTGGAGGACCTTAATAAACTCTGGGAAATTCGCCGCTAGAGATTCTTGCTCCTCTCTCATGGAGCCGGAATTATCGACAACGAATAAAATGTCGAGGTCGCGGTTAATCTGCACCGGAATCCGTTTGTAAAATTCCTCAATGGGTTGAGGGTCGACCTTGGACAATTCCCTTGCTGGGCAGCCAGCCAGGGAAGCAAGAACGACAGTCAGTGCTAAGGAACGTGTAATCGAGAGTGAATTTTTGGTTGTAAACATGGTGCCTCCAGAGGGGCGGCTTACGCCCTTCGCCCCCTGGAATACTCCATGTAGCCCATTCGCTGCAAGGATCTGTCGCTAACGGACCCTCCAAAAAGAACTAGAACTAATGTTTTCGATCCTTAAACAAAAGGAGCGAAGCAGTTTCAATTGTTTGGCCAACGCGCGTCCGTTCTCGTGCGCGCGCGACTTTTTTCCTCGGTCTTAGTTCGTGAGGGAAAGCTCGCAGCGGAAGTCGAGTTGTGAGTCAACTGGTGGAGTCGCTCCGGCTCTTTCCACGATGAGAGCAAGCCCTGTTGTCGAATCGCACTGGTCGTCTGCTTCAAAGTGCCAGCAGGGTGCCTCGGATACTGCGTTTGCTGCGCTGCTGCACTGCGGGACCGGCGTGCCGACCCGTTCGTCCGTGTCGGGATTGACTACATCGCTGACCGTGCATTGCGGTACGCCATTAACTTCCACAATACCCTCAGGGACGCACTTCGATCCGAGTTCAAGAACGAGGCGTTCAGCAATTTGCGTCAGAGCAGGTGCTAGATCTTCTTGGCAGATCTCAGTAACTGTATTGTTGCGAAAGGCGTTTGCGAACGAGTTCAGTCGAACTGGTGGAAAAGCAAGACCATTTATTGTTGTGCAGCTAGGCGCGACTTCTGCTGTGTTTTCGAAGTTGCCTGAGCCCTGCGGCGTTTCAACGTTTGGCGTGACATTGACGCTGACTGCGTCATCGTCAAGTCGGCCACTAATCGTCGCAACGAACACTCTACCTGGATCCGATTTCAAAGACCTTAAGAAATCGACGTAGCGGGTATCAACATTATGGATGTAGTCTGAGTCTTCCCGCGGGCGACAGTTGGTCTTTGCGCCTTCGGTACGTGGGCTATCTGGGTCGCAAACAACTCCCTGTTCAAAGCACCTAAAACCGTTGTCGATTGGACCTAGATTCTGAGTAGCTTGGAGGCTTGTGTCGAATACATCATTGTTTGACGCGGAACAGTCGTCCTCGTCGGTGATGAAGATGACAGCGAGGAATGCGTCGTCACGGAGGAACCCTGTGTTGTTGACGTTTCCGTTAAGAGCGGCACGCATTGCCTCTAATGGTTGCTCCAAACCGCAGCCTCCGATGCCTCGGGTGGCTCGACAGGTGAAGTTCTCGGTTAGCGTTGTGCCCGCCTGATAGTTGCGCACACGAGTTACGCCGTCCTCTGCAAGAGTGTCGATGAGAAACGGTTCAGTGGTCGTCAAACCTTGGCATGAGAGGGGGCACTCTGGGTTGGTACAAGCAGTGCTGGGGTTGCCGTCATGGCAGGCGGGATCGCTACATGGGCCCAAAAGATTCCCATCGTCGGGTGAATCGCACCTGCTGATGCCGCTGGAGCCTGCACCCATATCTGTGGATACGACTCCGATGTGAACGTTGGGAAGTCCGCCTTCAATACCCTCGAGGATGCTGATAAATCGGGTGAAGTTCTGAGTCAGAGAAACTTGCTCTTCCGCCATCGAGCCGGAGTCGTCGACTACGAAGAGGAGATCAAGATCTCGGTTTACTTCGAAGGGTATCTCTTGAAGTACTTCGCGAGTCGGCTGCGGTGTCAACTTCGAGACCTCGCGCGCGGGACAACCCATGCTCGCGACCATTGCGGCAGTGCCAACAATAGCGAATGCCGCTCGTTTAATTTTTAAAACCGTCGTTTTTCCTCGGGTGCTAGACCCGTCCCCCAAAATCCCCATGGCCTAAGAATAGTATTTTGAGGGCGAACAAGAAAGCATGATTGGGATAAGCCGAGGGTCACTCCCGCGTTTTAAGTACTTTAAATGATGCGACATGTAATCGTTCGTAGGGGCTACACATATACAACTGCCGTATCTTGGTGAGGTCGGGCTTTTATCGCTGGAACCTGCGTCTTTGCGTGATAAGTTTGTCTGTACTTTTGGGGGGCGAAGGGACACGACAATTGGGATGGGGGCACGTGGGTATATCTATGCCCCCATGCGCTTGCTCCACAGCCACCAAGATAGATAGCATCAGAACCGGGGGAATGATCCCCGTCTCAGTTCGCGGGAGAGGGAGAGGGCGTAGGTAGATGGGTAAAATGTGCATCGGTCTGGATATCGGTTCCAGCAGCGTCAAGGCAGTCCAGTTAAAGAAGACCAAAAAGGGTATGGAGCTCCAGGCCTTTGGTATGGAGCCACTATCGCCGCAGACAATCGTCGACGGGACCATCATGGACCAGAGCGCAGTAAGCGACGCTATTCGTCAGCTTTGGTCCAGGCTTAAGCTAAGAAACAAAGACGTCGCCATAGCGATTGCTGGGCACTCCGTCATTATCAAAAGGATCAACATCCCATCGATGAGCGTGAGTGAGCTCGAAGAGCAAATTCCCTACGAAGCGGAACATCACATCCCTTTCGCGAAGGACGATGTGGAGATCGATTACGAAGTTGTAACGACACAGAATGCTGCTGGGCAAATGGAAGTTCTCCTGGTTGCAGCAAAGAAGGAAGTTGTGCAGGACTACGTCGGTGTGGTTCGAGACGCCGGTCTGAACCCTCTCGTCGTCGATGTGGCAGCTTTCAGTAGTCAGAATGCTTATGAAGCGAACTACGATTTAGAGCCAGGCGAGACCGCCGTTCTCATCAACATCGGCGCAGCCATTTCAAACATCAATATCGTTCGCGATGGGACAAGCTTGTTTACTCGAGATGTGACCATCGGAGGAAATGCTTTTACTGAAGAGATCCAGAAACAATTAAATGTTTCGCAGGAGGAGGCTGAGGCTTACAAAGTCGGTGGTTCTCACGACGAGCATGGTGTTGTGCCGCAAGAAGTCGTACGGGTTATAGAGAGCACAGCGGAAATGCTGGCGGGTGAATTTCAACGTTCTCTAGACTTTTTTCTTGCTACTGCTGCAGATACCAATGTTAGCCGAATTTGTTTAGCGGGCGGGAGCGCAAAGGTCGGTGCCCTGCATCGAGCTGTCGAAAAGCGCTCACGGCTCACAGTAGAGGTTATCGATTCTTGGCGTCGTGTAGGGCTCAACTCCAAGCTGGATGGGACTTACCTTGGGGAACATTCGCCAGAAGCGCTTGTCGGGCTTGGCTTAGCTCTTCGAGCACCAGCGGATAAATAGGGAGAACTCAGAATGATTAAGATAAATCTACTTTCCGAAGGTGGGAGCCGCCGAAGAAAAGGCAGCGTAGCGGACCGAAAACTCATTTCTATGGCACTGGTTGCGTACGCTGCGATGGGCGTTCTTGTCTTCCTATTCGTTCACCGACCGGCAGCCGCTGAAGTTGAAAATATCGAAGCTGCAAATGCTGAGTTGAAAAAACAAAACGATGCGGTTGCAAAGCAAACAAAAGATCTCAGCAAGGTTCAAGCTGCGGTGAAAAGCGCGAAAGAAAAGGAGAAGGCTATTGAGCAACTCAAAGCTGCAAAGACGACTCCTGCTTGGTTTCTGCGTGAGATGTCCCGCATTTTGACACCCGGGCATCAGCCGTCATTAACCGACGCTATGCGCAAGAGAGTCGAAGCGGATCCCAATCGAGGGTGGAGCCCCAACTGGGATCCAAAAAACGTTTGGATAACGTCGTTTGTTGAAAAAGATGGCGAATTCGTTATGAAGGGAGCAGGAGCATCGCATAGTGATATGGCTCAGCTCGCGCTTAGGCTTCAGGCTTCTATGTTCTTCAAAAGAGTGACTCCTCAAGGCGGAGCAGAAAAGAAAATCGAGGATGCGAGCTCGCAATACGAGTTCGAGATCTCTGGGGAGGTACGATACTAATGGCGGGTTCGAAACTAGATGAGCTGGCTAAGCAGCCTCTACCGGTGAAAATAGGTATAGCGGCCGGCGTTGGTGTTCTTTTACTGGGGCTCTACTGGCAGTTTTCTTACTCGGGGCTCGGCGATGACCTCAAGAAGGCGAAACAGCAGACAAAGTCACTTCAGAAACAGAACCAAGATCTGAAGGCGAGTAAGGCCAAGTGGGAAGAACTCTCGCTAGAGAAGGGGCGTTTGGACGCCAAACTTGCGAAGAATAGACTGTCACTTCCTTCTTCTACCGAGCTACCTGCTTTCTTCATCAGCATGCAAAAGCAAATGGCAGCGTCCGGCGCCGAACTTGAAAAGTGGAGTGTTGGGAAAGAGGAAGCAATCGACAAATACTTCAAGGTCCCGGTGTCGATCGAAATGACAGGGACTTTCTACCAAATCAATAATTATTTTTATCTTTTGAGTCAATCTGACCGAATCATCACGGTAGAAAACTTAAGCCTGACCTCCGTTAGCAAAAACGGAACGGATGGGCTTCTGAATGCAAAACTAACGGCATCTACGTTTAGGCAGGATCCGCCGCCAGTAGTAGAGGAAGAGCCTGAGGAGCCGACTAAAGCGAAGGGAAAAAAGAAGTGATGGCCGTCGACAACAAAACAGCACCATTTCGCTTGGGTAACCTCTTCGGAATACTAAGTATCGTTTTGCTTTCTTTTGCCGCCGTTGGTTGTGGTGAAGAGGAACCTCCGCCGAAACCAAAGACAAAAAAGACAAGTAAGAAAAAGGCGAAGAAGAAGAGCTCTGGAGGTGCTGCGGCTAGCGCTGGTGGTTTCTCAGTTAATGCTTACAAGAAAATTCCCGAAGATCACCGCCGTGAGCTCGGGGAGAATGACTTCAAAGTCGATCGGACTGGTGAGGAAAACCGCGACCCATTTCATTCATTCGTTTTGTTTCCAAGCGAGCGTTTAGACGGGAATGAAGTTGTTAAGGTTACTAATGTCTGTGACAAGGCTGAGTGGGTAGCCAGTGAGGTCTCGATAAGTTCTTTGTCTCTGGTGGGAATTGTTTCCCACGGAACAAGGGGCTGGGCACAGTTCACTGACCCAACTGGGCTTGGGCACATTGTTGGACGTTCTCAGTGTCTTGGTAAGGAAAAAGCAATGGTGGAGCAGGTTGGAGATAGTTTCGTTCGCTTGCGCGTAATACCTGAAGCGGCTCCAGGAGCTGCTACACCTCCGGCAGAAACAAAGGACTATTCGCTCAGTCCAGACGATCTGCAGCTGCGAGAATAAGAGAAACGTCGCTTTAAACCGCGAAATTACTGAGCAAAAGGCACTCTTTGGGGTGCCTTTTGGCTTCCGGATGGAAGGGCTAGGAGCTCCCTGGAGCTTGGGCAATTTTTTTTCATTTCTCTGTCTCTAGAAATTGCGGTGCCCCCATGAATAAGGGCGATAATGCAACTCTGAGGGTGAGCGGGGACTAAGGGCCGCAAACGGTGATCTAGGTAGAGCCTACTTAGGCACGACAGGGGAACGAAATACCAATATGTCATTTTTTCGCTATCAAATATCTGTTCTAAGCGCGGTTGTTGCGCTGAGTTTTTCTTCGTTGGCTCTGGCGTCCGCTGGTGACAATCAGATTCGCGCCCTAGAGAAGAGCGAATCCGACGCGAGCACATCGATTCGGATCGTGGGTACGAAAAGACCCAGGTTTACTGTGTACCGGTTGGAGAATCCACCAAGAGTTGTCGTAGAAATTTCTTCAGCAGAACTTGGTCCGATGCTTCGGAACCCAGGGGGCAAAGTCTCTCTAGCAACCAACTCTTGGTCGGTCAGCCGTGTGTCTGCACATGAGCTGCGCACTTCGGCTGGAAATATTGTTCGTGTGATGGTCGGGATGGCACGCGAAGGTAGATATCAGGTACGGGCCGAAGGCGATAACGTCGTCGTTCGGGTCAAAGCCGAGGAGCCCAAGAAGGCTTCCAATGCGACTCTCGTTGCGCGTGAACACGCCCGAGATAGCAGAACTGCGGCAAAGGCAGCGCAGGCTCGCGCGACAAAGGCAGCAGCGGAACTAGCAAAGACAAAAAAGAATTCCGAGGCACAAATCGCGAGAGCCGAAAATGAAGCAATGAAAGCTCGAAAGGCGGCAGAGCTCGCGAGAGCGAAGGCTTTGAAGATCGAGCGTCGTACAGACGGCCGGTTGAGTAAAGCCAAGGCAAAATTACAAGAGGCAGAACGGGTAAAAGCTGAAGCCTTGGCTGCTCAGCGCCGTGCTGAAAAACAGGCGCGAGCTGCGAAAGCACGTGCAGAAAAAGCGTTAGCAGAAGCCAAGGCTCTTCGGCGCAGGTCTTCAGAGAAGAGTGATGCTACCGACTTTGAGAGACGTTCGAAGTTAAAACAGATGAAAGCAGCAAGTCGCTTAGCTGAACAACGTCGCGTTGAAGCTTACGAGCGTGCTCTTGCGGCAGACAAGCGTCGCGAGCAGGCGCTATCAATTGTTAAAGAACAAAAACAGAAACGACGTCTCGCGGAAGAACGACGTATTGCAGCGGAAACTTTAAGTACGAAGCAGCAAGCTGAGTTACTTGCTCTCAGTAAAGAGAGAGACGCGCTTAAAGCGGAAGTAGCGAAAGCGAAAAAGCTTCGTCGCAGCTCGGCTAAGACCAGGACTGTTGTCAAGGCTAGCCCTCGTACGCGTGTTCGCGATCTGCAGGTGATTGATTCTCTCAACGGCGGTCGAATCGTGATTTCCACCGCGGGGAAGGCAGATGCTCGAGTCATTGCTTCTAAGGGGCGCAAAGCGGTTCTTGAGATTCCTAACGCCGGCCTACCGGCAAAATTAGCCCGGGTGCTAGATGCTAAAGGGTCACGTGGTGTTCTTGCTGCGGTTTCAACTTTCAACGTGCCAAATCGTCCAGGAGTTGTTCGAGTCGTTGTCGACTTGAAGAGAAGAACAAAGAGCTTTCTACGAAGAAGCGGCGACAAGCTTTATTGGGATTTTGGAAGCACAATGGCATCTAAACTCCGTGGCGAAAAGCCGGTTCGATCAAGAGCAATGAGCCCCACCTCGATCGCAGGTTACGGCGCAACTTCGACACCAATAACCCAACAAACGATTTCGCAGTTTCAAGGGCAGTCGAAGGTCTACAAAGGCAGAAAGATCGACCTCGAGTACAAAGACGCCGATATCCACAACTTGCTTCGGTTACTTGCTGATGTTGGCGCCGTTAATATGGTGATTCCCGACGACGTAAAAGCGAAGGTCACCGTTCGGTTGAAAAATGTGCCTTGGGATCAGGCTCTAGAAGTCATCCTTTCTTCGAAGAAACTCTGGTACACGCGCGAGGGGAATCTCGTACGAATTGACCAACGTGAGGTTCTCGATAAAGAGGCAGAAGACGATGCAAAGCGCCGGGAGGCCGCTCGAAGGCAGGAATCGCCAGAAGCTGAGATCTTCCCTCTTAACTACGCGAGCGCGTCCGACCTATCCGGCAAACTGGCCGGTATGCTTTCGCCCAAAGGTCAGCTTCAAGTCGACGACCGCTCAAACTCGGTCATCGTTAGCGATATATCGGGCAATCGAAAGCGCATTATTGAATTGATGAGGCGGCTAGACACGCAAACACCGCAGATTCAAATCGAGGCGAGAGTTGTTGAGGCTAGAACAACCTACAATCGAGATTTTGGTATTCAGTGGGGCGGTAACGTCAGTGCTACTCAGGCCACCGGTAACTCAACGGGGCTAGTTTTCCCGGCAAATGTTGCTCTAGCCGGCGCAGCAGACGATGCTGCGGGTAGCACGACGGGCCTCGCGGCAGCTCCGTCTAACTTTGCGGTTAATATGCCAGCGGGTATCGGTAGCGGCGTTGGTGGTGGTCTCGGTTTAGCTCTTGGATCGGTGGGCGGAAACGTCAATGTAAACTTGCGTCTATCCGCTCTGGAGACGACTGGTGTCATTCGAATCGTTTCTCAACCCAAAATCATTACTTCGAATAATGTTGCGGCAAGCATTAAGTCCGGTGTTTCGATCCCGGTCTCGGTTGTTTCTGCAGGTGGTGCACAGACGCAATTTGTTCCAGCGGACCTTGCGCTCGATGTGACTCCAAAGGTGTCTCAGCGGGATTGTACTGTTGAGTTAGTTTTGAAGCTCACCAAGAATGAGCCTGACTTTGGTAATACGGGTGCACGAGGAGACCCATCTATTATCACGCAGGAAGCAACCACGACTCTCCTTGTCGCGGACGGTGAAACAGCTGTCGTCGGAGGAATCTATACGCGTAACTCTGGTCGTAACTACTCGAAGGTTCCCTTCTTCGCTGAGATTCCTCTCTTGGGTTATCTCTTCAAGACGAGAAGCGAGAGCGACACTCGAAATGAGACGCTGCTATTTGTCACACCGAAGGTGGTCAATCGAGCCGCTCTTACCTGCGAGTAGATTTTGGCTAGTCGGTCCGTCTTCCTTATTGGCTTCGCTGCCTCAGGGAAGTCGACCGTCGGCAAACTGGTAGCGGAGAAGCTCGGGCTACCCTTTGTCGATCTGGATAATGCCGTGGAAGCAGAGATGGGAATCTCTATTTCCCAAGCTTTCGCAGAGCACGGCGAGGAATTTTTTCGCGAAAAAGAGAAGAGTGTCCTCGCCTCCCTCGTGGGCGGAGAAGCCAAGGTTATGGCGACAGGGGGCGGCACAGCTTGTCTTCCGGATGCAGTAAGCCTGCTTAGAAAAAATGGGTTGGTCGTGTTCCTGCACGCCGACTTGGAAGATTGCGTGGCACGGGCCAGAGCAGCCTCGGCAAAGCGCCCGCTCATGTCTATGAGCTCAGATGAGCTCTCTGCACTCTACGCAGATAGGCAGTCCGATTATCGGCAGGCTCACGTTGTGATCGCGTCTGATACGGAAATCAATGCAGCCTCTTCAGTTTGCAAGGTAGCTATGGCGGCCGAAGAAATTTCCGACGTTGAGCTCTCGGGTACAACGTTCGTGGCAACAGGCCGACACATTTGCCCAGTCGTTGTTAGTCGTGGGGTATTGCAAACTGCTAACGCTCGCTTGGAAAAGAGAGACCGCCCTTACACCGGAATTGCGGTAGTTACCGACACAAATGTTGGGCCTTTATATGCTGAGAAATTGCTGCCTGAAGCCTCGGCGATCACCTTGCCTGCGGGAGAGCAGAGCAAATCGCTAAGCCAGTTTGCCAATTTGCAGGATCGGCTGATCGAGCAAGGATTAGATCGTGGGTCTGCGGTATTGGCCCTGGGGGGGGGCGTTATCGGTGACCTAGTCGGGTTTGCTGCCTCGACTCTTTTCCGCGGCATACCCCTTGTCCAAATTCCGACCTCAGTACTGGCCATGGTTGATTCTTCGGTAGGAGGAAAAACCGGCGTGAATACCGATGGCGGCAAGAACCTAGTGGGTGCGTTCTGGCAGCCGGATACCGTGTTGGTCGATCCCAATACACTGAAAACTCTTCCGGTGGAGGAGCGACAGGCTGCATTCGGCGAGGTCCTAAAGTATGGATTGTTAGATGGTCCAAACTTCTTGGCTGATGTTGAAAGAAACGCAAACGAATTTGCCCGGACCGGGGAAGTATCGGATTCATTCGTGCAGTTGATCGTTCGGTGTATTCAATACAAGGCCTGGGCCGTGACTTTGGACGAACGAGAAAAATACGGTGTACGGGCCTTTTTGAATCTAGGACATACAGTCGGCCACGCAATTGAAGCTAGCGCTGGCTACGGGGTTGTTGCTCACGGGCGTGCCGTTGCGTTGGGGCTTTTGGCGACATGCAGGGTGTCCAAACGGCTTGGGGTCACAAAAAGCGACCTCGAGCCCAGGGTGGCGGATATTCTCCGGATTGCCGGAATTGAGCCAGAGATTGATCGCTGGCTAAAGAAAGATGTTCTCAGGTGGGTTAACGTGGACAAGAAGCGTACCGGCGATCTGGTGGATTTTATCGCGCTAGAGGATGTAGGCAGCCCAAAGATTCACAAGCTATCGGTAAACGACTTGGAAACGGCTTTGCTCAAGTAAACAGAGGTTTGTTAGCATTATGGAGATGGGGAGAGAGTGCATGATGGGCAGATACAAATTTGCGGTTGCGGTTTCGTTGCTATGCGGGTTTACCGCCTGCACTGACGACCAAGCAACAAGATCGCTGGTAATTTTGCAGAATGCCAGCGCGACTGGGACCGATGGCGTGTGTCTTGGCTCAGGTACTGAGGCGGCGAATGCTTTAACGACCGGAACCATTGACCTGAATGGAGCAGACGGTCTCTATCTGATGTTCCCAGTAGTACGATCTGTGATTGAAGCGGATGGGGGTGCCTCGCTGGCCGATGTAAATCGGCGAACTGTTTTTTTGGAAGGGTACGATGTCAATGTTGACTTCGGTGAGCTTGGCGGTGACGCGACCTCGTTCACCGGAGCACTAAGTGCGTTTATCGCCCCCGGCGACACTTCGTCAGTACCTGTAACAGCGACTTCGCCAGTATTGGTGGACGAGCTTCGGGCTCGGGTTCCAGCTGGAGAGGAAGCACTTATTTTTCTTAGTGTTGAATTGTTTGGAACCCTGGCTGGCTCCCCCGTTCGTAGTTCGGAACTGCGTTTTCCCGTTCGTGTCTGTACCAATTGCCTCGTACAAAACATAGGGGCCTGCTCTGACGTTGACGAAATGGGGGCCGCCGGTCACCCATGCGGGCTCGTTCAAGATGTGCTGCTGCAATGCTGTGAAAACTCGCTTGGCGATACGATCTGTCCAGCCGAACCCGAAGAACTGGAGTAAGGGAAAAGTTATGTTTGCAGAACAAATTCAGTCGGTCGTAGATAACGTGGATGGCGGCATCGGCGGCCTTGTCATGGGCCTAGACGGAATCGCCGTTGACTCGTACACCCGGTCAGGCAAGACCCTCGATATTAATTCCTTGGGGATGGAGTTCTCTTTCATTCTTGGCCAAATCAAAAAAGCCAGTGCGAGCATGGAAGTTGGCGAGCTTGGAGAGTTCACAGTCGGAGCCGAGTCCCTGACCATGGTGATTCGCATGTTGAGCGATGAATACTTCCTGGCCGTTGCTCTCGATAAAGAGGCAAACTTTGGCAAGTGCCGATTCTTGATGCGCTTAGCGCAGCCGGCTCTTTCGAAAGAGCTGTAGGCGAAAGAACTCGTGAGTGACGTGCCCAAAAAGGTACAGGTTATTCACGGGCCAAACCTCAACCTTCTCGGAACCCGCGATCCGTCCATGTACGGGACCGAGACGCTGGATGAAATAAACCAAGAGCTCGAACTTCGCGCAACGAAGGGCGGGGCCACGCTCAAGGCTCTGCAGTCGAATTTGGAAGGGGAAATCGTTAGTGCGGTCCAAAAGGCGGGGCGCGATTCCGATGTTCTTATCATCAACCCAGGAGGCTATTCTCATACGAGCGTTGCTATCCGAGATGCGATTGATGCGATTTCAATTCCCTGTATCGAGGTCCACCTGTCAAATATCCACGGGCGGGAAGAATTTCGCCGCCGATCAATCACCGCCGAACCTGCCTCTGGCTTAATAAGCGGGTTCGGAGCACTTAGCTACTATCTAGCTCTAGACGCGGCCCTAGCACTTGTGGAACCTTCCGGGGATGAGTCCGGCAAAGGGCGCCAGTAAACGCTCTAAAAGTAGTAGCAAGGCAAGCAAGAGCAAGTCGTCTTCAAAGGCAGCAAAAGAGCAGGATTCTGCTGTCGCGATGGCGAAGAGCCTCGCGGGAATTCTCGACAAACACGGTTTGTCTGAAGTCTTGGTTGAGCGCCCTGACCTGACGGTTCGGGTTCGTAAACAAATGGCGGGAGCGGTTGCCAGCTTTGCCCCTGCAGCAGCAGCGCCGATATCAACGGGTCGGGAAGAGCCTGCAGCAGCGGCGGAGGTCGTAGATGGTCACATCGTGACCTCACCTTTTGTAGGAACGTTTTATCTTGCACCGAACCCAGACTCAGCTCCCTACGTCTCGGAAGGGGACAGCGTTTCAAAAGGACAAGTCCTTTGTATTGTTGAGGCGATGAAGCTGATGAACGAGATCGAAGCCGATGTTGCAGGAAAAGTCGTCGAGGTCCTCGTAAAGAACGCGGAACCTGTTGAGTACGGTCAAGGGCTCTTTAGAATTAAGCCCGCGTAGGTCAGCGCATGTTTGAAAAAGTATTAATTGCGAATCGGGGGGAAATCGCCCTTCGCGTCATTCGTGCTCTCAGGGAAATGGGGATTCGCTCCGTAGCTGTGTATTCGGTGGCCGACGCAGATGCACTTCATGTGAAGTTTGCGGACGAAGCGGTTTGCATCGGAGCTGCACCGGTTTCACAAAGCTACCTGAACGTCGCGAGTATTATTGCGGCTGCCGAGATTACTCGAGCCGACGCGATTCACCCTGGCTACGGTTTTCTGTCTGAAAACGCGGAATTTGCCGAGGTTTGTCGCAAGTGTGACATCCACTGGATAGGTCCTTCGCCAGACGTCATTTCGCTAATGGGTGACAAAGTCCGAGCGAGGGAACGCATGGAAGCAGCAGGCGTTCCAGTTCTTCCAGGTACGGGCGTGCTTGAAAACGAAAAACAGCTTTTGGCCGCAGCGAAAAAAATAGGATTTCCCATCATCCTGAAAGCGACAGCTGGTGGCGGAGGCCGTGGCATGAAAATAGCCACTAACAAGAAAGAATTGATTTCTGGCTACAATACCGGTCGCTCGGAAGCAGCAGCAGCGTTTGGTTGTCCTGATCTGTACATGGAACGCTATTGCGAGCGACCCAGACACATTGAGGTGCAGGTCGTCGGTGATAGTTCAGGCAATGTCGCGCACCTCGGGGAACGTGAGTGTTCGATGCAGAGGCGTCACCAAAAGATCCTCGAGGAATGTCCGTCTGCGGCTCTCGATGAGGGAACTCGGAAAAAACTTTTGAAGGCAGCGTTGCGAGCCGCCAGCGATCTGTCCTACCAGACCGTCGGAACGCTTGAGTTCCTAATGGATGCGAACAACGAATTTTACTTCATGGAGATGAACACACGGCTCCAAGTCGAACATCCAATTACTGAGGAGGTAACTGGAGTTGATTTGGTGCGTGAGCAAATACGAACGGCAGCGGGGGAAAAACTGTCTTTCACCCAGCGTAAGCCTCGCGGGCACGCGATCGAAATGCGAATTAATGCCGAGAATTCGGAGAACTTCGCGCCGAGTGCTGGAAAGATTAAGGCCTTAAACTTGCCGGGTGGTTTGGGGGTCAGAGTCGATACCCACATATACGAGGGATATGTGGTCCCCTCCCACTATGACTCACTTATCGCTAAACTCATTGTTCACGACGACAACCGAGAGCAAGCCATAGGACGCGCTATGCGCTGTTTAGACGAGTTTGTCGTAGAAGGGATACAGACTAACCTCGGCTTCCATAGGAGGCTGGTACGGCACCCAGACTTTCTCAAGGGAGATTTCGATACAGGTTTTGTTGGGCGCTTGGTCGCTGAGCGCAAGGCTAAGCAAGGCTAAACACCCCGTGTGCGTCCTGGGGACCCTTGACCACCTACAAGGCGTGGTCGTAAGCTGAGGGTACTTCGGGGTACATGGGGATGGGGTTAAAAATACCAGGG
>CAYPIX010000013.1:0-47365 GCA_964410875.1 uncultured Kofleriaceae bacterium
GCCAGAACCGATATCAAATTCAGCTTCAATGGTATTTGCACCAGTCACGAGCGCGTCCTCGAGCCAGTCCAAGCTATTTGCCGTGACATAGACACAATACAAATTCGGTTTCAGCTCCAACCGTAAGCTCGCCTCGATTGCCGTTGTTCCGCTACTTGGTTGGGCCACGTCACTCGGCACAAGACTAGGAAAAAAATCATCATGGGTAAAATACTCGCCGTTCCGCGCCCGGTAAGCCTCCTGTTTCAGCGCCATTTCCGCAAAGACTGCATCGACTTCCCCCGCCCGTGCTTTCCTAGTTTGCTTGGAAAACATAAACGTCGCCACCGCCGCAAGAAGACCTATAATGACCACGACGATCATCAACTCCACCAGCGTCATCCCCTCTTCCCTACGCACCTTCTAAGAATACTAGAAAATTCACAATGTCTCAAAGTAGGTATTTGCGCACGTAGGCGCCTCAGCTAGCCCAATGATTTCAGTTGAGCAAACGGGCGTCGATAGCACCGAGATACTCGCGGATGCTGTTTTCCACGGAGGCGAATTCGGCGTTTTCCGTCGTCTTCTGGATCTTTTGGCAAACTTTCAGCACCCGAATCAGATAGCTGAAAAGTGATCCTTCCTCCCTGGCAAGCCCGTGCTTGCTTACAAAATCCAGAAAAGACAATTCGTCTTCGACAATAGTTCGCCAAACCGCTTTCGGGCGCTTGCCACCGTGTAATTCTGGGTGTGGCAAAAGGCTCGCAAAACCGCCGTGAACCTCTTCCATAAAAGTTACCTCGCGAGGGAATTTCTCATCGTACTCTTCTTCTACGTCCTCCCAAGTGACCTGCGAATTTTCCTTTCGACGCTCACCAAGTCGTTCTTTTATCCACGCCCGTCGTTTTTCGTTCTGTTTCCTGTCAAGAATTCGTTGAATGGAATCGTTGTCCACCAAGTACTCGGCCATTTCTGCGGCCTGCTCAATTGAAAGTGTGTGGTTTTTAAGTACGTAGTAAACGAAGAGGCCATCGATTCCTTGGAGGTTTCTGATGAAGTCGCCGTTCACTTGTACGCCTTTTGAATCAACCACGTCAAAAGCTGCCAGGTTTGCTGTGACACGGGCCAGTCGCCCATGAGCCTCGCGTTTTTCTCGCTCTGGCAAGAGAAGATTATTGATAACAGAAACAATATCCAATCGCTGTTGAGTGGGAGCTATCGCAGCAAGACC
This sequence comes from uncultured Kofleriaceae bacterium, assembly GCA_964410875.1. Taxonomy (GTDB): domain Bacteria; phylum Myxococcota_A; class Polyangia; order Haliangiales; family Haliangiaceae; genus CAYPIX01. The sequence continues at coordinate 1,211 of CAYPIX010000013.1, forward strand.
TTCTTCCCCGAGATCTGTTTCTTCAAGATTAGGCAACCCAATTGCCAAAATCTGTTCCGACGTGATGCGAGTTTTGCTCGTAAGCTCTGCGGGGGCCCCGTTCACAAGTTTCTTGTGCTCTTCCCGGTCGTAGACGACATCTTCTTTACGCTGTGCCTCAGCTTTCGCCCGGGCGTACGTCGCGCGAAGAATCTTGCCTTCATCCACATTCTTACCGCGCTTCTTTGCGTCTTTAACTTCCTTTCTATATTCCTGAACTAGTTCTTCCGGCGCCAGCGAAATTGCAATCCCTTCTTTATCAAATTGCGGGCGGCCCGCTCTTCCCGCCATTTGATGAAACTCGGCTGGGGTCAAGAGGCGCGCCTTCCGCTTGATGTACTTTTTGAGAGACGGGAACACCACTCGTTTTGCGGGCAAATTGATTCCAGCAGAAATGGTCTCGGTACAGACGACCACTTTTAGAAGGCGCTCTAGCGTCATTTCCTCAACAAGTTGTTTATACCTGGGGAGGATACCCGCGTGGTGGACACCAATTCCATGTGAGAAAAGGGACGTAAGCTCCGAGCTAATACCCCCAGGCAACAAGACTTCTTTGCTCATCTCAATGATTTTTTCGCGTTCTTCATCACTGGTAAACCTTCGACAGCTTTTAAGAAGACGAGCAATTTCAAAACACTTCTCGCGCCCGAAAACAAACACCACTGCAGGGACCTCACCTTTATGGGCTAGGTCGCGAATGACCTCGATTAAATACTCTTCTCTGTACTCATGGAGCAGAGGTACGCGCCGTTCATGGGATTCTACGAGCCCCATGGGAACGCCTCGAACTTGGGAACACCAATCGCAAAACACATCCGCCCGACCAACCGTCGCCGACAACACAATCAGCTGAGCACTTTTCTCGAGACCAATAATGGTCTGCTCCCAAACATACCCTCTATCAAAGTCATTGAAATAGTGACCTTCGTCCATGGCGACAACATCGAAGCCCGATCCGTCCTTGCCGCTGTAGACTCGATTCCAAAGAATTTCTGCGACCATGACTTGGATGGGCGCCTTCGGCTGAAATGCGTAATCGCCAGTGACGAACCCAACATTCTCCTCGCCAAAGTCAGCGGAGAGTTCGCGAAACTTCTCCTCGGTTAACGCCCGCAGCGGAGTTGTATAAACAGCTCTCTTGCCTTCTTTTAGCGCCATGTAAAGCCCTGCCTTGGCCATCATGGTCTTTCCCGTCCCAGTAGGAACAGTGACCATGACGCTCTCGCCAGCGAAAATTTTCCCAAAGGCCTGTTCTTGGACAGGATAGGGCTCTAATTCGCGAGACAAGAAAAACGTCTCGTAGAAGTTGTATTCGATATCAGACGCAGTTGGTGTCGCGGTCACAACGCTACTTCAACCCAAGACTATTCCAGTCCACAGGTTTGAGCTCGGCATTAGGCCGGCCCAAGAAAAAGCCTTGAGCAAAGTGAGCCCCCGTTTCGATAACCGCCTGCAGCTCTTCTGCGTCTTCGATACCTTCCACCACGACGCGAGCCCCCTGGGAGGCACAAAGTTCAACAATAGATGTGACCAGCCGATGCTGTCGACTTCCACGCTTGGTCCCAGCGATAAGGCCGCGGTCAACTTTGACAATTTCAGGCTCAAGATCGGCGATGTATTTTAGGTTCGAGTAACCGGCTCCGAGATCGTCTATCGCAATCATTACCCCGCGCCTCCTCACCTCAGAAACCACGGAGTTGCAATGTTGATAGTGCGAAAGGGGCACCGACTCGGTAATTTCCAAATAAACACTGTGCTCGTGACTGTTCATGAAATCATCAGGTCTCACGAGCCAACTTTGATCGAATTCGTTCGGGTGAACATTTAAGAACAGAGCGTGGTCTGGACATCCCTCAACTGCCATCTGCCGGAGGCTCCGGCCGAGCACCCCCATGAAGTCAGCTTTTAGCGCAGCGTCGATGATGACGCCAGGGTGCGGATAGTCTTCATCCTTACTTCGGACCAATGCCTCGTACGCGAAAACTGTTTTCGTGCGAAGATCGACGATGGGTTGGTAAGCAACAAAAAATTTGCCTGCCTCAAGCGCTTCTTGGACCGTAGCCAATAGGTCCCTATAGTAGCATGCTCTCCCGGCCTCTAAGAGGCACTCCCGACCAACCGGAGCAAAGCCACTTCGGCCCGAGTCCCCGGCCCGTATCGCACCGGGATCCCAGAAAAGCCAATGCCGGGATTGACGTAGAGTATGGTGTCGTTGACCTCATAGAATCCCGCACCGTAGAAACGTTTCCCCATACTCCGAAAAATTCTCTTGGCTATGCCAAAGACGTTTATTTGTCCGCTGTGAGTGTGTCCCGACAACACCAAATCGACGCCCTCTTTTGCAATTGCAGTAACGCTCTCAGGACAGTGAGACAAGACTACTCGCAAATTTCCCCTATCGCTTCCCTCGAAGGCTTTCGCTAAGTCATCTTTTCCGGTGACTGGATCATCTACACCGATAATCTCGACACGTACCCCTCCCACGTCCACTAGTTTGGTCTCATTGCGCAAGACCTGATATCCGCAGTTCCTCAATCCACCCGCTACCGTTTCGCCACACGCCATGTAGTCGTGATTTCCCAAGGTCGCGAAAACGTGGGGCGCAGACAGGCCAGAAAGACATTCCTCCATTTTCTTTGCTTCACTTCTGTGAAGAGAAACGTAATCCCCGGTCATAACGACCAAATCCGGCTTGGCGTTGTTGGCGATGGCAACCGCGTGTTTCACGTGCTTGCTCGGCGTCATAATCCCGCAGTGCAGATCAGTGAGGTGCACAATTCGCAACTCCTGCGACTCTCGCAAAGACGCTACGGGGACACGGTGCTCGACCAATATCGGCGGTGGAATCATGTAGACAAGTATGGGGCAAGGAGTGATGCGGGCAACCTAGATGAGTCAAACCCATTACAACTCCATTGATTCCAATGAAGAAACTCCGACTTTTCTAGCCCATGAGAGGAGTGTTGATACAATTTAATCATGAGAGTGATATTGGCTTTGATTATTTTTCTTCCGGCTTTTTCGTGTACCAGCGGAGAAACAAGTGCCCCTGGGATAGGCGGCAACGGCGAACTGCCCTTTTTATCCGAATGCGATCCAACGAACGACCTCTGCAATGGCTCCAATAACCCGCCGGAGTTCTGCTTCACCTTCAACTCCCGCGGTCCGTTATGTAGCCACGGCTGCGAAACAGATGATGACTGTTCCCTTCCTTCCACTGGCTGCAACGGAATGGGCATATGCAAATCACCAGGTGGCAACGACGACGATGGCGACGGTGATGGTGATGGTGATGGTGACGGCGGTGGTGATGGCGGCGGCGGCGGCGGCGGTGATGGCAGCGGCGGCGGCGGCGGTGATGGCAGCGGCGGCGGCGGAAACTAACGAAGGATAAGTTACTCTTTCGCAGCATGGCCAAAGATCCCTTTGGCCATCAAACTCGTTTCTCGTTCAACTCGGGCACCATATACCTTGCGGCGGATTGCTGTAGAAAGATCGTTTGGCTCCACCAGATACGCCCATTCTGCAAACTGGCATGCGAGTTCCAAGCTCTCATCGCTCAGGTATTTCTCGGCGGCCACTATTAATGCTTTCTGCCCGCCGGCCGCATTAGCGACCGCTTCTGCAAGTATTTTATCTTCAGGCGGTTTTAGGCGTGCTGGATTGCCGTCGTACCAGCCACCATACAGTCGCCAAATATTGCGAACAATAAAGCTCGGCTCGTCATATACAGGCCGAAGATAGGGCTGCTCTAGAAGCTCCTCAGGATACGTAACCGAGTGCAAAATATCGTTGAGGGCAGCACCGTCGTTCATCATGGCAAGGACCTGCTCGAAGAGAGTCTCGAGTAGGCTCGCAGTATCGTTCAACGCTTTCCCGATGCGGTCTTCCCCTAAAATAGGCGGACCATGACCGGGCAACATAACCTCTGGCTGTAAAGCGGCCATTTTTCGTAACGCCAATGCCCATTCGCGCGGATACCTTTGCGCCTTCTGGGGGTTGCCGCAATTCGGGGAGGCCCAAATAAAGAGGTCGCCAGTGCAGAGCACCCGCTTCTTCTCCCACCAGACCCAAAGGTGATCGTCAGTCTCTCCGCGATCGTGGTTAAGTTCAATCGTTTCTCCGCCCACGGAGAGAGTGTAACTCTTGTCCATAGCCACATCCGGGTCGCGGAACTCTCTTGGCCAAAAGGACCTGTTGACGCCAAACTGCCTCGCATTGATCGTGGCATTATACCCTGCAGTGCTTCTGTACCGCTCGAAACGAGCAGCCACCCGCTCATGACCGATCACGGTGAAGTTCGGGTTCTTCCGAGCCTGAGCATCTTCTTGAAACGCACTAACACCACAAACGTGATCAACATGCCCATGCGTGTAGACGACAGTATGGACGAGTTTTTCGTTCCACTCGCGCAAAGCTTTCACAATGATTCGACCCACTAGACTGCCACCCGTGTCGATTACAACAAGCCCTTCATCAGTATGAATGGCGGTTACGTTACCGAAGGCACAAACGAAAGCGAGCTCATCGGAAAGAGCCTCCAAACCGACGTAGCTCATCACCGGATTGTGTTCTTCCGTCGAGACTTGCCCAGTCCAAAGGCGTTCGCTTAGCTCAAGCACCTTTCCCATCCAGTCATGCTACCCAAGGAAAGCAACGTTTGCGAGCTCGTGAATCAAGCGATGGCAGTGACAATCAATGTCTGCTGTCCCTTGGGACTCTTCAGAACAACCTCATCATCTAAACGAGCCCCAAGTAGTACTCGGCCTAGAGGAGATTTAGGCGTAATCACCATTACAGTTCCCTCGCTAGTCCCGATTTTCAGTCCAGCTCCTGCTGGTGCCAAAAAGTAGCGCCGTGCCTTGCCGCCTTCATCCTCAACTTCGATCAAAGTGCAAAGCGAGATAGCTGTCCCTTCCGCAACCGAATTGGTAGTCATATTTTCGAGACTAGCGACCGCCTCTTGCCATTCAAGAACCCGCTCGGCTAGGCCACGAGACAAATACTGTGCTTCGATCGCTCGCGTATCTTTATCGTTTTCTGCTCTGGTCTCTTCGTGAGTGGCACCAGCTTGCGCCTCTCTTTGATTCGCCTCAGCTCGTGAGAGCTGTTTACGCGCCTCGGAACGAATCTCGGCGACAATGTCGCTCTTGTTCATTCTACTAGCCGGGGATTGTGAGGTCGGAAGGATTTGGTACAACTTGGTTACGACCGGCGTTTTTTGCCCGGTACAAGTTCTGATCCGCCTGGCTGACAAGTTGCTCTCCGGTGGATTCTTCACCGCCGTTTGCACAGGCAACACCAGCGCTCACTGTGACGGTGAATCGGTCCCCCTCGAACTCAAACGGTTCTTTACAAATCAAATCGCGTAGCGCTTCCGCGAACGTAACTCCCCCTTCCAGGGTCGTTATAGTCAAGATACACGCGAATTCCTCACCTCCGTAGCGGGCAAGAAGATCTTCACGCCGCATCCGTGGTCTTAGCCGCGCGCAAAGTTGTTTAAGAACCTCGTCGCCGCAGAGATGGCCTTTTTCATCGTTAATTTGTTTGAAATGGTCGATATCAAACAAGACCATTGCGAGTGGGTGTTTATGGCGTTGCGCGCTAGCCAATTCCCGTTCTAAAAACTCTAGAAAATATCTCTTGTTATGGACGCCCGTCAAACCGTCCATAATGGTCATTCGGTAAATTTCTTCGTGATAAGCGTTCTCAACGTTTTCCCCGATGAGAAACTTGTAGATGGCATCACCAAATCGAATCTGATCGCCATCCCGCAAGTCATGCTGCTTGCTCCGAATTTCATTGATAAAAGTTCCGTTGGTAGACCCTTGATCCTCAACCGACCATTTTCCATCGTCATCGCAAATCAATTCTGCATGTTTACGTGAAACAGCATCACGAGGAACCATTAAGTCAGAGTCAGACCCGCGACCAACAGAATAATATTTGAGATCCAAGCGGAAACGCCTGCCAATATCCGGGCCTGGCGGGTGCAATAAAATGAGGCAAGCTTCACCCCCAGATTTATTCGCAGGTTCAAGCCCCAGAGCGGAAGCCGAAAGCACCTGCGTGCCAGGCGAGTCGTCAGGGTCTCTACTCATAACCATCCTAATGGTACCAATATTCGGGCTGCTGTCGATTCTGGTTACCCCTACTTTCATGTTAAGCAGACGTGTCCGCTTCCGAGACTTTGGGGATCGCAACAGAGAAGCCCTTGCGCCCCAAGCGTCACACTGGGAAGGGCCCAGGCTGTCAAATCAAAAAATTGAGTTTGACTAGGGGGGTATCGCCTACCTTCTCACGTGTTTACAGATATTTGGAGATAGAAGCGTCCGAGATATCGTCCGTATTTGATAGGCTCTGCGCCAATCCTTGCCTAAAACACCTCACCCATACTGGGCCCCACCTTTCGTGGCCAAGAGGGCGGAAGGACCAAACGACGTAACCCTTCCAATCTGCGGCTTTCGGCAGGCGCGTTCGTATTCCTGCGGTTTTGTATGCGCGCTAATGGTCGTTCGCTACTTCGGTATTGATGTGCCCGCGCAAGCACTCTTTGAGCGCCTTGGGACCGACCGAACAGGAACCAGACAAAACGCACTGGTACGGGTTCTTCGGGAGTTGGGGGTTCGGGTCAGTATTCGCTACGACAACAATTTCAGTTTAATCAAGCGTAATATTGACCAGGACAAGCTTGTGATTGGCTACCTAGAAGACGCAGAGCACTGGATGCTTCTCTACGGATACGCACAACAACCGGACAAGGTATTCGTCGCCGATCCCCGCCCCGGCCTTGGCTGTGAAGAGCCTTGGCACGAATATGGCGAGAGGCTGGGTGGCTTCGCCATGATTTGCTCCAGCCCAGAAACCAAGAGCACATTCGAGGACGTTGCTGAAAAATATGCAACAGGCGAACACGACCAGATGGCACTCCCCTTCGGCAATATTGCGAAGGTAGATTGATTTTTACGTAATCTCTTTACCTACGTTTATGATCTGTTCCGCTTTTTTTGCTGGCGGCGGCACCTGAATACCTCGTTGGACCGGCTCCCTTCCCTCAATTGCGAGCAGCCAACGTTTGAGATGGGTCAGTTCCGCAACGTCAACGCCTGACCAAGCGTGGGTACGAGCCCAACACCAGTTAGCAATATCTGCAATTGAGTAGTCGGCCCCCGCAAGAAACTCGGTCTGAGACAAGCGGGTATCGAGAACTCCTAAGAGCCGAAGGGACTCTTTTTGGTATCTCTCAATTGCAAAGGGAATTTTCTCTTCCGCATAACGAAAAAAGACATTCGCCTGTCCCATCATGGGCCCTAGCCCCCCCATTTGAAACATCACCCACTGCAGCGTCTTTGTTCGCTCCTTCTTGTCTTTCGACAAGAGCTTCCCCGACTTCTCGGCAAGATAAATCAGGATAGCACCAGACTCGAAGACCGGTAAATCTCCCTCTTCACGGTCAACGATTACTGGAATCCGCCCGTTGGGATTTAGTTTTAGAAACCAATCCTGTTTTTGTTCTCTTTTGCCAAGATTAATAGGGTGGGTTTGGTACGCCAATCCCACCTCTTCCAACATAACCGAGATTTTATGTCCGTTTGGCGTTGCTGCCGTGTAGAGGTCAATCATCAAAGGAACCGTAGCAGAGCCAAAGATGACTTCCTAGCCAGCGCAATCAGAAGCTGGTGAAGGCGCCAAGAGAGATCCCAAAAAGCTGGTCGGTTCCGCCATCTGCCTGTTGCGCTCCGCCCCCGTTACCTTGATCGAAAGTAAGTCCATAGTAGGAATATCGCGCGGTAAGTCGCAGTTCAAGCAACCGCATCAACTGCCAACCGACTCCCAATTGCGAAGAGATTCCGAAAGCCGTATCAGGGCCTAAAATGTCTTCAACCGGTCCAACCTGAGTGACAAAGTTAAAGCCAGCGTCGAACATGAGAGTAAGCGTCGAAGAGATCAAAAAACGAGTGTCCAAACCTAGTCGTACGGATCGATAATTCACGCCTGGTACTTCTGCACCAATTCCTATCTGAGCGTTGTTGTCGCCATCGTCAAAGTCAAACTTCTCCGCATTGTATGCGACATCTACCGAAAACATCAGTGAGTCTCCAACAAAGACAGGAGCCCTAAGGCCAACGTCAAAGCCAAACCAATTTGTATCTATGGAGCCTCCATTTCCTGTCGAGGAACTGAACGGGAACGCATAACGGGCGCTGCCAGTAAGCGCTAGATGCCGGAGCAGCTTCGTCTTCATAAACGCAAGCGGGAAAAGCTCTACGTCAATCAAGCCAAGCGGGAGACCAAAGGCGTCATACGGTCTCAGGTTTCCAACAGCCGATTTGAAACGAAAATGACGCCCGCCCGACTCAATAGCTAAACCGGCAACGATAAACGGTCCTCTTGTTCCCGTTCGGGGTCGTTCTTCCTCACGAGTCTGAGAGTTTGAAAGCGCGAGCGGGTCGTCTCCGTCGTCAACAGGATCGGAGTCAACCGTCGTTACTACTTTCTTGGGTTTCTTGAAACGTGCTACGACCTTCTTCGTTTGACCAGGAGAGAGAGTTACGCAGTCGGCAAACTCGCGCCCATCATTGAGGACAACCTCAATGCATCGATCGCCAGCCTTTACCTTGTAGGGTTCGCCAGTTAGCTCTAGCTCGACTTCATCAATCTTGAACGATTTGACACCGCTCTCTTTAACTCTCATTCGAAGAAAAGCATCGCGGCCATCGGAAAAAGTGGCGATAAACTTCTGTCTTCGACGACGCTTCTTAACCGTGAAAGTCCGGACGGTATCCTCGTACCCTTCAAGCTCAAAAACAATCGAGTACTTTCCCGCCGGCAACCGGCCCTTATAGGGAGTCTTCTTTACGTATCCCTTGTCACCAACATCGAAGTAGATCGTTGCCTTTGATGGCTTAGACTGGATGGAAACCGGGTACTTACGCTGAGCAAGAGCCATGGAAGACAGGTACGTGAGCGTCAATAGTCCAACGAGAATTTGAATGGGTCGCTGTCGAATCATGGTTTCCTTTAAGCAGACATCTCTCCGGGTGGAGGTAATCGAAGATATCGGCTGAGCCAGGCTACACCGAAATAAAAGGGAATCGTATCTACAAGCCCAACCAACAGTTTAAATACATAGCCTGCCACTATAAAGCTCCACAATTGGGACCATAAAGGAATCCCGGCCTCCAAAGGAAGCGCACCGGCGAGGAAGTGGGTTATCAAAATGACCGCCACCGTATCTACAGCCTGGCTGATCAGCGTCGAGCCATTGTTTCGGAGCCAGAGATGCCGCCCTTTCGTCACCCTCTTCCAGAAATGGAAGAGTTGAACATCTATGGTCTGGGCCACAACATAGGCCACCATTGATGCCGTGATCGCGCTAAAGGCGAGGCGCTGCAAGCCGTCGAACGTCGGGCTTGGAGCACCTGGTAGGACCCCACCGAGCCAAAGAACCAGAGCAACCCAGAGATTTATTATGAACCCCACTAGGACCAAAAGATTGGCTCTACGTCGACCATACAGTTCTGAAATAAAATCAGTACAAAGAAACGTAACAGGGTATGGGAGCACGCCAACCGCTAGAGGCATTGGAACGATCCAATCGGTTCCTGGAATACGAAAACTAAAATCCAAAAACTTGGTTACGCCGATGATATTCAGCATCGCCAGGCTGCCTATGAACAGTGCAGAAAGCACAGTAAACACCAACTCACGACGCCAATACAGCGCGGCTTCATTTAGAAGCGGAGCATCGCCAAAACGATGTTCTTGAGAGGGTAGCGGCGGTTCCTCAGACACGACGGCGCAACCATACCCAGCCTAGGTCCCAAGAAGAACGCGAATCCTCGACTAGCAAACAGCCTACTTACTGCCTACGCAACGGCTCAGAACCTCGACTGATGGTTCTCAAAGTGCTCCCCCCAGCCCCTATTAGTTTCGATAGGTTATACTGTTCTGTGAGGAAAGGTCATAGGACTAAGACTGCCCCTTGCAAGGAAGCCGCTTACCATTAGCCTCTCTTATGGGACTGTCATCGCTCCACCTAGATGCGTTTTTCGCCGCAGCGCAAACACTCAATTTTTCGCAGGCAGCAAAAGATTTGTTCATCACGCAATCTGCCCTTAGCCAGCGAATTAAGGCGCTAGAAGAAGAGTTGGACCTGACTCTTTTCGTACGCATGCCGCGGGGAGTCCAACTGACTGAAGCTGGGCAGACCCTACTCCAATACTCCCAGGCACGTTTTTCGCTCGAACAGGAGCTCATGCTTCGACTGCGAGGAAAAGCGGAGGAAGGTTTGGGCGGTGTGCTGCGAATTGGCGGATATTCATCAGTCATTAGATCGGTGATTACACCTGCTCTAGCGCCACTCCTTCGCGAAAATCCGAACGTCCAACCCCATCTCCAGAATGCGGAGATGCGTCATTTGCCAGAGATGTTAAACACCGGCCAAGTCGACTTCGTGGTGATGGATTCCGAGATACACCGCGGGGACATCGAAACGGTTCAACTTGGGGTGGAAGAGTACGTCATGGTTGAGAGCGTTGAGTTCCCAGTTGACCGACATCTTTACATCGACCACGATCCAGACGACACAGTCACGGACCGTTTTCTAAGGTCGCAGAACGCAAAAGTCCCAGAATATAGGCGGGCGTTTATGGATGAAATCTACGCCTTGATTGATGGCGTCGCAGCAGGCCTGGGCCGAGGAATCGTTTCACGCCACCTCGTCGCAAACGACTCGCGACTGCGAATTGTTCCGGGGCATAAGGCAATGGAAGTTCCTGTAATGCTGCATTTCCACAAACAGCCTTACTTTACAGAGCTACACAAATCCACCATGGAGCGGCTCACAAAAGCATGCCCCAAGCTCTTAAAAGCGGGTAAGTAGCAACGGTAAAGAAAACTTATGCCCTCGTAAAAAGATCGAGTTCTACCGGATTGGACAACCGCTCACAGAGAGTGCTACCGACCAGCTCGAAAGCGGAACAGGCCCGTTTGGCCCTGCTAAGCCCGAAGAAACTCCCAACCGACCGACCCCCAAATACAGTGGCCACTCAAGCCGCCCAGCCCCCGTAGCTTCCGTTCAACCTTCATCCTTCCAAGCCCCCAATGAGAAACAACCGCAACGTGTCACTAGAAATGGCGCGGAGATTGCTCTCAGAAAGTTTCCAAATGCCCCGCCAACTCCAACCCATATTTGCACTTTCGTTGCTGCTATCCACTTCTTGCGCAGCTCCGTCCGAAGACGTAGCCCCAGTAGAAACTGCTTCGGAAAGCGAGGCATTCTTAGGCTCCGTTGGAACGCCGACATCAAATGTTGATGTCCGGGCGGAACTCACGGGTTCAGACAACGTGATTTCACGCTGGTTGGCGTCCTCGGACATGACGGATGACGGGCGAATGACAACCAATTACCTCGACGCACTTCGCGGGATAGCAGACGAACGAGTAGCCGAAGGTAGAGGCGGTGCAGAATGCGGTTTTGACTCGGCACGAACGTTTACCCTATCAGACGACCTCTTTGGCGGAGGAGCTTTTCCGAGACTCATCAGTACCCTTTGCAAGAACGACAAAAGGGCGGCTGAATTTTTCATCGCTGCGTCCTTCCAACACCCAAATAACGCGCTTGATCCGTCCGACCCAAATCACCGAGTGGATATCGATCCAACGAATCTGGAGATGTTTGCGTGGGACAACGACCAAGACCGTTATGTTTTCTACGCAATGCTACCTATCGATGGTAGCGACGAGGTCCAGGTTGAAGTAGAGCCCCAACGTTGCGAGGAATGCCACAAAACGCCACCAGATCTAGACAGCGACTTCATGCCCATGACCCCCGTCATGAACGAGCTAACGCAGCCTTGGCCGCACTGGCAAGCTGAGACCAAGTTCCCGAACCACACTTTCGAGTTGCCGGAAGCGTTGACAAGAACACCAGCACCAAACGAAGAAGACTTAGCCCCGGCCTACAGAGAAATTATCGAGAACGCGAACCTCACCTCGGTAGCCGACTTTGAACAAGTGGTTCGCCGCGGACAGAGCCATCGTGTTGTCACGAAACGCGCTAAGACCAGAAAGAACGACGCGACAGTGGAAGAAACCATGGCGCTTGTCAGACCACTGTTCTGTGCTGAGCAAGTGAACTACGTCTCAGAGGATCACGACAGTGGATTCCTAAGCACGGACACGATCATCGCAGCAGGGACTCGCGACGCATTCTTAAAGCTCAACCCAACCTGGCCATGGAGTTGGATCAACGACAAGAAAATTCGGTTTGCCGGCCCAGACGATTCAGAAACTCCAGAGGGTGGCAATGAAGATGAACCTGTTGAACCTGTTGATATAGACGGTTTAGACGAAGATGTTTTTGCCGGCGAGGTCATTTTGGGCGGAGCCAACACGGTAATACAGGAAGAACCTCTTCAACTGCTTCCCGTACGCGGAAACGTGGACGTGGAACTACAGCGAAAACTTCTTGGCCTTCGTGCCATCACGCCGCTTGATGTCTTGCGGATCTTCGCGTTGGACTGGAAACGACCCACATTGTCGCAATTTCGCTGCGGTTTGTGGCGGACGGCCCGTGCAGACTTCCGAAATGGTGATTTTGCTATAGAAATCAACACAGATGACAAGAACGTCGACATTATCCCCGATGTCATCGACGGCATTTTGAAAAAGGCACCAAGTCAACTTCATAACGTTGAAGATGGAAAAATTGTTGCCCTTGCAGATGCTACCAGACCAAACGAATTCGTTAGCGTAGACCCCCAAGGCTTCGGCGACCTGCTGCAGGAATGGGCTGAGACTGTTGAGAAAGATGGACGTCTCTCTCTCTGGGCAGCACGCAAGGAGCGTCTGTGTGCGGTCGGTCAACGTTTTCCAAACCGACCCGCCTTGCCAGACGTGGCTTGTTTGATTCAAACGATGTCTGCGCCAAAGACGACAACATCAAGTCCCCTCCCCGGCGGTGGTCTCGAGGGAATGGACAATTTAAAGGGTGCCAATAACAGAGACTTGACCACCCAAACTATTCCCGACACCGATACACTCACCACAGAGCTAGAAATCAAGGTTGATGGCGACCCGATTCCTGTACAGTTCTTGCGCGTACGTCTTGGAATCATCCACCCGTGGCGTGGCGATCTCTCCATAAAACTGCAAACCCCCGGTGGAACCACGTTAGACGTCGTAGCGTTCAACCCTGCAGATTCTGCGAACAACGTGAGCGGCGACGAATTTATGGTAGCGATTCCTGCCCCCATGGAATTAAAAACAGGTACGTGGAAGTTACTTGTCGAAGACCGAACGGCGGGAAATGAGGGTTCGATTCAGGGCTGGTCTCTTGGCGTCAACCAAGAAGCGCCCAGCTTGACCTCTTCTAAGGCGCGGCCTAAACCTGCCAAATAGAGGGTTCTCTACCCGCGGCAATTTTTCGCAGGGATTGGTAACCATCTCCGTGGTTGCCAATCCTCCTGTGCGCTACATTCCTGCGCGTGAATGGTCTCCTGCTCATAAACCTCGGTACTCCCGACCAACCAACATCCGGTGCGGTAAGAAAGTACCTAGCAGAATTCTTGTCCGATCCTAGGGTTCTCGACATTAACCCCGTCGGGCGGGCCCTCTTGCTACACGGTGTCATTTTACGGACACGGCCTTCCAAGAGTGCCGAGGCATACCGGCAAGTTTGGACTGATGAAGGTTCTCCTCTCTTGGTTTTGGGAAAAGCCTTAGAGGCAGCAGTTGCCAAAAGCCTAGGTGATCAATGGAGTGTCAAGTTGGCGATGAGGTATCAGTCCCCCAGCATCGAACACACACTCGACCAATTTAAGAAGGAGGGTATCGACAAAATCTATGTTTTTCCAATGTACCCACATTACGCTGCATCTTCCACTGGCAGCTCCATCCAGGCAGTCTACGAGGCAGCTGGAAAAAGATGGAACGTTCCCCGGCTTCATGTCCTCGAGCCATTCTACGATGACCCTCTTTTCATAAAGGCATTTGCTGCGATCGGGCAGCCGATACTCGCAGAGAAAAAACCTGACCACGTCATTTTTTCCTACCACGGGCTTCCGGAGCGACACATGGTCAAGAGTGACGAGAAAGGTGATCATTGCCTAGCTTCGAAAAGCTGCTGCGACGAAATCGTTTTTGCAAACCGAAACTGCTACCGAGCCCAATGTGTAGCGACCACCAAGCATCTAGTGAAGCAACTTGGTATCGACGCAGAAAACCATACGATTGCTTTTCAAAGCCGACTCGGTCGGACCCCCTGGATTCAACCATACACCGACCACATCATCTCCGAGCTGGCAGCAAAGGGTGTGAAGAAGATCGTAGTTTTCTGCCCAGCTTTCGTAGCAGATTGTTTAGAGACCATTGAGGAGATTGGCATGCGTGCCGTCGAGCAGTTCCAGGAAGAAGGCGGGGAGGAACTTACTCTTGTTCCGTCACTCAATGCATCTGAGGCTTGGGTACATGCTGTGTCCGAATACGCAAAACGCTCCGCTGGTATGGCCTCGTGATAGCCAACAAAACGCTTCGCCACGCTCATGGGCATTTACTTGTAGTGAGGCCACCGACTCCGGTCACGGTCAACAAAGCAGGTGCAAACTACAAAAGCGAAGTGAAACATTTAGAGTATTCGCCTAGGCGAGCCTTCGATGAATGGACAAAAATTTGCGAAACCGTTCTGGACTGTGGCGGTGACGCGTTGTTTCAGTTCGAAGAAGTCGACGAGCCGTTTCTAGGTTCGAAACGGCTGGCTGTTCACGGCGATGGGTCAATTACAGTTGAGGGCAGTAAAGAAGCACTGGGCAATATTTCCAGTATACAGACCGGTCGGGTTTTTACCGCTAACGGCCCATGGGTTGTCGTAAACGAAGACACCCTCACTGCTGTACTTCCCAATATGCTTGCCCACCGGAAGTCTGAGAAGCCGTATTACGTTTCCATTGCCAAAGAATTGGCCCAGGCCAGCAATAAGGAAGCGAAAATCGTCGAAAACCCACACCGTTGGGAAGGAATGGCTGACGTTGCCATGGTCGGAGATCAAGTCGTGCTCACCTACGCAGTTCCCGGGCACTATGACGAAGGCTTGGCCCCAAAGAGCAAACGCTCCAGTCGCGAAGGAGTCAGCTTCGCAGCTGACCATGCCGGAGTTCCTGAAGACGCAAGAATTTACGTCGAACTTATCTATCCCCACTTTCACGGTGATACGGTTCATTTCGGCGCTCGGCCAAAGGGCGCACCGTCAGTTCTTGTCCACTACTCGAAGGGACTTTGGGGAGACGGTGCTGAAACAGTAGCCAATGCCCTCCGAGCCAAGATTGTTCAAATTTCTAAAGACGATGCCGTGGAACAGTACGCTGGAAACTCGCGACAAGTTAACGATGGCGTACTCGTCCCCGACGGCGTGAGTGATGAATACATAAAATCCGTTAACGCCTTAGGATTAGAAACGAAAAAGGTCCCACTTTTTGAGCTCTTCGGGAAAGCTGGCGGCGGGCCCGGTTGCGCGACGCTCTACCTACCAGACAACCTAAACTTGCCGCCCGACCACCCTTGGCGCTACAGCAACCAGCGAGGGGGCGTGGCAAAGCGCCGGGAAAAGCTAGCGGAGTCCGTTACGGTTTCGCCTGAATTTTTCGCGGAGAAGCAACGTGGGTAAACCTCCCCCGGTGTATGGAAAAATTTCGAGCAGTATTTAAACACGGGTACTTATAGTTTTACCGGTTGCCATTTCTCTTGTTCTGGCCTTTGACTTCCCCTTAGGTACATTTGCGATAATTAACGTGCATGTGCGCGCGCCTAGCAGACGGTACTGATGGCAGTCATCCTTGGAACAAACCATCAGCGTCCACGCTTTCATTCAGGTCGCGATGGTTGAGTACTCCGGAAGAGCTGGAACAAATCCGTCCTGCTTGGACCAAACTTGTACATTCAGCGGTTCGCGGAAATCCTTTCTTCGATCCAGGGTTCCTGATACCTGCTTTCAAATATTTGAACGATCAAAACGCCAGAGTTTTTATCGTTGAATGTCTTGCATCTGAAAGAGGCGAACCTGTCATCTGCGCATTACTGCCCTTAGTTCAAACAAGGATTTACGGGCTACCGTTTTCATGTTTAGAAATTTGGAAGCACGATCAGTGTTTCGACTGTACTCCGCTAATTCGCGAAGACTGCGCGCAAGATACAATCGAATTCTTGTTCGAGAGCTTGGCCAAAGATCATCACGTAAGTCTTCTAAGCGCAAAAATCGTTGATGGTAACGGCCCCATCGCGCAGCTATTTCAAAACACCGCTCACCAAAATTCCTTATCCATGTTTATTCGACAAGAGTTCTCCCGAGAGAGTTTTGTTGGAGACCAAACCCGGCAGGATTATGTCGACAAAAATGTCTCGGCAAAAACCCAGCGAAAAATGCGCACTGCAAAGCGAAAACTAGCCAAACTAGGTGATTTGACGATTCAAGAGTCGGATTTAGCCGAAGCCTCAGAAAGTTGGATCCAGGAATTTCTTGACTTGGAGTCTTCCGGCTGGAAAGGCAAAGAGGGCACGGCGCTTGGCTCACAAAGTCCGACGAGGAGCTTCTTCAAAGAGATGGCGCAGAACATGCTCTCTAGTGGGGAACTCGGCATGTTGAAAATCGAACTGGATGGAAAACCTATTGCCATGTTGTGCAATTTGCACCATTCAGATTACAGCTCAGCGTTCAAAACAACCTACGATGAAACGCTGAAACGCTTTTCACCGGGGCTTCTAGCAGAGTTTGAAAATCTCAACCGGCTGCATCGCTTAGGCGTCGAAAGCATGGACTCTTGTTCCAACAAACCGCATACCATGTTGAGTCGTCTGTGGAACGGAAGACTATCGTTTAACAACTTTGTAGTAGCTCTAAAGCCCGGCATAGTTAGCCATGCAGTCTCTGCCATGCCGCTAATAAGATGGGCAGCGAACCGTTCGATTTTTCAACAAAAGACTTGAGTGGGCGGGTCAGTCCGCTTCAATGTCGACGTGTCGCAACCGTGGGAATTGTTTTACCAATTCGGCTTCGATACGGTCGACCTCGTGGCCCAACGCGTCTAGCAAGCGTTCACCAAACTCACTGGCGAAAGCTTCCCACTCCTCTTCGGTAGCGCCTTTAGGAACATTTTCCCTCGCCCAGTTCGCGTGCCGCTTTCCAAGAGCTTTGCCATCATAGTCAACCTCAGCGGCAAGTCCGAAACTCGACGCGGCTAGAATACGAGTTCGGAGAGTACGAACCGTGATGACTGAGGGTTGCTTTTCCAAATACGAACGAATCTCCGCTGATTTTTTCTCCGAGATCGCTGGCCCGAGAATGAGCACACGGTTTCGCCAACCTAGCCATATAGCAAGTAAACCCAACAAGAGGCCAATCAGAATCGAACTGATTGAATCGAAGATTGGATTTCCAGTGAGGTATGCCAGACCGATTCCAGCAGCCGCCACCAGAACGCCAATAGTCGCAATCAAATCCTCAAAGAGAACCGCTATCAAAGTTGGATCGGTGCTCTTTCGAATAAATTCAATCCAGCCCATACTGCCGCGCTGCTTGTTTGACTCGCGGACGGCTGACATGAAAACGCCCCCGTCAACGACGAGTGAAATAGCCAGTACAACGATTGTGATCCAACCGTAGGACGGAACGTTTGGGTGCAGAAGCGAGTGAACGCCGTGATAGACGGTTACGCCACACCCCAGAACAAAAACACCCATTGCAGATAAAAGAGCAAAGACATACCTGTCCGCACCGTATCCGTACTGAAATTCTTTGTCCGCGGGCTTTTTACTTCGCTGCACGCCAATAAATAAGAGGGCCTGATTTGCGGTGTCTGCGAAGGAGTGAATTGCTTCCGACAACATCGCGCCTGAACCCGAAATAGCAAAAGCAATGCCCTTAATAATGGTCAAAAAACCATTGCCCATTAAAGCTTGGAAAACAGCGCCGCGACTTTCTCCTGCCACCGAACCCTTGTACCGCAAACTGCTCCCTCGCGCTATTCGCTACGCCGCGGTAGTTTTCCCTATGTCTGAAACCATCTTTTCCAAGATCCTCTCGGGCGAATTGCCTTCCTACAAAGTCTATGAGGACGAAAAAGTACTAGCCTTCTTAGATATCAACCCAATCAGCCGCGGGCACACTCTAGTCATTCCCAAAGAACCAGCTGAGACCCTGGATCAACTTAGTGATGATTCTTCGGCGGCCATCGGCCGAGTAATGCCACGCCTATGTCGCGCCGTAGTGAAAGCAACAGGGACCAAACAATACAATATTCTTCAGAACAACGGCTCTCTTGCCCACCAGGCAGTTTTCCACGTCCATTTTCACATTATTCCCAAAAGTGAGAGTCATGGACTTGGTGTTGGTTGGAAGCCCGGGGAACTTCCCGATGGCGACGAGCTTGCGACAGCAATCAAGAATCAGCTTTAGAAAGACTATTTGATCAGTCCACGCTTTTTGGCGAGAGCAACAAGCTGGTCGGACTCTTCTTGCCCCAGACGAGTGGCCTCTTCTACAAGCATGACAGGAATATCGTCGTCCACGCTGAAACGCAGACGGGATTCTGGACAAAAAAGAAACTCTCCGTCGTCACCCTCGTTGAAGTAAATAAGCGGCTTCTTCGATTCGGGACAGCGAAGAATCGACAAAAGAGCGGGCGCAACAGTCATAAAGTGATCGCACGCTTGTTGGGCTCTCCTGTCAAGTGCGTTAACGTTGACCGATGAAATGCAGGCTAATTGTGTTCATTTCTGTGCTTTTTGCAGTCGCAGTTCTTCCTGCAAGAGCCCAGAACGAAACAGCTACCCCAACCACAGTCGCCGAACTTCTGCCAGAAAGCGAAGTAGTTGATGGCTCCTGCAATACGCCAAGACAAGCCTGGCTTCAGCTGCTCTGGTGGGCTGGCAAAGAAAAAGACTATGTGAAAGCAGCGCAGTGTTTCGACTTAGCTCTTGTTGGTGGTGTGGAAAGGGGGGCGGCCTTATCTCGGCGGCTGATTGACTACCTTGATTCAGAGGGCCGTCGTATCGATACCAGTAACCCGCTTACTGCGAACCCCGACTATGTAGATCCTCGGACCAAGCGAGCCGAGTACCTAGCCCCACAAGCCCCCTCCTTTCCAATCGCTAAGTCTGAAACCGGTCGTTGGCTTTTCAGCGAACGGGCCGTCGAAAATATTCCCCAGGCAAGCATTGCCCGCCGTGTAGCAGGCTACTTACCTGACTGGTTCCATGGCGAGTTCTTAGGCGTCCGACTTTGGTCCTATCTCGGCGTCTTTCTTCTAGTCCTCGTCGCTTTCACGGTCCAGCGAATAGTCGTTTTCGTTATCGGGACCTATATGAGCCGGATTGGAAAACGTACGGGCCTACCTTATTTGACAAAAATCATGGGAAGAGCCGACCGCCCCATCGGAGGCCTCTGTATGGCCGCGGTGTTCTTCGTTGGTTTCCCGATGCTCTTGTTCCCGATTACAGCCTCGCAAATTGCTCTTATTGCGACGAAAGCACTATTCGCGTTCTCGGTAGTTTGGTTGGCCTATCGCCTTATTGACGTTCTCGGCGACTGGCTCGCCATCAAGGCTGGAAAAACAGATACAAAACTGGACGACCAACTGGTCCCTTTACTTACAAAATCGCTAAAGGTCATCGTCAGTGTACTTGGTGTGCTCTTTATTCTCGATAACCTTGGAGGTGATGTAGCGTCCCTTCTTGCCGGTGTGGGCCTCGGAGGTTTGGCTTTCGCACTCGCCGCAAAAGACACCGTTGCCAACTTCTTTGGGTCGATCATGATCTTCATAGATAAGCCGTTCCAAATAGGGGATTGGGTGGAAGTCGATGGAGCCGAAGGCACCGTTGAAGAAGTAGGGTTTAGAACAACGAGAATTCGAACTTTTTATAATTCCATCATCACGATGCCGAACTCAATCATCACCAATACCAAGGTAGATAACTACGGCGCGAGAAAGTACCGCCGATACTCAACGGTGTTGGGACTTACCTACGACACGCCTCCTGAAAAAGTCCAGGCGTTTTGTGAAGGTGTACGAGCCATTATTGCCCAGCTACCCGGAATGCGAAAAGACTACTACTTGGTAGAGTTCAAGGAATACGGCGACTCTGCTCTTCAGATACTCGTCTATTGCTTTATGGTTGCAGACTCTTGGAACGACGAACTTCGTACCCGTTCCAACCTCAACCTCGAAATTCTAAGGCTCTCACACGAACTCGGAGTTGGTTTTGCGTTTCCGACCCAGACGCTACATATTGATGGGCTTGTGGAAGCTGGCTCTACTAAACCTGGCTTCACTGGCACCCAAAGTGTGGAAGAGCTTGCTGCCTCCGTAAGGTCATTTGGACCAGCAGGGAAGAATGCAAAATCATCAGGCTACCAAATCAGCAACGGCTACGATTGTCGAGAAGATCACACCGGCGGAACGGAAGCGAGCCAATAGGACTATTTCGCGTTCTCAACAGCTTGGACAGCTAGCTCATCGCAGCGCTCGTTTTCAGGTATTCCCGCGTGTCCTTTGACCTTTATGAATGAGAGCGATGAAAACTGTGCGACAACTTCTCGGATCTGAGCGATCAGCTCTACATTCGCTTTCGCTTTCCAATTCTTCGAAAGCACACCAATACTGTAGCTGGAATCCGTATGAACAAACACCGGTCTATTGCGCTCAGAAGATGGGATTTTTTCAAGGGCCAAGAGAATTGCGGTGAGCTCTGCAATATTATTTGTTCCCTCTCCCAAGAACTCAGAAATTTCCGTTCGCTCACCTCGATCTAAGAGAACCGCTCCCGCTCCCATAGGGCCAGGGTTACCGGAGCAAGCGCCATCGGTATAGACAACGATCCCGTTGGGATCCAAGGACGCTTCAGTCCCCCCCGTTCCTTCTTCTTCTTCCGCAATTAACTCATCCCCGCCTGAGTTCGGTAGAGACAAATTTTTTGCCGAAGCTCGGTACACTTTTCCGTTCCCACCAAGTTGGTAAACGATTTCGATTCGCCCACTTTCGGAAACGAGTTCTCCATCCGAACCTGCCTTCGCGTACACCAATTTGCCTCTGAGCATTCGTCTCTTCCAGGCCATCGAAACATCCTCATACCCTAGATACAAAGCGGAGGGAAGGCACCCTAAGAGCCGCAAAATACGCTAGCCTACCCTCATGGCAGCATCGTCGCCAAAGCCCAGCCTCTTGTTGCTTTTAATGGTACTAGCCAGTTGTAAACCCACCTCAAAAGAGCAAACGACCGGCACGAATTCGTCCCCGAAAACAGAACAAGCTATGCCGGACTCCACGTCCCAGGCTCTTAAGCATCTCCCGGCGGACACCCAGACCCTGGTTTCACTTGACCTAAAGAAATTACGCAGTCAAGAAGAATGGCCGAGCTTGATGAACGCGTTACTCGGACCAGCGTCATCGGCCAGCCTCGCCCGGTTCGAATCGCTCTGTGGGTTTTCCTTTGCCGAGAATATTGAGTCTATTCGATATGCTTCCAGAAAGAACGGACATCACATTATCGACGTCAGTGGTCTTACGAGATCATTGCTCGATGGATGCCTTGCAAAGATGCCCCAGCGGAAACTCTCTGCCGACGGGGCAATTTCTCGCCTCCAAAACGGAGACCAAACGAATGTATTCCTTTGGCTAGGTGAAAACCGCTTCCTTTTCAGCAACGCGCCGGCACCTGAAGACGAGCTCGTGGCTATCAGTGAACAGTCAGAGGTTTCCCTTCCCGTCACATTCCTAAAACTGCTCAAAGAAGTAGATACCACCTCTGATGCATGGGTTGCGATAAGAGGTTCGCACGAGGTTTTGGACAAACTTTCAGCTACCAAGCAGAAAGCACGTGCCGCTCTCTTTCTTGAGTTGCGCCTAGGTGAGGTCAGCAAATTTAACGGTGCAATCGCAACCAGCAGCAACGAGGATGCAAAAACAGCATACGGCGCCCTTGAGAATGTGTTGGCCGACTTGCGTTCGCGAGATGATGGAGTGGAAAAACTTGCTGATCTGATAACCCTCACCCAACACGGAAACAATGTGCGCTTTATGGGAGATTTGGACCGAGCCAATCTTGGCCTAGCAATCAAAGCCTTGTTGCCTTCACAGGTGAACGAGTGAAGATATTTGCAGCAATTGCACTCGCCGTTGCGTTACTTGGCTGCGGTAAGAAAAAAGAGGCACCCAAGAAAAACATTTCACCGGAGGATCGAAAACTTCTTACCTTCCTTCCAACGGAATCACAGATAGTTATCGGGTTGGATGCTGCGGCATTGCGAGAATCCCCTCTCGTTCAGCGAGGCGTTCGAAAACTTTTTGAGAAAGATCGAGGACTTGCAGATGAGTTCAAGTCGATACGCGAACAGTGCAAGTTCAGCATTGGTGAAGATCTTTCTTACCTTCTTGTAGGCCTGAAAGACGAAAGAACAATTCTAGTTGCAAGAGCCGAGGGTGTATTCAACCAAGGCGCATTGACAGCATGTATTCAAGCGAGGGTAAGCAGCGATGGAGGGACACTTACGGCCAAACGCTTTGGAAACAAGTGGGGTTATCAGCTCCTCCCTAAGGCCAATGAAAAACCAATCTACTTTGTACTCGCAAGCGAGGCTGTCATGTTGGTTTCAACGGCAGAAGCGTGGCTCGCCCCTCGTGACACCAACGGCCCAAGCTTAGAGGCTCTCGGAAAAACCGATTTCGGCGCGACGGTTTGGGCAGCGGGCATCGTCCCCGAAGCAGTAGGGAAAGGCCTCATCGAAGCCACTGGGAGCTCGGTCTCGGCGCCGCCACAAACCATCTACGGGCACCTAGATTTGGGCGATGGACTTTTCGCTGGCCTCTTTATAGGCATGGGAAGCGAAGCAGACGCGGAAGCCTTAACAACTATGGCTTCTTCGCAAATGGGTGCTCTAGCCGCTGTCGCACAGAAAGTGAAACTCGCCCCTGTGATTCGTAGGGTAAAGGTCACCCGCGAAAACCAGGAGGTTGCATTTACCGTAGAGCTCTCTGAGAAGGAATTGGCTGATATTACAGCGAACGTTGACAGCGGAAGCACAAAGGGGCAGGATTTCCCTCCCCAAAGGGAAGGACGAACCAAAGATGGCAACGCAAAAGACAACAAAAGAGTCACCCCTGCAAACCGTTAAACGAATTTACGGCAGCAAAGAAAAACTTATCGATAGTGTTGTAAGCGCTGCGAAAGAGGTTGGTGATGGTGCAGCAGACGCGAAAGACCGTCTTGCCAGCGTCTCAAACCAGAAACTATTGCGAATTGCTGAAGTTAGCCGTGCGGTGAAAGACCGTTATGGCAACCGGGAAAAAATGGTTGATGCCCTTGCAGGCGCGGTCGGAAAAGCAAAAGACAAAGACTACCTGGAAAAGATTCGAACCTTCTCAACCGCCAAACTGTTTGACCTTGCGCGCTCTGCCGAACGCCGCAAGAAGTAAACTCATACGCTACGTAGCGAAAGTATCCCATCCATGGGTATTTGCTTTTGCTCTTCTGTGCTCTCTGTCCAATAACTCGCCGGCAGAGATGCTGATAGACAGTGGAGCGTCTTTTCGATACGCGTCGACCAGGGTACCACGACCAGGAATCCTCCTAGGTCGTTCTGCTGTGATTGCTCTAGGTTCTGACTCCTTACCGGAAACTCGTGGGGCCCTACCCAGCCTACAAGAAGCGACCATGGAACTTCCCTCCAAAGGCAGTGGAAGGTTCGGTGTCACCGACACTACAGGTAAATGCAATTGCGATGTCGTCGTTGGGGACTCACGGAAAGAGCGAGTTTCAGCATTGATTGTTGAAACACCGTTCCAAATAAAAGCAGATGTCCCAAAAATCCTGCTGGTCAAAGCGCGCTACCAAGACTCAATTGCCATACTGATAAATGGCAATTTAGTGGCTAGCCGGAATACCCCAGACGACAACAATCTGGCGGCGCCTGCGGCTCGCCCTCACGGCGTAAATTGGGAGACCATCCGAATTCCGACGTTCCCGGGTTTACTGCGGAAAGGGAAAAACTCTCTTCGGGCTATCGTAAGACCATCGAGTATCCGTTTGGGACCCGCACTCGAAATGGAGCTGCATGAAAGTTCAACTCCAAGCCTGCTACAAGCCCCGGTTATAGGTCAGGTGACAGAGAACACAGCGGTTGTTCAATTTGAAACCGATATCCCGAGTAGCAGCAGCGTCGTTTTTTGGGAAAAAGGCAAAAAAACGAAGACTATCGTGCCAAGCACAAAAGGACTTAGGCAGCGGCATTCGTACTCCCTAACAGATCTTCCCCGCGGAAAGACCGTCGTTTACGAAGTTCTAATAAATAGCGCCGTAAAAGCCTCGAGCTCCTTTAGAACAGGTGGGCATCCGGACAAGCCTATCCATTTTTCGGTCTATGGAGACATGAGGGACGGGCACAAAATTCACGAGCAAATTCTACGTTCCATTGAAAGAGACAACCCTGATTTTGTGTTGGTTACAGGCGACTTGGTTCACCGGGGAACAGACGAAGGTGATTGGCAGCGCTTCTTTGCTATCACAGGCAACCTGCTTTCAAGCATCCCTTACTACCCAGTTACCGGAAATCACGATCTCGGAAAATCAGGCGTTGAACGCAGGCGGATGACCGAGCTCTTTCCACTTTGGCCCAAACCATCATCTCGCCCAGCAAACCAGCATTACTACTCTTTCGACGTGGGTTTCCTGCACATTGTCATGCTCGACTCCAACTCCTACGAAAAGCCCGAACAGCTGCAGTGGCTGGAGAGTGATCTTGCCGCTGCAACAACCGCAAAGAAAGAGATCATTGCAGTAACGCACGATGGCCCCTTTTCGCGGGGGACACACGGTGGGAACAAACTAGCACGGGAAGTATATATGCCGCTCTTCGAGAAGTACGGAGTTGGTCTGCTCTTAGCAGGGCATGACCATTTGTATCAAAGGGGCAAAGTGGGAGGTCTTCGATACTTCGTTTCCGGCGGTGGTGGCGCTGCTCTTTACAATATCCGCTGCGGAACGCGAAAAAAGAAACCGTGCACAGTTAAAGACGGAATGGAACATGTCGCCAAGGCCTATCACTACATAGACTTCATGGTCGATGACAAACAAATCAAAGCCTGCACGAGGAATCCAGATGGATCAGCCCTAGAGGCGTGTGTTCGCTGGTCGAGAAGTACTAACGGCGAAAACTAACCGATGCTGCGCCAATGTTTCCCGCCTCGTCGGTGACCCGTATGGCAAGAGTGTGAATGCCTGGCGGTAGTTTTTTGGGTAAAGAAACACCCAACATTTCGGTGGGCTGATCAAAGATCCCGTCTCTCGGAGAACCAACCAACCAAGGACCGTCGTCAATCGAATATGCCATTTGAGAAATGGCGCTTAAGGAATCAACAGCTCGGGCTGAAACGGCGGGAAATTTAACCGTTAAATCAGCGACCTTCGGGCGTGTATTGTCGAGGAGGAATAATGGTGTGGTGAAAGAGTTCGTCCGTTCCCGACCAGCCATATTGGCGGACTTATCACTCGCAGTCACTCGAAGACGATAGTAACCATCCGGGTAAGTCTCCGTGTTCCAACTGTACTCCGTGGATGACAGTTGCTCTGCCCCAGAAACAATGGGCCGCCAACGGGCTTCGCCCTCTCGTCGTGCCAAAACCTGATACGTCGACGCATCTCCATCGACGTTCTTCACTTTCCAGGAAACCTTCAGGACGGGCGTTCTAGCTTTAATTCTCTTGGAGGTAATTTTACTCGGCTTCTTCGCGCCACTACCAAGTTCCACGCTTGTAACTCGTGTCGGGCGGTTTTGCGGCAGATAGTAGATTGCGGTTCGCCGAAGTACGTCTTTCGTACCCCCTTTAAACTGAGCTCTGTATTGAAGGTAGCGACCACTGGGGCCAGCCACCTTTCCGCGAACGCTACCTCCCCCAGCTTTGGAGACATCTGAAAGTTTCTTCCAGGAACTCCAGCCGGCTCCAGGCTCGCTTGTATTTCCTGTTCGCGTTGAAATTTCAATCGTCCCTTTTCCCCACCACACCAAACGGCCAAACTGTGCCTGTGTTTTGGCATCAAAGACCTTCGAAAGATACGAGGCTTTCTTCGCCGCGCCGCTCGAACGAAAAAGTGCCGTCGCATCCGAGGTAAGAAATGAGAACTCTTTTCCTGCTATTAAAAGGTGGTCAATACGCCTCTCAGCAACGTCGAAAACAGTGGAGACAGCATCGTCTTGGCTTATCCGATACACACGCCCTTTGTCTGCTGCTCCTGCGTACACGTTTCCGTTAGAGCCAACAACGACTGAGGTAAAATAGGTATTCTTGAGGGCGTGCAACTGCCGATTTCGTCCGTCGCTGCGAACCACAAAAACTGCACCCGATCCCTTTAGTGCTCCTTTGCGCGGAGCTTCTGTTCCCGTTGCGGCAGCGTCTTCATTTCCGGGTTTGTTTTCTGATTCGACTGCTTTGTCTCCGCCAGAATCTTCTTTATTTGCCACAGCAATTGCTTTGCTACTCTTCGGACCATTGCCACTTTTGGGCTTCAAGTCATTTACTGCTGCGACCACCCCGTCCCTATACCTAGAAAGTGCAGTCACTTCATTGCCCGCAAAGTCAGCCATCGCACGCGCGCGACGAGTCTTCGGGTCGTACCGGAATACCAAGGCATCTTCGGATGTACCCAGCCAAACGCCTCCATCTTTGGCAACCACCATTGAGACGATTCTCTTGTCCTCGGTATCAAAAACCATTCTAGGTTTTCCCCCGTTGACAGGCAACTGGAACAACTTACCCTTAGGTCCGGTTCCTGCGTACAAGCTCTTACCGTCTTTTGACCTAGCGAGAGTCCAAACCGACTCGGCGCCCGGTAATTTCGCTACACGCCGTTGTCTATTTGACTTCAGATCTATTTCCCAAACCTCACCACGCGGCATGGTTCCAACGAAGAGCTTTTGTCCCACCTTCGCTAGCGAAACCGCGGCGACCACCTTAGGTATGGACGCGAGTTTTTTTACCTTCTTCCCACGAACGGCGTAGACGCCTCCGCGCTTGTCAGTCCCCAGATAAAGAACCGGCCCATCGTTTTCAACTGCCCAGATATGACCGATAGCCAGTTCGGCACGTTTTGTCGTCCACCCGGGTCGCACTTCCCCAAGCGAGGATACGAAAGCCGCCTCGGACTCCCCCTTGTTGAACTCCGCAAACGAGTCGACTTTCCATACAGAGGTAACGCCAGCGTTCGCGGAACTTCCTATCATTAAAACTAGAAAAAAAAGTACGCGCGGATTGATCCGGTAGTTCATCGACAATGCCTCTTTTGAATTACTTTTTTGCGACCTTTACAAGGATACTCATTCGACCATTGATGACTCTGTCCGCCTTGAATAGAGAGCGATGTACAGGCTGATATATAAATCCTGAAGATTTTGACTCTGTAGAGGTTTTTAACTTGTCCAGAGCGCTAGCGGGAAGATCGTGCACCAGTTTTCCGTCGACTGCCAGACCTTCGTTGGCACTATAAAGAGTCACTGCATAGACGTTTCCAGGAAGCAGCTTTTTTAACGCCCTCACAAGATCTCCCAAAGATTGTGGCGGTGCGATTACTAAGTCCGCTGCGTCGCCGGCCGACACATCGACGCGGATCAGGTCTCCGGCTAGTTCTTTGGGAACATCGAAAGGAATCTTCTTTACTGTTTTTCCACCGTCAAAGGCAGTCAATTCCACAGAAACATGGGACCGAGTTCCCGGTTCAAGCTCACGCGTTGGCAACCGAATAGCCGAGATATCTCCGTAATTCGAGTCGTAGTTAGCCTGAATGTTCAACTTTACGTGTTCGATCTCGACAGGTTCGAAAGGGTTGTTCAAAAGCGGCACCAGAGCGCGAAGGCCTCGTGCGCCAGAAACAACACCGAGTGCGCCAGCGGATGAGTGAAGGTAGTCAATAAAGGAAAGAGTTCCGTGCCCTCTAATAGAAACTGTCGAGTCTATTCGGGCAGTGACCCTGTCCTGGTCTGGCAAAAAGTAGTTTGTTGCGTTCATGGCAGCTACCGATGCCAGACTCGCGGTGAAAAACCGACTGTTTAGAATTTCAACAGAGAAGGATCCACCGTCTCCACGTTTTTTGCCCACCGTGACTTCAATATCGACGGGAATCATCCCCGTTCGCAGGCTCGTATCAGCCATGATGGTCGACTGTCGATCCTGAACGAGACTTCCAAGCTCTTTCATTGGAGACGCAAGGACAAACGCATTCGCCGCAGACGGGATTACTCCATGAACCTCGGCTGACGTAACAGGCGCGTAAAGCTCACCGGCTTGAAACATTGGATGGCCGAAGGCAAGAACTCCTTTTTCACCGATATACGAAACCGTTCCTGTTCCGGCTGCGGACATATCACCGCGAATGAGTTGGACTGAGATAGAGCCACCCATCGTAAATTTCGATGGGCCCTCCTTTGAACTACCAGTTCCGCCGCCAACCATCGGTGCGAGCGGATACCCAGTCATCAAGTCTTTTACAGCTTTGAACGCCGGAGCCGAGAAACCAGAGAGCGAAAGGGGGATCGCCGCAGGCGTTAAACCACCGCTGTGTTCGGTTGGAATCCCGACACTAGGCCGCGGCCCTTGCAATACCCATGACCCTTCACCCACCCCAGCCTCGCGACGCATAGCACGAGAAATAAGTCCGTTCGGCACCGCCTGAAGCCACTCTTGAAAACTCGCCGCAGCGCTTGGCGTCGTGCGATAGAGGCCCGAATCACGTACTTTCGCTAGTCTTCGCCTTTTTTTCCCAACAATTTTTCGCCGCGCGCGCCTTGGCTTGCGAAACCCCTCCCGCTTCATGGCCGCAATTGGCGTGCAACCTCCGATAGCGACCTTGTTGAACTGAAACCCATAAGAAAATGCGCAAACAACTTTTCCATCTAGGTAGAGAGGGCTACCGGACATTCCCCGCCAAAAGCCGCTGACAGAAAGCTTCTTGTCGTCGGACTTAACCAGAATGATATCCAGTTTCGGCAGGAAGTTTTTCATCACACCCATCACCTCAAATTGGAACTTCTCTGGCTCCGTGCCTTGAAAGGTGGTCAGCCCAAAGCCTTTCTGTCCTTTCCGCACCTGGGAAAGTGGATAAACTTCGGGATCACCAGCAGCGACTCCCCCAGAGAGAGACACAAGAACCATAGTGGCAATTGCAACCACATGCGCTTTGGATCTCATACGCAATCCGAGCATACCGGCTTGGGGTCAACGACGCTAGCAGTGCGGGCACAGGTCCTGAACGCTCCTCCAGGTGGGACAATGTGGTTACCCATTGTATCGGCACGTTGCTCCCGATTCAGCTCTCAATAAGAAGCG
Organism: uncultured Kofleriaceae bacterium; assembly: GCA_964410875.1. GTDB lineage: Bacteria > Myxococcota_A > Polyangia > Haliangiales > Haliangiaceae > CAYPIX01. The sequence continues at coordinate 30,610 of CAYPIX010000013.1, forward strand.
TTTTACCGCGAATGAGAAAGGAGAATCCCAACTGCCCCCTGTGCTATAGCCAATATATGACGGCTCCCGTTTCCGAGCTCAAAGGACCGGTGAAAGCACTGTTTACGGATCTCGACGGGACCCTCACCAGTGATGGTCGAGTCGAAGCCGCGACGTATGCAGCTCTCCATAAACTTACAGAAAATGGAATCCCTGTGGTTTTGGTTACTGGTCGACCAGCGGGTTGGGGGCAAGCCATCGCTAGCCTGTGGCCGGTGGCCGCGGTTGTTACTGAGAACGGTGGAGTTTCGTTTATCGATGGTCGCAAGGAGTACGGCGTCCCGCCGGCGTCCCTGCCCGACTGGAAGAGGCGCATGCGCACCGCAGCCACGGAAGCCATGGACGAAGTTCCCGGCGCTCGTATGTCCGGCGATAGTAAGTATCGAGAAGTAGATTCCGCTATTGACTGGAATGAGGAATCAAAACTGCCGCTCGAGGACGCAAATAAGCTTGTCGAACTACTTCGGGCCAGAGGTTTCACGGCCACACGTTCGTCGGTTCACGTAAATTTCGGCCCGCCTAAGTTCGACAAACTCTCGGCTTGTAAACACATCGTAGAAAAAGTGTTCGGCGGCCAAGCAGACGATTTGCGCGACTACGTCTTTATTGGCGATGCGTTAAACGATGCGCCCATGTTCGCGGGCTTCGAAAAAGCGGTCGGTGTCGCGAACGTACGAAAATGGTGGGACGATCTAGAATCGAAGCCTAAATTTGTCTGCGAGAACGCTGAAGGTGCTGGCGCGCGCGAGCTAATTGAACACCTCTTGACTATTTGACATGGCGGCGCTGTATTGAAGGTCGCGAGGGAAGCACTTGCTCTTGAAGCCCAAGGTGCCCCCTGCACTCTTGTCTTAGTCGCCAGAACCTCGGGTTCGACGCCAAGGCACAGCGGCGCATCAATGTTGGTGGGGAAACAGGGGCGAATCAGTGGAACCATAGGTGGAGGGGCGGTCGAACTCACCGTTACCAATCAAGCGAGTGAAATGTGTGAAGGGACCCAATCGGCGACCGTAACCCACCACTTGGTTCGTGATCTCGCGATGTGTTGCGGAGGAAGTATGACTTTCTTAATGCTTCCGGTTTCCTTTTTTCGTTCGGCCATAGAGAAATTAATCGAGGTAAGTGAAGAAGAAGAGCGGACGCTTTCGATAAATTTGATGACGGGCGAGAGCGAGTTTTCCCAAGTCTCTGCGTCTTCCCTACCCGTGGAAGCAAACGAAACCCATGTGAAATTGACAGTGAAACCAAGGCCAAGGCTTATCATTTTTGGCGCAGGTCACGTCGGTTCAGCGCTCTCACAACTTGGCAACTCAACAAGTTTTCAAGTCGTCGTTTGTGACGATGATCAAACCGGTGCCTTAGCTTCTTGGGAACACTCCGGTGATCGACTGGTATCATCCTTCAATGTTTCGGATGTCGCGGGCGAAATAGGAGGTTTCAAACCAAGTGACTATGTCGTGATACTGACAAGAGATCACGCCACCGATCAACGAATCCTAGAATCTATGATGCAATATCTAGGTACCGTCGCGTACCTTGGAGTGATAGGAAGTAGAGGAAAACTCGCCAGGTTCAAACAGCGGCTGGTCCTTCGCGGAAAAGCCAGTGAAGAGTCTTGGGCACAAGTGCGAGGCCCAATAGGTTTGGATATTGGTGCGGAAACTCCGAATGAAATTGCTGTTTCTGTTACTGCAGAACTTATTTCTGTGCGCGCAAAGCGCAGACCGCAAAAATGAAAAAGACTGGTGCCGTCATACTTGCAGCTGGGCGCGGTTCGCGGCTGGGCGGAGCCTGTAAGGCTACTTATATTCTGCCAAGCTCTGGCGTAAGTTTTTTGGATTCCATCTACAAAACCGCAAAAATGTTCCTATCAAACTGTGTATTGGTCACCGGAGGTGAACACGAGCACGAGGCGCAGAACGAAGCAAAACGACTTGGAATCGCAACGACATCAAATCCCAATCCAGACCGGGGGATGTCCTCGTCAATTGCAGTTGGTTTTGAATACGCCATCCAGAATTTCAATGAAATTTCTGCAACTTTTCTTTGGCCAGTCGACTACCCACAGGTTGATAGGAGTTCTCTTGCCGCACTCTTAAAAGCGGGGGCGCCTGATAAGCTCGTCTCGCCAACCCACGAAGGAAAGAGTGGGCACCCACCTCTCATCGGCCGCAATTTCTGGCCTCTGTTCTCCCAAAGTCACCTCTATCCACGGGGGGCGAGGACAATCTTCGAAGAAAATCGTGACGCGAATGTGAAAATTCCGGTTACCGACGTCGCGATTCTTCAAGACGTAGATTACAAATCGGATCTTAATGAGTAGAGCTACTTTCATCTTCTTGATTTTCGCTCTCGTCGCATGCGGGGAACGCAACCTTCCAGGGATAACACCCAGCATAGAGATTGCGCCTGCAGAAGCCCCCCTCCAGAATCCAACAGAGCTCAAGAGAAGTTTGAAAGCCACAGTGCTAGAACACTATAGCCAGCTTACTCTCTCGAACCTTGACGCTTACGTTGATGCGTTTCCAAAGAACACAGACATAGAAATACTTGGGGTTCAGCCTGAGATGGAGTTCGCAGGAAACAGCGATGCACTCACGGTTGAAGACCCGAGATTTTTCAAGGACAAGCACCCTCAACTTCTTGCCAAGAACCTAGAAGTTAGGGTAATTGCTGGAACCAGCATCGGATGGGTGTACGATGAAATTTCGTACCGAGTTTCCCATGGTGAGCACCTCGCATCTCTTCCCATTCGTCGAAGCGGTGTGTACCGATACCGAGGCGGTCGCTGGCTTCTACTTCAAGAACATTGGTCGTACCCTGCAGCACCCGGAACAATAACAGCACTTTTTGAGAACGACTCTCTGGAAAATTCTGTCGTACCCAAAGCGCTTGCGGACGGACTGGAGACTCATGTTCAAGGTGTTTCCCGTACAGTGAATCGTTTCAATAAAAGGCCCAAAAGGGATGCTCTGATCTCGTCGGAATCCCCTCTTTTGATCTCACTTGGACTTGAGAGCGAGTTTAGGGGGCCTCCACCCAGAGTTGCTCGTTTCTTTGGCCCAAAAGCTCGAATAAAAATTAGAGGCCTTCGCATTCATGTCGACGCCAGCGCGAAGGCGGCTTGGGTATCTGCGAGCTTGCAAATAGGGAACGCTCTCGGCAGTAATAATGGCCAAAGAATCCCTCTACGAGCCACTTACGTACTGGTCCGAAGCGAAAGTGGAGCGTGGCGTTTTCAGCATATGCACATTTCCTCCGCCTTAACCGAAACTCAACTGATGGATCTAATTCTAGGCGAAACTGTCAAATAGCAAGTTTGGAAAAGACTTGTGCTGCCGACGAGCTCGCATCGGCAAGTAGTTGCGGCACATCAACCCCGGAAAGAAATCGGTCGCGTACAACCAACCGTCCATCAACAGAAACATGTCTAACGTCGCTTGATCGGCACGCGTATACGATCGTTGAAAAGGGATCGGTACTTGGCACTGTGTGCGGAGCGGTCACGTTTACTGCGATCACATCGGCGGCCTTGCCAACCTCCAAAGAGCCTATCGTTTTTTCTAAACCAAGCGCTCTGGCGCCACCTAGGGTCGCCATTCTCAGCACTTTTGCAGCCGCCATGGCTTTCGATCCTGCACGCGGTTTGTGTAAGAGAGCCGCCAATCGCATTTCCAGGAACCCATCCAAATTGTTGTTGCACGGTGCCCCATCCGCTCCGATGCTAACCGAGACACCCTTCTCCGCGAGTTCTGGAATGGCCGCCACACCAGATGCAAGTTTTAGATTTGAGGACGGACAGTGGAGAAGATGCGTACCGGTATCCGCGAGAATTTTTTGTTCTGTGTCCGACAGCCATACGCAGTGAGCAAGTGCAACATGCTCCCCGCTCATTCCTACGCTGTGAAGGTATTCGACATTATCCATTCCCGTTCGTTCGCGGACTACAGCGAGTTCATTTTTGTTTTCGCTGGCATGGGTGTGGATCATGACACCCATCTCGCGCGCTCTCGTTGACACCTCCCGAAGGAGTGACTCAGTGCACGAAAGCACAAAACGAGGCGCGAACGCATAACGAAGCCTTCCTCCGCAGCGCCCATGCCAATCCTTTGCCAACCGCTCCGATTCGTTAATAGAATCACGGGTCTCCTCGCGCAGTCGAGGTGGAACAATGTCCTCCGAGACATCCATCATCGCTTTACCGATTGTCGCTCGAAGACCAAAGTCTTTTGCGGCAGCGAAAATCTCGTCCGTGTGATGCACCGTACCCATATCCAGGACAGCAGTGGTTCCACCAAGTAAGAGTTCGGCGCACGCGAGTCGTGCAGATATTCCAGCCTGCGATTCACTCAACGCTGCTTCGTATGGCCAAACCACACGCTGCAACCAGTCCAACAACTCCAAATCATCAGCCTGCCCCCTCGCCAAGGTCTGACACATATGGACATGAGACTGCACGAGCCCCGGCATAACGATACAACCCGTCGCATCTACGATTTCAAAATCAGAAGTCTGAGGCCGGTATTCTCCCCCGACCTGAACAAGGACACCGTCGCGGCTAGCTACATCACCGATACCAATCTGTGTATCACCCGAGACAGGCAAGACCATCCCGCCTCGAAAAACCAACTCACTCATGGATCAAGCTGATCTCCAGCGAAACTCCTTGGTAGGAGATCGGCCAAAGTAAGCTCCTTGATTTCGCTCTTGCTGTTCACGAGAAGCACACGAAGACTTGCAGGATCGTCGCAGAACTCACGCAAAACTTGTCTACAAATTCCGCAGGGTGCTGCTGGAGGTGAATTTTCAGTCGCAATCGCAACTACGTCTATCTGGCGGATTCCGGCCGAGATCGCCTGGGTTACAGCGCTTCGTTCCGCGCAAATCGTCGCGCCGTAGGACGCGTTTTCGACATTTGCCCCGGTAAACATCTTGTTTTCGCCTAGGAGAGCCGCGCCTACTTGATAGCCAGAATAAGGAGCATACGCATTGCTCCGTACCGACAATGCTTGAGCGATTAGGTTAGAGTCAGTCACTAGATTCTCCCAAGGCCTGTACCAAGGAAAACAACAATTTCTCAAACTGAGGACGAACCTCGCTGGCCGTTTCTTTTACTTCATCATGACTAAGTGGTTCCGTGCCCAAACCCGCCGCCGCGTTGGTGATACACGAGATTCCTAGGACCTTTGCGCCCATGTGGTTGGCAACAATGACCTCAGGTACCGTAGACATTCCAACTGCATTTGCGCCAATTGTCCGCAGCATTTGAATTTCCGCTGGTGTCTCATATGAAGGCCCCTGCATCGCCGCGTAAACTCCCTCAGCAAGTGTGACCCCTAACTTGCCAGCGCACTCCTTTGCTTTTTCACGTAGCGCCGACGAGTATGCCTCGCTCATGTCCGGAAACCTTGGCCCCAACGCCTCTAAATTGGTTCCACGAAGCGGATGCTCAGGCAGCATGTTGATGTGGTCAGAAATGAGCATCAACGTTCCAGCTGGGTGCGATAATCCTCCGGCGGCATTTGTGATGATAAGCCGTTTCACTCCGAGCCGAACGAGAGTCCTTACAGCGAAAGTAACAGATTCCTGCGGGTGGCCTTCGTAGTAGTGCACGCGCCCTTGCAGCTCCATGCAGGGGGTATTTCCGCATTTGCCCGCAAACAGTTTTCCGGCATGCCCAGACACTTTCGAGACAGCGAAACCGGGAATATCCCCGTAGGAGATTCCTTTTTTCTCGGAGAGCTGCTCGGCAAACGTTCCAAGTCCACTTCCGAGAACAACGCCAACCGACGGAGCGGGCCCTTCTAAAACTGCCTCTCGTACCGCAGCCACCGCCGCATCAAGGTTCTTTAGTAAATTACTCATCGCAACACCTCAAGAATTCGAGTGTCCGGTGTTTCCAACGGTTTTTCTCCAAGTGAAAATGCCTGGTGTACCAATTCCGTTGCTTCGGGCACGCCCTTTCCATTCTCGTGAAGAATAACCAAGGGTTGGTCCTTTTGCACAGTTTCGCCGACCCCAACACAGATCTCTACGCCCACACTGGGATCGATTTTATCGGTCACAGATCTCCGCCCCGCCCCAAGAAGCAGCGCGCCAACGCCCATTTGGAAAGCATCGATAGAAGCTACAACTCCATTTCGTTTCGCAACAATTGGCGTTCGGTTCTTTGCTTTGGGGAGGACGGTTTCCGGTTTGTCCACAACAGAAGGGTCACCCCCTTGAACCGCAATAACATCTCTAAACTTTTCGAGCGCTGCGCCGTTGCCTAGAACACCCGAGATCTTCAAAGCGCCTTCATCAGCGGTACTAACCGTACCCGCAGCTAGAAGCATTTCAGCTCCAAGTCGGACGGTTAACTCAACAGTATCCTTAGGCCCTCTTCCACGAAGTACGTCAATGGATTCTTCTATCTCTAGAGCGTTGCCTATCATTTTCCCGATGGGCGCATTCATGTCCGAGAGGAGAGCAGAAACTCGTTTCCCCTTGGCAGCGCCAATTACCTTCATCGCGCGAAAAAGAGCTCTTCCTTTCTCCTTCTCTTTCATAAATGCGCCAGCGCCCACCTTGACGTCAAGAACGAGAGCGTCAATCCCTTCGGCGAGCTTCTTTGACATAATAGATGAAGCTATTAGAGGAATCGATTCAACGGTCCCGGTTACATCACGTAACGAATAAAGCCTCTTGTCAGCGGGCGCGATATCCTTCGTCTGGCCGATTAGGCAGGTGCCAAGTTCCTTGACGTTCTTCCTGAAGGTATTGATGTCTAGGTCGACGCTAAAGCCAGGAATGGACTCCAGTTTGTCAAGCGTACCGCCGGTATGCCCGAGCCCCCTACCACTGACCATGGGTACTGCGACTCCGCATGCTGCTACCGCCGGCGCAAGCGGTATAGAGATTTTGTCTCCGACTCCGCCGGTGGAATGTTTATCCACCTTGGGCGCAGAAACATCTCCAAGGTCTACAACCTCACCAGAGTGAAGCATTGCGTCTGCCCATGCAGCGAGCTCTTCATCGGCAAGGCCTCTGAAGAAAATTGCCATCAGCATGGCCGCAACCTGGTAGTCCGGAATGGAGTTATCAGTTACCCCGGCAAGGAACTCTCTTATCTCATTCGCAGAGAGTTTTTCCCCATCTCGTTTCCGACGAATCAGTTCCTGAGGTAGCATTTTTGTACTAACCCAAAATCTCTTTGGCAAAACTTTTGCCATAGGGCGGTGCATTCACGCCGTAGAGCTCGGCTACCGTCGCTCCGATATCCGCAAAACTCTCTCGTTCGCCCAAATTGACACCAGCTGCCGACTCGGTACCAAAAGCTAAGATAGGAACATACTCGCGAGTATGATCTGTGCCCGGCTGTGTTGGATCGTTTCCGTGGTCTGCGGTGATCATGACGATGTCGTCCTTACGCAGGCCTCCACGTAAACTTTTCAGTTCTCTGTCAAACTCCACCAAGCAGTCGTAGTACCCAGAAGGGTTCCGCCGATGGCCGTATTGACTGTCAAAATCGACCAAATTAACAAAAACAAAGCCTGTATCGATTCGGTCGAGGAGAGCGGCCGTTTTTTTCATCCCGTCGACATTACCTTCAGTGTGAATACCTTCGGATATCCCTCGTCCACAGTAAATGTCGGGTATTTTGCCAACTCCATAGACGGTGTGGCCACTCTCCACGAGAGAATCCAGAACTGTTTGCTCCGGTGGAGGAACCGCGTAGTCTTTTCGGTTGTACGTTCGTTTGAAGTTACCAGGCGCTGTCCCCACAAAAGGCCGAGCAATGACGCGGGCCACTTGATGGGCATCTAGAATTTTTCTCGCGATTTTGCACGCCGAGTACAGCTCCTCTAGCGGAACGACGTCTTCATGAGCAGCGATTTGAAAAACCGAATCTCCCGAAGTGTAGACAATAAAGTCTCCAGTCTCCATGTGCTCTGGCCCAAGCTCGTCGAGAATGACAGTACCCGATGCCGGCTTATTACAAAGCACGCCACGTCCCGTTTGTGCCACGAACGGATCGATAATTTCAGGAGGGAAACCGTCCGGAAAAACCGGAAATGGTGCGTCAATTTTTAGACCGGCGATTTCCCAATGCCCTGTTGCGGTATCTTTTCCAGCGGAGAGTTCACGACATTTGCCATAGGCCCCCTCTGGTGAAGAAACCGGAGGCATCCCGTCTACCGACGTTATATTGCCTAGTCCTAAAGATTGGAGGGTGGGCAGCGTTGCACCTCCGACGAAGCTGGCAACGTGAGCGAGTGTGTTGGCAGCCTCATCCCCATAGTTGCTAGCATCTGGAGTTGCTCCCACTCCAACAGAGTCCATTACAAGCAAGACTACCCGTCCCTTATGCAAAGCCACTTAGTATCCGCCTTTACTAGTCTTGCCAGTCACAATAGCCACAGAGGCTGAAGCTCCAATTCGCGTGGCACCGGCTAAACGCATTTTCTCCACATCGTCGGCCGAGCGAACGCCGCCAGAAGCCTTGACGCCCATACTCGAACCAACCACTTTCCGCATGAGGGCGATGTCTTCAACTGTGGCGCCACCTTTTCCAAACCCAGTTGAAGTTTTTACGAACGCAGCACCAGCGAGTTTTGACAAGGTGCATCCAGCGATTTTTTCTTCTTCAGTCAGGGACCCCGTTTCCAAGATGACCTTGACGGTGGAGGGTCTAGCAGCTTTGACGACTCGACAAATGTCCTCGAAAACCGTCTCATAATCGCGAGACTTCAACGCCCCGACGTTTATCACCATGTCAATTTCGCTTGCCCCCTGGCGTACCGCGTCACGCGCTTCATATGCTTTGGCTGTCGGTGTCATGGCGCCAAGCGGGAAACCGACAACCGCACAAACCATAACTGGCGTACCCGCTAGAAGCGACTTAGCCACAGGGACCCACGAAGAGTTGACGCACACAGATGCAAATGAATACTTTTTCGCTTCTTCGCATAAGGTGACAATTTGTTGACGAGTCACATCGGGCTTCAAAAGAGTGTGATCAATCATTTGAGCCAGCTGACCTTCAACCTTGCCGATTCCAGCAGGTGCACCGACTCGGGCCGCCCCGGCACTCTCTAGCGCTCGGACTGACCAAGGGCGCCTAACAACACATGCGCCGCAGGAACCGCAGTCTTGCTCACTGTCGTCCAAGCAAAGCCCAGACGTGTTTCCTCCACTTGTGCCAGGATGCCCAGAGAGCTTAGCTTCCACTTTCGCAGCTATCAGATCCACCAAGCGGTCGATATCGTAGCCATTTTCACTCATCGAACCGGCGCGACTATACACGCCGCAATCCACTCCACCTACGCCCTATTTGGCTCCCATTAGAGTCGGGCAACCGCCCAGCATTACGGCAGTTTTCGAACTAAACGAAAGGTCACGTCGTCGCTCGGCCCCGGGTCCCTGAAAATTACCTTCCCACTCGAAAAGGATGGCTTCTTGCTACCGCGGTGAGCTTTGGTCTCCTTCAACCACTCAGAGAGGGGTGCAGCATCCACTACCCCCGGTGTTTTCAGACAGAGTCTGCGCTCTTTCGCGGTGGGCAGGCGCGCTTTCGACGCCTCTGCAAAGGCACGGGCATACTCATATGAAACAGAGACAATGGGTTTTCGTTTCTTGGACTTCACTTTTTTCTTACGAAAAACTCGGGCGTACTGTCTTCCGGAAACAGGCTTCTTCATACAAAAGAATGCCGGAGATTCTCCCTTGAAAACCAGAGCCATCCCTTTCGGGGGAACAGGAAGCATACGCTCAGGTTTGGGAGAGTCGAGAACAGTGGGTGCAGCTTCTTCTAAGGAGGGCTGGCTGGTTGATTCCGATTGCGCGGGTTCATCCTTTCCATTCGCCCCAAAGAGGAACCAAGCGCCAGCCGCCAAACCTGCAACCAAAAGCCCCGCGGCAAACAGACGGCGGCGGGGTCCACGAGAAAACTGATTTGGGTCCCATGAACTCGAAGAAGGGTTCGGAAGGGCGACTTTCGGCTCTGTCGCCAACTTACTACCCAGAAAAGGAGTCGGTTCTAATGCAGGTCTGGCGTTCTTTGCCTCGGCTTTCAAAGGAGCTCGCACAGAACCTGAGCGACTCGCAATGGTATTGCAAATACCCTCGAGCCTCGATTTCAACTGAGAAAAAGAAGGTCTGTTGGCGGGCTTTTTCCCCATCATCTCCATAGAAAGCCGAGCAAGTTCCTCGTCTACTGCAGAATTTTTCTTTCGTGGATCCGGCCTTGGATCTTTGATGTGGCGAGCAATGACCTTTAGGTATTTATCCTCCTTCGTTTTTCCGGTTCGAAAAGGTGGCGTTCCGGTCAATAAGAAGTAAAGAGTTCCCCCTAGGCTGTAAATATCAGCCCTCTCGTCAATCTTCTCTCCTTGGGCTTGCTCGGGGGCGATGTAGTCCGGTGTTCCAACAACTACCCCCATGGCGGTCAACGCGGGTCCATCCTCGGGGCCGACCGGCTTGGCAAGACCAAAGTCTGTTACTTTAACCAGACCAGACTCGAGGAGAACAAGGTTAGAAGGTTTCACGTCGCGGTGGATTAGGTTGGCTTCTGCGGCTGCCTCGAGACCTTTTGCAGCATCGAGAATCGCTGTCGCAGCCTGCGCAGAAGACATAGGTCCTTGTTCTGTTATGACGGAGCCCAAGTCCACTCCACGTAGGAGCTCCATAGCGATGTAAGGACGATCATCAAAAACGCCAGTAGTGAAGACCTGCACAACATTGGGGTGGGATATAGCCGCGACCGCACGGCCTTCTCTAGCAAAACGTGCCCGCAATTCTTCATCGTCGCGGTGGCGCTCACTTAAGATTTTGATAGCCACCGAACGCCGCAAATCAATATCTGTTGCACCGACCACATCCCCCATCGATCCAGAACCGATTGGTTCTTCAATACGGTATCTGTCGACAACGAGCCCCTTTGACAAACTTGCCACTGGAGGAGCTAATATTGGCTTTTTCTGAGATGAGATCCAGTTTCAACCAAGTGCATTGTTAAAACTGGTCTTCTTCACCGCGGCTAGAGAGGTCACTGAATCGCGTGAATTTTCCGTCGAAGCGTGTACGTACGGTATCGGTAGCGCCGTGTCGATTCTTACCGATGATGACCTCAGCAATATTCTTGTGCTCAGTATCGGGGTTATAGACGACGTCCCTATATATAAACATAATCATATCAGCATCTTGCTCGATTGCTCCTGACTCGCGAAGATCAGCTAAATGCGGACGCTTATTTTCTCTCGACTCGAGACTACGGTTTAGCTGGGAAAGAGCGACTACTGGACATTCAAGTTCTTTTGCCAGCGCTTTTAAACCTCGTGAAATTTCGGAGATCTCCTGTTCACGACTTCCCGATCTTCTCGCTGAAGCACTCCCGCTCATGAGCTGCAGGTAGTCAATGATGATCAGGCCCGATTTCTTATCGCCCATGATGTTCTTGTCAGCGATGAAACGACGGCTGCGCGCTCTCAGTTCGCGCAACGTCAACGCAGGTGTATCGTCGATCAGAATGGGTGCTTTCGAAAGAGTATCAGCTGCGTAAGTCAAGTTGGTCATGTCGCGCGCAACCAACCGTCCCTGCCTGAGTGCTTGCGAATCGACAGCTGCTTCCGCGCAAAGCAAACGTTCCGCGAGCTGCTCCGACGACATCTCTAGGGAAAAAAGTGCTACCGGCCAACCGGCGCCAACCGCGCAATTTCGCGCCATCGAAAGTGCAAATGAAGTTTTTCCCATGGCCGGGCGTGCAGCGAGAATCACGAGTTCAGTTGGTTGAAGGCCTGCTGTACATTTATCGAGATCGGCAAAGCCGGATGGAATACCAGTGATTCCTCCCTCCGCTTTGAAACGGCTATCCAAGCTCTTGAAGACATTCTTGAGCAACGGTTTTATATGCTCAGGCCCGCCACGCTGTGTTCGTTGGGTGACTTCAAAAATTTTCGATTCTGCTTCGTCCAGGTACTCCTGGATATCGCCAAAGTCCTCATAGCCGCGGGCAGACACTTCAGCCGACGCGAGAACCAAGCGCCGTGCAGCGTGCTTGTCGCGAACGATCTGAGCGTAGTAAGCGACATTGTCCGCCGTCGGAACCTTCATCGCCAAATCAGAGAGAAAAGATAACCCTCCAATGGCTTGCAGCTTGCCCGCTTGATCTAACTTGTTTTCCAGTGTGACTGGATCAATTGGATTGGTGGCAGCCTCCAAATCTCGCATCGCTTGAAAGACTGCCTGGTGTTTCGGATCGTAGAAGTCATCTGCTTCCAGATTATCCAGCAACGTCAAAACTTCGTTGCGAAGTAAGATTCCGCCGAGAATCGACGCTTCCGCATCCAAACTATGCGGAAGTGTTCTGCTAGACGGTTCCATTAAGGTCTTCCAAGGAGACGAGAGCTACCCGCGAGATGCGGATAGCTTCATACACCAACCAGTCTTTTACTCCGACTCCTTGCCGACAACGATGAACTTCAAAGCGGCCGTGACTTCTGAGCTAACGCGAATATCTACTTCGTACTTCCCAAGCGCCTTGACAGGCTCCTTGAGAACGACCTTTTTGTGATCGATATCAATCTTAGCCTTGGTGAGTTGTTCCGTGATGTCGCGGTTGGTCACCGATCCGAAGAGCTTTCCGTCCTCACCTACAAGTCGCTCAAACTGAAGAGTCATGCCGTTAAGTCGGTTTGCTACTCCCTCAGCTACCGCAGTCTCTTGGGCTATGCGCCTTTCTATGATCCGCCGATTGTGTTCCAGCTGAGACTTGTTGCGAGCTGTAGCTAGCACTGCCAGCCCCTGAGGAAGGAGATAATTTCGCCCGTAGCCAGCTTTCACTGTTACCAACTCACCGGCGCCACCCAAGTGGGGAACCGTTTGTTTCAAAATAAGCTGCATACTTCCTACTTTCCGGTCACTGCAAAAGGAATAAGGGCGATCATTCGGGCGCGTCTTACGGCAAGTGCAACAGCGCGTTGCCCTTTTGCTGATGTTCCCGAAACTCTTCTTGGAATTAATTTGCCACGCTCGGTGACAAAGTTCCTCAACATCTGTGGATCTTTGTAGTCCAGTTTTACTTCTGGATTGCCGAGGACAGGACATGAACGTCTGCGTGAAATACCAACGTCATCTCCACCTTTATTTTTTCGTCCGTAATCGTCGTTGAAATCTTGCATCGTTATTTCTCCTCTGTCGCTGGGGCTTCTTCGGCTTCAGCATCTGCTTTTTCATTGCCAGCTTCGGCTTCGGTGGTTTCAGGTTCTTCGCTAGATCCTTCTTGATCTTCACTTTTGGCTTCTTGGGCTTCAGCACCGTCGTCGCTTCGACGCAGCATAAGCTCCTCTTCGTCAGCTGCTGTAACTGCTGCCTTCTCGTATGTCTCAGCGTCGACTTCTGTTGGCCGAGCGGAAGGATCAACATTCGAATCTATCTTCACCGTCATGTAGCGAATAACGGAATCTATCATTCTCATATTTCGCTCGAACTCAGTGACAATGTCGGGAGAACCCAGGTACTGCCAGTAGAGGTAAATACCTCGCAGTTCTTTCTTGATTTCGTATGCGAGACGACGCTTACCCCAGTTGTCAACGTTCACTACTTTGCCACCGCGGGATTCAATAATCTCACGGACACGGCCGTTAACGTCTCCGACTTGGTCATTAGATGTATTAGGCCTCAGAATATAGATCGTCTCATATTCCCGAAGCGTATTTGGCGCGTCGGCCAGGCTTGTCAGTTGTGTCATTCGTTTCTCCTTTTGGATATTAAAGCCCGCATCTTCTTGATACGAGCAAGGAGCACCCCTTCGAGACAACTTTCACCATGAAAGCCAACCCAGAAGGGCACTTTTATAAACTAGTTTGCCGGTGCTGATGCACCTCCGTTAAATCGATTCATTGCTTCTTTGACGCCTAAGCTAACCACAGCTTCCGTTGCGTCGGCAGCTCGGGAAATCAATTGGTCAAGTTTCGCTTTCTCTGGGGCGGAGAAATCAGAGAGTAAAAAGTCGGCGACGCTTCCCTTACTTCCTATGGCCTTCCCTTCATCGTCCGTAACAATCTGGGGTTTACCGACTCCGACTCGTACTCGAGCAAAATCTTGGCTGCCAAATTGTGCAAATATGGAACGAAGACCGTTATGCCCGCCGTGTCCACCAGCTGATTTAACTTTAAGGGTATCAAAACCGATATCAGCTTCGTCATGGACGACGACCATGGTCTCAGGGCTGCTTTTTACAAACTGAGCGTTCCTGGCAACCGCATACCCGCTCTTGTTCATGAACTCCATAGGCTTGGTCAGCGTTACTCTCTCTGTTCCGATAGAGACAGTGGAGGTATCAGCACCCATTTTTGACTTAAATGTGCCGCGATGACGGCGCGCCAGTTCATCCACAACCATGAAGCCCGCGTTGTGTCGCGTCCCCGCATAGCGGGGACCAGGATTTCCGAGACCGACGACCATCCACATAATAACCGAGTAGCAACGGCAGTCAGCCTAGCTGTCTGCCTTCTTTTCTCCGTCCTTGTTGTCTTTGTCCGCAGCGTCTCCAGCCGGCGCATCGCCCTCTGCTGCAGCCTCGTCATCGGCTCCAGGGGCAGCTTCAACTTCTTTAGAAGCACCGGAGCTCATGGTGAGAAGGCCGAAGTCTTCTGGAAGGGTGAGCTCTACACCATCTGGTAGGTCCAATTCCTTCGCGTACATGACCGCGCCAAGTTCCATGGCCGTGATATCGAGTACAAATTTCACAGGCACGTCTTGAGGTCGACACCGAACCGGTATGTCACGTCGAACGAAGTGAAGTTGGCCGCCTTCGACAAAACCAACTGCCTTCCCAGTTACCTCAAGCGGAATATCAAACTCAATTTTCTTTTCAGAGTCGATGGCAATGAGGTCAAAGTGAATGACGTCGCGCCGAATGGGATCGACCTGGTAGTCCCATAGCATCGCCTTCATGTGTTGATTTTCTCCACCCTCAACTTGCACATCAATCACCGTGTTCTTGCCCTTGTCTGGATCAAGCGAAGCTTTCAGAGCTTTGGGGTGTACGGTTATCTTGAGCGGAGCGGAAAGCCCTGCGCCGTAACAAACACCGGGGACTAAACCTTCTCGACGCAGTGAGCGACTAATGCCTTTGCCTGTCTTACTGCGAAGTTTAACGCTGAGTTTTCCGACTTCCATGATTTCCTCTTTTATAAAATGCGTGTGGGGTAACGAGTGTAAAAATTGTTGAACTGAGAACTAGATAAACAGCGAAGAAATTGAATCTCCGTGATGAATACGCTTAACGGCTTCTCCGAGCAGCCTGGAGACTGATAGAACGCGAACTTTGCCGCCGGGCTTAATGGCACCCTCTGGCTGCGGGACTGTGTTTGTCACAACGCAAGCCTCAAGAGGAGATGACTCAATCCGAGAAATCGCCTCACCCGAGAAAACTGCATGAGTGGCGCACGCTGTTACCGATGTGGCGCCAGCGTCAATGACAGCCTGAGCAGCATTACAAAGGGTCCCGGCAGTATCGATAATATCGTCCACGATGATGGCTCGCTTGCCGTCTACGCTTCCGACAACGTTCATTACCTCGGAAACATTCGGGGCAGATCGACGCTTATCGATAATCGCCATCGAGGCGCCAAGTCGCTTGGAGTAAGCACGAGCTCGCTCGACGCCGCCTGCGTCTGGCGAGACAACCACGATATCGGAGCCTTTTGCGCCACCCCGTAGTTCGTCGATGAAAACAGGCATGGCGAATAAATGATCGAATGGAATGTTAAAAAAGCCTTGGATCTGGCCCGCATGCAAATCCGTTGACAGAACCCGGTCCGCACCGGCCGCAGAAATTAGATCTGCGACAAGCTTCGCTGTGATTGGTGTCCGTGGTTTTACTTTGCGATCTTGCCGTGCGTACCCGAAGTAGGGAACAACGGCGACGATGCTGCCTGCCGAAGCGCGCTTTAGCGCATCAATCATGATGAGCAGCTCCATCAAAGCCTGGTTCACTGGCGTGCAGGTTGACTGCACGACGAAGCAGTTTACACCGCGAACATTTTCGTTGATCTCAACGTAAATTTCTCCATCGGAAAAGTGCGTAACATTGCAACGACCAAGGGGTATCTCAACGTAGTTGCAAATTTCTTGGGCGATGGTTGGGTTCGAGTTCCCAGAAAATATCGATAGCGCTTTAATCACGGATTCGCCTGCTGCGGAGGTGTAAGGCAGCGATCTACCGCTTTCTTGTCCCTCAGGTCAACGCAAACCCCAGAATTTCAGCACTTTGCAGCAAGAACGCTACAATTATTTCAAGTTGTTACCTCGGAGGGGCGAAGAACCCCTCAGACTGCGAGCCCGACTATCGTTCGCACTCGACCTTCAACTCATATTCTCCACCGTCATTGATAGACTCGCTGTCGAGAATTACATAGAGAACCGTTCCGGCCTGAACGTCAATTTCGGTCCGGTTTCGGAAGAACTCAATGCACTGATTTGGATCGGGGGCGCCGATCATCACAGCTCCATCTAAGTCTCTTCCGCCATCGTCTATATCGAGCTCAACCTCAGCGGCGAACGGTACGGTGATAGCCACGGTGTTTTCCAAACCGAGCAGTTGCTCATTCGTACAGCTATAAGTCGAGTACTGGTTCGTCGAATTGATCTGGCTATTCAATGCGATTGTTTGTCTCTCTTCCGAGCAAAGCACCTCGACGACTCCGCCAGCGACGACAATTCCACCGCCCAAACC
>CAYPIX010000014.1:0-46873 GCA_964410875.1 uncultured Kofleriaceae bacterium
AGTGATAGCAAAGATGATGTGGGCAACCGTGCGAGCTGGAAATTCGACTTGGTATTCCCAGAGGCGCGGCACCATCTGGACCATCAGAATAATGTAGACGATGAGGTAAGCGAAACCGAACCCCCTGTGGATGTTCATCTTCCATTGCGGAGCGGAACTTTTCTTTTCCACTTCGTCGTACGGGTAGCCCCAGTACTGGAACATCAAGTAGGTGGTAATCACCGAAAGACCAAGGAAAACAAACCCCAAAATGGCATTTACGGAAGTGCTCAAAACAACGCTCCTATCATCGATATAAACTAAGGCGAATCTCGGAATCAGAGCTTCCTCTGCGGAAAATCGGGTACCACTCAATTGTGCCAAAGTCGAGACAATCATTTCTTCGAGCGGAGTTCACTTCCCTCCTTTTAATACGTCCACATCCAACCGTAATTTCCTCGAAATATTCAGAATATTGTGGCATCAAGCGAACGCTTTGATGAACCCAGTTGTTGCTGCTGTTTGGTCCGAGCTAGAGGATCGAAACCCTACCTACGCACTAGTCGAAGGCGTGGACCTCGTTGTCCTGCGTCTTGGTGACAAAGTTTCCGTCCTCTACGGGCGTTGCCTACACAGAGGCGCTCTTCTTTCGGACGGTCACGTCGACGGAGATAATCTAATCTGTGGTTTGCACGGGTGGGACTACCGCGTCGACACCGGGGTTAGTGAGTACAACAATGCCGAAGCCCTAACGAAGTTCACCGCGACTATTGACAAGAAACAAGACGCGGTTCTAGTCGATGGCGATGAGGTTCGTGCGTGGAGAAAGAAACACCCGCAGCCATACAAGAGAGACAATTATCTTGGATTGTACGCGGACGTTCACGGCACAACCGATGAGCCGCAGAACCAATATATTCAGAAATTGGCAACCGAGGGGTTGTCAAAACTTGGCCATCACGGAGCCATGTCGGCCATGGGGGTGTCCCTCACCGAACTCCCATCTTGGGACAGCCTACAAATTTTAACAGCACAGTTAAAAAAACGGCCGTTATTCGACGATGTCTCCGTCAAAACGGACGTGACAATCGGACCAAGGGCAAAGAAACCTCTCAAGCTAGCAATCCCTCTCTTTGTTAGCGACATGAGTTTCGGAGCGCTAAGTGAAGAAGCAAAAATCGCACTGTCAAAAGGAGCTGAGCTCTCAGGCACGGGAATCTGTTCCGGCGAGGGTGGTATGCTGCCAGAAGAGCAGCAAGCGAACACGCGCTACTTTTACGAATTGGCATCGGCTCGTTTTGGCTGGGACCTGGGCCACGCAAAGAAAGTACAGGCGTTCCATTTCAAAGCGGGACAAGGGGCCAAAACAGGAACGGGCGGTCATCTTCCTGGCAATAAAGTGAGCGGAAAAATAGCGACTGTGCGAGGACTTGAGCCAGGGCAAGCGGCTATCAGTCCACCAACGTTTTCAGACCTTGTAACCCCTAAGGACTACGCCCGACTGGCCGACGAAGTCCGCGAAGTAGGCGGGGGTATTCCTATTGGATTTAAACTGTCGGCACAGCATATCGAGGCCGATATCGACTTCGCTCTGGAAGCGAGCGCTGACTACATCATCCTCGATGGTCGTGGAGGTGGAACCGGAGCGGCGCCGGATATTTTCCGAAATAACATTTCGGTCCCCACACTCGTTGCGCTCGCAAGAGCACGAAGGCACCTCCACAAGCTAAAGAAGGACGACATAACTCTCATCATCACCGGCGGGCTGAGAACGGAGTCAGACTTCGTCAAAGCGCTCGCCCTTGGCGCCGATGCCATCGCAGTATCAAACTCAGCCCTTCAAGCGATTGGTTGTTTAGGTATGCGTGCATGCAATACCAACAATTGCCCGGTAGGAATCGCGACACAGAAGCCGAATTTACGCAGCCGGCTCAAAATAGAGCAATCCGCTCAACAACTTCACCGTTTCTTTTCCGCGACAGTTGAACTTATGCAGGTACTCGCTCGAGCTTGCGGACACGACAGCCTGAGCGATTTTGAAAACAATGACCTCACGACCTGGAACCGTGACATCGCCTACCTAACCGGTGTTGCCTATGCAGGCGTGACACCACTATAGGAGACAATTTGATGAAACCGCCAGCGCTTGGAGAAGCTCCCGCCACTTCCCTTACCGACACTCGAATCGAGTTGCATTGGCTGTCACAGGTTGTTGGGGCAGCCGCGGATGCATTTCTTCCGCGCAAACCAGACGATAGTCAGAGCAACATGGTCTGGAATACCGAACTCTCCGTGCTTATGGGCCGAGACCTTGGCAAGAACACACACCTTGCCGTGTCAATTTCTGACGCTCAACTTCTCTTTGTAAAAGACGGAAAGCCTGGTCCCAGCGCGGCAGTTCGTGGCAAGACCATAAAGGAGCTCCTCACGTGGGCGACGAAAGCAGTTTCCGAGGCGACAGGCAACCAACCAAGACAACCATTGGCGCTTAGAGACTATGAGATGCCCAAACATCCAGTATCTGGCGGGCAACCCTTCGCATTCGAAAACCAGGCAGCACTCAGTGAGCTCTCCAAATGGTTTCAAGCAGTGACACTTTGGCTGGGCAAGGCGAAAGACTTGGATCAAAGCGCCTCTGACGTTAGATGTTGGCCCCACCACTTCGACATAGGCGGTATCTTCATGCTCGAGCCCGACAAACCCTTCGAGGAAGCACGCCAAATGGGTTTCGGGTGGTCCCCCGGAGACTCAGGCTACGATCAACCTTACTTCTACATCACGCCTTTTCCTGTACCTGAATCGTTGCCGGACCTAAAGGTTGGGCATTGGCGACGCGAAGGGTTTACGGGGGCAATTCTTACGGGCACAGACATCACAGCATTTGATGGCTCCGAAGAGCAGAATAGAAATGTGGAGCTTTTTCTACGCTCCACAATTGAAGCAACCCTTCCCCTTGTCTGATTAAACAAACAAAGCGAACGAACCAATGGCACTAAAGTGGATCAAAGTAGCGGAAAAAGATGAACTACCCGAAGGACGGGTTAAGTCGATCACGTGTGAACTCGAGACGATTTGTCTTTCTCACTTTAACGGGAAATACGGCGCTCTTTTAAATGAGTGCCCTCATCAAGGAGGCCCACTTGGTGAGGGGTCGATCGAAGGTAAATACCTACGTTGCCCTTGGCACGGTTGGGATTTCGACCCTCTTACCGGTAAACCGCCCGGTGGTTATGACGATGGGGTGCCGACCTTTCCTCTGGAAGTGCGCGAAGACGGAATCTACGTCCAATTCGAAGCGGAGGAAGCACGACCGCGAACTTCTTCCGATGTCATGATCGAGACTATGATCAATTGGGGGGTAGACGCCGTCTTCGGAATGGTTGGACACTCCAACCTTGGCCTGGCCGACGCAATGAGGCTTGCCGAAGAAAAAGGGAAGCTAAGATACTTCGGCATTCGTCATGAAGGAGCCGCTGCATTCGCCGCATCGGGGTACGGAAAGCTCACCGGCAGACCTGCTGCTTGTTTTGCAATCGCCGGGCCGGGCGCGACAAATCTTTTGACCGGACTTTGGGATGCCAACGTTGACAGGGCGCCGGTTCTCGCTTTAACCGGGCAAGTGCCTACCAAACTGATCGGGCGAGGAGCTTTTCAGGAAGTCGACCTTATTGGAGCATTCGGTAATGTTGCTCAATACTCGAATTCCCTTGGTAACGATTCAAATTTCGCCGAGATCATGACCCTTGCTTGCAAAAGCTCCATATTGAACAGGGGCGTATCTCACCTGGTCTTCCCAGACGACGTTCAAACCGTTGAAAGCGAAACCCCTGCAGATACACCGAAAGGCCGGCTCGCTCCGGTAGCGATAAACCCACCTACGGAAGCTCTTGACCAAGCGGTCGCGCTTCTCAAATCCGCCAAGCGCCCCGCCATTGTTTGCGGGCACGGTGCTCGTTTTCACATGTCGAAAATTACGAGCCTGGCTGAGTCGTTAAACTGTCCAGTACTTACTACCTTCAAAGGTAAGGGAATCATCTCTGACACACACCCGAACGCGTGCGGTGTTCTTGGTCGTAGCGGCACTCCAATTGCTAGCTGGTTCATGAACGAATGCGACTTGCTTTTGGTGTTCGGAGCGAGTTTCTCAAACCATACCGGCATCACTGACAAAAAACCCATTATCCAAGTGGATTTTGACGCTATGCAGCTCGGGCGTTTCCACAAGGTCGACGTGCCCGTCTGGGGAGAAATTGGTGCAACGGTTTCTCAGCTCAGCAAACAGCTTGAAGGACAAAAGCTAGCAGCCCAAGACCAAACTAAAGAGATTGCGGAGCGCTGGGCGATATGGCGAGCAGAGAAAGAAACCCGCGCCAAAGAAGACCGAGGTAAAGGAATTAGCTCAGCAAGTCTTTTTGCGGCGTTTACGCGTACCTGCCCAAAGAATGCAATTGTCGCAGTCGACGTAGGTAACAACACCTATTCGTTTGGCCGTTACTTTGAATGCACCGACAACCCGGTTCTCATGTCTGGCTATGCAGGTTCGATCGGCTTTAGCTTTCCAGCTGCAATGGGTGCCTGGGTTGCAACCCAAGGAAACGACCCTCGCTTTAAAGGACGCCCGGTCGTCTCCATTAGCGGAGACGGTGGCTTCGGCCAATACATGGCGGAAATCACCACGGCGGTCAAATACGACATGAACATTACCCACATTCTTCTGAACAACGGTGAGCTCGGAAAAATCTCGAAGGAGCAGCGCGCCGCCCACTGGCATGTGTGGCAAACGTCATTAACCAATCCCAGTTTCGCCACCTACGCTGAATCTTGCGGGGCCAAAGGGATTAAGGTTACCGACCCCGCCCAACTCGACGCAGCTTTCCAAGAAGGCTTCGCACACAATGGCCCCTGCATCGTTGAAGTAATGGCCGACGCAATGCTCATATAACCTTCCAATCAACATGAAACGTCACTCTTGGGACATCTAAGTGTATTTATAATTTCAGTCTCGCTGCTGCTCTACGGAGTGGCTTCAAGACGCCTGGAACGGTCCGTGCTAACGGCACCGCTTCTCTTTGTCCTTATCGGTCTGGTTCTTGGCAGTGACGCTATAGGGCTACATTTTGAAATTGGACATAGCTCAATACACTTAATTGCAGAGGTCACTTTGATCCTCGTGTTGTTTGGCGACGCGAGCCGTATTGACTTACGGGCTCTCAAAAGCGAACTCGGCATCCCGGTACGTCTACTCTTGATAGCTATGCCCTTAACGATCGCATTTGGGGGCGGCGTCGCATATCTAATATTTCCAGGTTTGGGCATCGCTCAAGCCTTCCTAGTAGGCGCTATTCTGGCGCCGACCGATGCTGCACTAGGCCAGTCGGTTGTGTCCTCGCCCGTTGTACCAAAGCGAATCAGACAAGGACTAAACGTCGAAAGCGGGCTTAATGATGGAATCGCTGTCCCCATAATTTTGCTGCTCCTGTGTCTCGCTAGCGCACAAACGGAGGGTGGGCGGACAGCGACCGAATGGGTTTGGTTTGCAGCCAAGCAACTGTCTCTAGGGCCGGCCACGGGCATCCTTGTCGGGTTTGTTGGTAGCGCGCTCCTCACTCGCGGAAAAGAACAAGATTGGTTCAGTGAGAGTCTAGAGCGACTTCTTGGTGTCATTATAGCGATCATCGCTTTCACCGGTGCAGAAACCGTGGGTGGTAACGGTTTTATTGCGGCCTTCCTTGGTGGAATGGTTATGGGCAACCGCTCGCGCAACGTACGCACACCGGTCTATGAGTTCCTGGAAGCAGAAGGTCAACTTGTATCCTTGTTAGTATTTCTTCTTCTGGGCGCGACACTGGCTTGGCCTGTACTTGAACACGTCAGTCCAAAACACATCCTTTACGCGCTCGCGAGCTTGACCGTGATCCGGCTATTCCCAACAGCTCTATCCTTGATAGGAGCGAAACTCCGCCCAAGTTCAGTATTGTTCTTGGGGTGGTTTGGCCCTCGTGGCCTCGCTTCAATCTTGTTCGCAATGGTCGCTTTGGAAGAAGGGACCACAGCAGATCCGCACGGAGTCTTCACCATTGTGATCATTACCGTATTGTTAAGTGTCCTTTTGCACGGCATTACGGCCAGCCCACTCTCAGAAATCTACGGCCGTGCTATGCAACGCGAACCCAAAAATTGCAAAGAGGAGCACAAGGACGTGTTCTCACATCCGACAAGGCGCCGGGAATCAAAGTAACCCCAACAACACAACACTCGGAAACGGCACACCTTGAACAATTCCAAAGAAAGATGGGAGAGATGAAAAAATACGCAATTTTACTAACGCTGGCTGCATGCGGACAGCCCCACAAAAAAGTAGAGGCTCCTACTCAACTAGCAGCACACCAGCCTTCACCGCCCCTGCCCGGCCTCGAGCACGGATTGTGCCAATCGCCAATTAACATTGTCACGAGTCGCGTAGACGGCGGCACCCATTCAGTCTCCATGCGGTACTTCGCTTCTCAAGAAAAGGTCGTTAACAAAGGACACACGATCGAAGTTGATTTCGATCCAGGGAGCTACCTCGAATTTGATGGTTCGATTTACGACCTCAAACAGTTCCATTTTCACACACCCTCTGAGCACTTGATCGATAGCAAGAGCTACCCAATGGAAATGCACATTGTTCACATCCGCCGCGAAACCCAGGCCGGCGGGCCACCCCACTATCTGGTGATCGGGTCAATGTTCAACGAGGAAAACGAAAGCGCATTTTTGAACAAATTTCTAAGTGATGTACCCAAGACGGCTCACGCTTCAAACGTACCCTTACACAAGGTCGTTGAACTTACCGACCTTTTTCCCGATGGACTTCAAAAGTACTACAGCTACAAGGGCTCGCTGACCACCCCTCCGTACTCGGAAACCGTATCTTGGCTAGTCTTAAAAAACGAGTTCGATGCATCGAGCAAGCAAATTTCGACGATACGAAATCTGGAAGGTGAAAACGCCAGAAGAATTCAAGCGCCGGCAGGACGAACCGTAGAAGAAAACTAACGGTTAAACGTACCCACCGAACTTGCCCCTACCTACCTCATCGCTACAATGTACATGTGGATCGAGTTGCGCAATTCCCGGTTGGTGCGTCTGTAACAGTCGAACAATTAACCCAATCGCCTTATGAGGTCCTTGCTCGGCTCCGAGCGAACGAACCCGTATCCTGGGTTCCCGCCACCAATGCGTGGTTCGTCACGCAGCGTGATCTTGCTGTTCTTGCCATGCGCGACGCCAAGACATTCACTGTAGACGATGAACGGTTCACGACTGCGCGAGTTCTTGGCACGTCAATGTTATCCCTCGATGGCCCCGAGCATACACGACACCGCCGCGCTTTTACCGCACCGTTCCGCCCCAAATACGTCCGTGAGGTTCTAGAAGCCCGCATCGTCGAGATTGCGACGCGACTCGTCGAATCCACAATGGTTGGCAGCCTCGAACTCCGAAATGGAGTTGCCGGCCCGCTCGCCGTAGAAACTGTTCTCGATGTACTCGGCATGGAGGACATCGAACCGACCGATGTACTCTCCTGGTACAACGCCTTCGGCGACGCGATCGTTGCCTTAACTGTCGGGGACGATGTACCTGACGTTGTGCATGCAACCCTGGCCCAGCTTTATCAATACGTCGGCGATGCCATGGGTTCCGGCGATGCTGGCCTCGTTACACAACTCGTTGAAGACCAAATTTTAACCCGCGATGAAATCCCGGCCGCGGTCGCCGTCGTGATGTTCGGAGCCATAGAAACATCGGAAGGCATGACATCGACTGCGTTTTGGCACCTGTTCACCAATCCGGGAACCCTCACCCGCCTCCGAGCAGACCGGTCGCTCATTCCGAAGGTAATAAACGAATCTCTTCGACTAGAACCAGCCGCAGCGGTTGTCGATCGATACACAGCTACGGAGGTAACGCTCGGCGACGTAACCATCCCACAAGGTGAACTGATCACTGTTTCTCTACTGGGGGCCAACCGAGACCCAGTGGTCTTTCCCAACCCTGACACATTCGATATTGACCGACCAAATGCTGCCAAACACGTTACCTGGGCCGTAGGCCCCCACGCCTGCATGGGCCTCCATGTGGCAAAGGCTGAAACCACGGCGGCCATCTCTGCGTTTCTTGATCTCGAGGCACGTCTCGGCCGGCAGTTCGAACTTGACCAAGAGCTTTCGAGTTCCCCTACGGGTCTGATATTTCGCAAGCCCGGAGCGGTTAGGTTAAGCGCTAACTAGCTCCCGAGAACTCGTTTTCCGACGCCAAACCGGTAGTCCCCGTCATCTATAGCTATTGAGGCGGGAGACCAAAATTGAAACACCCTGCCAGAAACGAAAAGACCGAGTGCCTGGTTTCCAAACACCTGTTTGCCTTTAAGTACTCGATACAACGCGAAAAAACACATGGTCTTCAATTTGCACTACTAGGTGCCGCATGAGGAATTTACGTCTAGCGCTTGCCCCAACCTTGATTTTTTTACTGCTCGCAGCAGCAATTTCACCAGCGGCCGCAAGGCCGCAGAAACCTACGGTTTCTTGGATAGATGTATACGAACCCGAGAAAATCAACGATGCCTTAAAGCAAGTTAAAAGCGCTATCGCGCAAGCTAAAGATGTAAGAATAAAAACAAATCTACCCGCGCAAATAGAAACGGTTGCCGAGCAAATTCGTCTGGCCACAGTGGATGCCTGGGAAACTACTTCTCTCGAAGCTGGCGTCGCTCATGCACGCACATTTCGAGAACTCAACAACCAGATCTACACCGTGTTTGCAGACCTCATGGTGTTTTACTCGAACGAACGTATACAGCCCCTTGCCATCGCAACGGACACTCTCTCCCATGTCGTGTTTGAGTTTCAAGAGGCCGCGACAGAACGCGTCAACAAGCGTCGAGCAGAGCTCTCTCCCAGAGCTCGCAAGGCGCTCCGACTAGAGCAACGCATGTTCAAACAGCGCAAGAAGGCGCTGGCCCGGCAAGCCAAACATTTGGACCGCGTAGAAGGAAAGCTTATGCGGCTTGGTAAAAAGGTTAGAGCACAGCCGTACGGTTCACGTGCACGAAAAAAATTAGAGAAACAACTGAAGCGCTTAGAAAAAAAAGTGGATCTAGACAATTCTCACCGGCTTCGCGTGTTCGCTATATCAAGCCGGTTGGGCCGCACCCTTGCAAGACTCCCAGGTGCTGGAAAAGTCTTTGCCAAGGCGTTTCGCCCCAAGAGCACGTTTAGTCAAAAGCGCCCTTCTCGTCCTGCACGTCGAGCACGTCGAGCACGCTAAGGCAGCCCCGGGCGAATGGAGCCCACTAGCGCTTACTCGAGAGCTTGATGCAAGAAGCTAGTAGAGAAAGTACCAACATCAGTCGAAAACGTCCGACCTTCGTTAGGGAGAAGTGAGAGGACGAGCGTCGCTTGCTCTTGCGAACGCTCATGAGTGAATACTAGGTGAGGGGCTAGACTTGACTTCCAAACCGTCGGTTCTTTCGATATTCTTGCGAGGGGTGGCGCCATACGCATCGTGTACTCAAGAGCGTCGATTTCCTGAATGGAGAGAAGCGACTCAAAATTCATACCCGCAAAGAACGCCAGCGCGGCTGTTGAGTTTCCCTGCATTTCTTTGCCTCTGTAACGCACCGTGAAGTTTCCTTTCCACTTTGGCCGATGGCGCCATGTGCGTGTGCTTATTTCCGCGTACCCCTCCCCGACCTGAAACACGCTCCCAACGGAAAAACCTCGCTTGGAGTCCAAGTGCTCTACGCCAAAAGCGATATCTCCCGCTCCCTCGTTGGGCAAGAGAATATCAGCACGTTTGTTTTTCGAAACCTGTGAAACAGAGCCTGGCTTGAACCCACCGTTTTCCGCGCCTTTCAGTTCAACCTTGACAGCACTACCGGTGTGCTTAGCTGTCAACATTCGTCCAAAAAAGCCCAGTTGCGATCTTTTGTGTTGGGAGCCAATCCGGCCAGCGAGGAACTGCAGTTTGAGTTGAGGCCGACGGACCTGTCTCTTAGCTTGGCCAGCCCCGGCAAACGCTGAAGAGGGAGTCGAAAAAAGAATAGCCGTGAAAGCGCAAATGAACGCTGTATTTCCAATCAAAGTGCCGCGGAGTTTGCAGGGAATCTTGCGTTTAGCAACGGAGAAAAACATGCCAAGAGAGGAACCTGACTTCTTTTGTCTCTTCTAACCACTCTAATTGAACTAGAGACCGGTAACTTCGCTTTCTACTGAACCTTGGCGACGCCGGCGCTCTTTCGAGTTATCCCCCCTTTTACTTAGCAAAAACGACCGAAAGTCGCGTGAGTCAAGTATCACCTTGCCGGCTGATCAGAAACGTCGGATACAAAATGCATGTCGGTCAGTTCAATATGCGGAGTAATCCTGATCAGCGAGAACGTGCAAGCCCTTGCTGATTTTTACAGCCATGGACTTGGCGTTGAGTTTGAGCGCGAAGACCACGGCGGGCTAGATATTCACTACGGTGTTGATATCGGAAACACACATTTTGGTATTCATCCACCATCCAACTTCAAAGGCCACGGTCCCAGTAGTGCAACCCCAATAGCCTTTGCGGTGTCATCTCTAGCCGGGCACCTTGCAAAATTCACAGAAAAAGGCGCATCCGTTGTCACCGAACCGCACGACGAAGGGTTTGGTATGGTCGTCACCTGCTCAGATCCAGCCGGAAATCTATTTGAACTCGTAGAGCTAACGCACTCCTTCAAGGAAGACCCGTCAGCCTAGCAAAATTTGCGCAACGTCTATGGCACTGAGTTGGCTCCAAGAGACTTCTATCCCTCTGTTCCGTCCTGGGGAAGCACTAGACGAGCGGGAAAGCCTGTTTCTCCACCAATGGTCGGAAGGGGCATCGCTATTCGGACTGGGTGAAATGACGCACGGCGCTCGCGAGGTCTTCCTTTGGAAGAATAGGCTCTTGCGATATCTCATTGAGTTGCAAGACGTTCGCGTCATCGTATTCGAAGCGGGATTTGCGAGCACAACTGGGCTCAACGACTACGTCCTTGGGTTTGGCAAGAACCCCAAAGCCGCTTTGGCACGCACTGGGTTCTGGTCGATGGCTAATGAAGAAACGTTGGAGTTTATTCTTTGGCTACGGCAAATAAACGCTACCCGCGCCCAAGATAAAAAGGTTTGCATTCATGGCTGCGACATCCAGTCGATGGACGATGCTAAATCCGCGCTAGAATCTCTCCTGAATGCAGCCGCAGCTCCCGTCAATATCGCCCGCAGAATGCGCTCTTTACCCGACGACAAACAACTCAACCAACGGGTCGCCGGCATTCTTGCTGAACTAGACAAACCGCAGCCATCCATAGACGTAATAGAAACCCTACAGACGCAACAAAGCGAGCTAACGAAGAGTTATCGAGATGTGGCCTACTCGATAGGCCTAGACGTAGAGAAATTGGGACTGAAAGACAAGATCTTGCATTTCTGGCTAAGCCGCACAACCAGACTTCTCAATCAGTGTCTCGATCACTACTCCTTTGAAGACAGTGGCGTCAAGAGAGATGCCCATATGGCAGAAAACCTCCTCGCCCTGCGAGAATTCTACGAGGAAAAGCGTTTCGCATTTGTTGCGGCCAACTGGCACGTCGCGAAGACAGAGATCGAAATGGAAGGAGTAATTCCTTACAAGACTTCTGGCTCTATTCTGGCGAAGTCGCTGGGGAATCAATACCGGGTATGCGCAACCGCCTTCTCAGAAGGTTCGTTGCTCGCAATGACCGGCGTGCTGCCGTCGACGGAAGACTTCGCCGATGTTCCCACTCCGCCTAAGGGTAGTGTTGAGCACACCTTGCGTGACTTTGTTCGTGGATCAAACTGCGAGCACCTCTTGTTGAACTGTCGGCTTGCAAAAAGCGGTAACTACTCAACAACGTGGATCCATCCAACTCCAATGAATATCGGAGAAGCTGGGACAAGAAGGGACCCCAATTCCGTCTTCGTCCCCCAACGGCCTCTCGATCAGTTCGACGCATTGATGTTCACGAATAAGGTGACACCGATTACGGTCTTACCCGACTACTACGAACACCAGCAGCAGGAAACGGAGTAGCCCCATCGCGCTCAGCATTTGGCCGAGGCTCGGCAGACCGACTAAAAGATGCACGAAAGAGCAAGCAGGGCCCCTTATATCGGCACATGAAAAAAACATCGACACAGCGGTACAACTGATGACAAACGGCTAACCGGTTCGTTCATGACTACTGGCCGGACATGATTCGCTTATGTACGGTGCGCGCAAATTTCCTGATCTTTTTGCTTGGATCTTTGAATGCGACTTTTTCAAGCCACATCTGGCTTCCTGGATCTCGAATATGCCATAGCGCGTTGAGGACATCTTTTTTTCGGTTTCGTAAATGCGTCCTGCGGCGTTTTCCTCTCTTTGGCGGAGCAAT
This sequence comes from uncultured Kofleriaceae bacterium, assembly GCA_964410875.1. Classification (GTDB taxonomy): domain Bacteria; phylum Myxococcota_A; class Polyangia; order Haliangiales; family Haliangiaceae; genus CAYPIX01. The sequence goes on from CAYPIX010000014.1 coordinate 12,431, forward strand.
GCATTCGCAGCCGTTTGCACCACAATGAGAGCGTACTCCTTGGGTCCACTGCGCCTCGGCTGCTCGGGCAGCCTTCTCGCCGCCAAGGGCGGCTAAGTGCGTAAGCGGGAGACCACACGGAAAGACACTAGGAATCATGTCAAAGACCGAGTGCTCGCCCAGTGAGCTTTTCCCGTGGTCTGCCAACAACGCTAAGCAAATTTGCTTTGCCAGGCCTGGTCCGTGAGAGAGAGCTGGCAAACAGACCGCTTCTATCTTTGGAATGGGGGTGACCCTGCGCCTCGCTATCGCTTCGGCTATGCTCTCTGTTGCCCAAGAGTGATCCCAATACCGGTTTCGGCCCATCAGGCAATACGGCCCATCGCCAGAGTAGAGTTTCGTTATCTCTCCGGTTGCTACCTTTTTTAATAGCGCGATCCTTTCAGCTCGACTTTCTTCGCATCCGCCCGCACTGGCTGAAGAGGGAAGAAATAGGCTAACGAGAATCAACATCAAGGCAGCGCGCACCTTCAGACTTTAACAACATCCATTTCGGATATCTCGGGCCGAGGTTGACAATATCGATTCACATTACAAGATACCGATTCCCTTGGATATTGCTGAAAAAACGCTTCCCCATAACCGGCATCCTGCCCGCTGAAAACAACGACGCGACCTCTAGCTGTGAGGTCGGGAATTACTTATGTTATGGAATAGCCGCAGCTATGAATGTCGCGCTTCGTGCACTTTCCCCAGCGGATTTACCAACACTGTTCCAATGGGAAAATGACCCGGCTGCCAACCGGATGGCTGGCATCTTTCCCCGAAACTACGAAGCGCACGTCGCGCACTGGGAAGAAGTGTTCGCGGACTCTTCTGTCGTAAACCGAGCGATCACCGTAGACGGCGCCTTGGCCGGAAAAGTCTCGGCCTTTGTCATCGGGACTGAGCGGCACATCGGCTACTGGGTAGACCGCGCCTTTTGGGGACAAGGTGTCGCTACAAGCGGTGTCGGATTGTTCCTATCCGAATTCCCGGAGCGCCCTCTCCTAGCGCAAGTGTCCGCAGATAACCGCGCGTCTATCGCCATACTAAAGCGTCACGGTTTTCAAAAGACAGGTTCTGAGATGACTGCAGAGACCGAGCGCTATCGCGCGGGATCCGTGACTTCCTTTCTGTTGGCCGACGGTTTTCGGGCTAAGGGACGATAAGTCTCCGATATTGAACAATCACCTGTTGTGAAAAAGCTTGGGCCTTGAGCAGTGAACTGGCTAACCTGCGACGCAATGCGCTTGTCTTTACGTCTCTTGGTTGTCATTCCACTTGTGTCGTTCGCGCACCAAGCCCTGGCTTGTGACGAGACCGCGTCAGTGAGTACTTGTGAAAAAGAATGTAAGTCCGGTGACAAAAAGGCCTGCGCTTTGCTTGGGATCAAATTTCTTCAAGAAGGAAAGACCGCGGAAGCTGAGCCTCCTCTCTTGAAAGCCTGCAAAGCGAAGGTGGGTCTCGGGTGTGGCGGGCTTGGCTCACTCTATGGGCTGCTCAAACAGCCCGCTAAATCCAAAAAGTATCTCACAAAGGGGTGCTCACTGAATGACGGCCTCGCCTGCGAAAGCCTAGGCGGGCTCACCCAATTTGATAAGAAACCCAATCAAACCACCGCTCGTCTAAGGCGCTCCATCCCCTACTACCGGAAGGCCTGCAAACTCGGAGCAACGCGAGGCTGTGGCTGGGTCGCTGCAGCAATATCGGAAGGGCTAATTGAGGGGACTCTCAAGGAGGCTCTCCAATTACACACCAAGGCATGTCACGGTCCTTACCCTATGCCGATTGCCTGTCGACACGCCGTCGGCCTTTTCCACAAAGGCACCCCAGAGTCGAAACAGTTGGCCAAGGAGTTCGATGTGTCTCGCCTTTCTGTAGACCTCCTAACTCGCGGCTGCAAACTGGGCGATCAGAAATCCTGTGATCTTCAAAAACTCAGCCGTTAGATGGTCTCCAAATCTAGTGTCGAAGCACTCGTCACCGCTCGCAAAACCTTTGGAAGCTTTTCGCAACAAAAAAAAGCTGCCCGGCTTTGAGGGCCGAACAGCTGTTTGAACGCAAAGGGTGCTTAAAATTTAAAGCAGACTTTTTTCCACTTCCCTTTTTTATAAATGAGTTTACAGAATTTCTTCTTGTGTTTTCCAAAGTGGAACTCTGTGGTGTCATTCTTGACAGTGTCGGCGCTTGCTGATGCACCAGTGCCGCCAAGTACTGTAGCGGCGAATACGGAACTAAGAAGTAATGATTTGATTGCTGTCATTTGGTTTCTCCCGGTTAGGTGTCTCTGCTCCATTGCAAGAGGCTCTTGCTATTGATACGAGGAGCAACTACATCGGTTTCTCTCTCACCGAATTTTTCTAAAGGGACCAATCCAGACGAACGTTGGTCAATCTACGATATAGCGGGTCGGCAACAACTCCCGGCCCAACACAAAAAAGTTTGTGCCAAAGACTTCTTCCATACTCCGGAGGGTTGCCCTCGCCATTGCATGTTCGCAGTCGGAGCTTCCTTGGTAGAGCTGCGACTACTTGCAGCCCTGATAGTATGTTAATCAAAGTGCATGAGTGAACTCCCGATGGATGGCGGATGCCGGTGTGGACAAGTGCGCTTCTCCGTATCTGAACCCGGTCTATTTACGAGCGCTTGTCATTGCGCCGGTTGCCGGCGGATGACCGCCAGTGCATTTTCGCTAAGTATCGGCGTGCTCGCACAGTCTTTTTCAATAGGCGACCCCGTCATAGGCGGTTTGCACGGCGAGCACAGACACTTTCATTGCGGCCATTGCAAAAGCTGGATGTTTACTAGACCCGCAGGCTTAGACCACTTTGTTAATCTGCGCTCTATGATGCTTGACCATCATTTCGATTTTGTTCCCTTTATCGAAACCTACACTGCAGAAAAGCTTTCGTGGGTTACGACTCCAGCGACACACAGTTTTGAAAGCGTGCCGCCCCTCGAAGCCTACGAGGGCCTCATCATGGAGTTTAAGCAGTTCCAGGCTCAGGACCTGTCCCCGTAACGCTCGCGCATCTCAGGACGGCATCGCTGCAGTCATTCAAGGGCCGCCGTGTCACCACGTTTGATCTTCAGCGAGCCTCCTGCCCGGCCTGCCTGGCCCCTGCGCGAACCAAGTGGGCAGTCGGCGGATCGACTTCTTGCAACAGTTTCCACTCCATCGTGGTGTCGCGATCTACTCTGATATCCCCAGAAGCTATTTCTCGCGCTTGGAGTGCTTTTACTCTGCAGGTATGCTCGGCAGGTTCGTAACCTTGAAACAAAACCCGGTGTTCACCGAGGTCATCTTTTTTCCACTCGGTTTCGACGACCAAAGCGTCTCTGTCGGACATTCTAATTTGATAATCGTTGCCAAATAGTACGGCACGAGCGGCAAGCCAGACTTCGGTACACGGTTGTTGGTAAACGTGGTCCTCAAGCGCCGAGTCGATGTACTTCGATTCGGCGACCCACTGTCGGGTTATTGCACAACCGCTCAGCGTATAAATGATGGTGAAGGTCAAAATTGTTAGGTTTTTTTTCTTATCCAGCACTGACTTCAATACTGCCATCCGTCGTCCTAGGCGTAAGTGCGTTTCCTCACTAAAGACACCTATAAGTCCGGAGAGCAATCTTTCCTAGAATCTACACGCTGCCGAAAAGATGGAAACATCCAGCGTTCATCGCACGACGTAGACATCTCAGCCGGCACGACTGACTCGCAGTAATTTCTGTTTCGGAGTTCGAGTTCACTTTCGCGACTCGGTTACTCTCCCCTTTCAAGATATTCTCGCTCCGAAGCGGACCGTTTTCTAGGCCCCTTGCCCCATGGCGCGAATAGCTTCCATCATTCGAATTTCGTAGGGTAAAAACGGCTGACGCCTACGTATCGCCTAAAAAAAAGGCAATTTCCCCCCTCAATTTGAGACAGGGATGGTGTTCTTCTTGCAAATCCTTAGGCTTATGAAGTGTAGTCCAAGGCTCATTGTGGGAATCGTTGCACTTCTCATGACGCAATTATCCCCCATGGCGGAAGGCAACAGGCGTCGAAGGTCAAAGCCTCCTCTCAAACCTACAGTGTCGGCGAAATTTACAAAGCCTACTCTGGTTTCCGTACGGGCCAAGAAGATCATCTTCGTGCCAGGTCTCCTGCGAAGAAGGGGTAAGGATGATCGTCCGTTCCACCACCACAAGACCGTTTTCGGTTCGATAGTCAAAGGCGGTACTGCTATCGCGCCCATCGATAGGACAAAATCGCCGGCGGCAAACAGAAAAGCCCTGGCCCAGTTTGTCCGTCAACAGGGGGATGGTCTTCTCCTAGTAGGTGCTAGCGCTGGTGGCCTGCACATTGAGCGCGCCTTGCTCGATGCGCCCGACATTCGGCCGTCCATCGCTGGAGTTGTCACTATTGCAACGCCTTTCCTCGGGGCAAAATCAGCAGCTACTGCGCGTCGGCTTCGACGCCAAGGGGCCACAAAGGATCTGATGCCTAAACGGCTCGTTTCAAACCAGCTTCTCGAAGCGTTAACTCCCATCGGACGCATGCTGCATTTAGGAAAGCACTATCGACGCTTGGAAGCGTTGTGGCACGAAGTGATGCTGGTCTCAGTCGGTGTCTATGGAGACCAAGTCGCGCATCCGGACGAGGTCCACCTGCCTGCTTTTTATGGCGCGAAACGACTCAACTTCTTTAGTACGACCAAACCTGAGAAAAACGAAGTGCTCGGACATGACGACTTGGTCATGCCAGACTTTTCGATCCACAGGCAGATCGGTATGTTCTGGGATATCCTAGACCATGCAGGCCTTGTAAATCGCCATCCGTGGTGAGCCCGTGGTGTCGTCGAACCGACCCGCCAAACATCCGGGGACTCTGGTCAAAAATAATGGGCGCCTTCAAACGTTCTCTGGGCCCTGCATCTAACGCAGCGACGAATTCCTGCGCGGTAAATCAAAGGCCTGCGCAATTACTGGCCACGCAAGTGCGCCCGCACAACCCTCCGACGACATAACCAGTCTGCGAGGCCTTCGACTCGACGCCCGGCCCCCCTGGCCGGGCGCGTCAGTCCCGTCTGCGACGAAAGCCGCAGGCTGAGGTGCGCAACACCTCAGCTCTTCGTGCGCAGCGCAGGCGAAAAGGAGCTCGCTCCTTTAATCGCCGAAGCGCAGTACGAAGAGCGGGACTCGAACCCGCACAGGATTGCTCCCACTGGCACCTGAAGCCAGCCAACATGAATCATTCTAGTAACTAACAACCCGTATTTTTCCGCACGCTCCGCAAGGCACCGATACCCTTTGCAAAATCTGCGGAAAAGACCTTCTCTTCAAGTCAAGCAGAGACGAGAGATGACACAGATTCTACGGCGTCTCAACAACGCGCTCAAGAACACCTTGGCTGGCCGAGAAGAGACCACCGCCAAGCTTCCGAAAGGCCGCGGAACTGGCGCCGCCTAAAGCTTCCTCACCAAAGTCAATGACCACATCTGATTTGGTCTCGCTGTAAGTGCAACGTTGCTTTGAAGTTTCGAACTCCACGACACCATCGCAACCAAGCACTTCCGGATATCCCGCCTCGCATGTCCCGTTTGGAAACAAACGCAGATAACGTTCGACGGTCAGAGATTCACACAGTCTTTCGGAACCAAACCAAGTCTCTTGTATTCGAGTCGTCCACTCACGAGTCCCGAGGGCTGCAGCCGCCCCCATCTCGACTGGTAGGTAAACAGGAAAAATGAGCTTATCCGACAGGACTAATGCCGTTCTTGAAAAGCCAGAAATCTCTCCAAAATTCCCAAAAACACGACTGCCCGATTTCCAATCGACCGTGAGCGTGTTTCCGATCACTTCCCAGTCGGCTTTTGTTGTTTCCGTTTCAAGCTCTTGTTCGGTACGAGTCACAGTCAATACACCGCTGTTATCAAAGGAATATTCGACACGTGCCCCATCAAAGTCAGCGCTCCACGTGCCAACGATACTCTCTTCAAGTGTGTCAACGCCGCAAGCACCTACACAGCAAAGTACGGAAAAAAGGATTGCGAGCCTTACTAGATTCATGGGTCTTTCTATCGTGACGTGTCCGGCGCTTGGTCCGCAAAAGTCTTACGATCGACTTACCACCAACAACGACTAAAGCAGTCTTTTCGTCCTGTCCGAGGCTGGCAACAACAGTGACATCGCGAGATTGAGTCCAGCGTAGTGTAGACGCCAACGCAGAGCATCGATTGTCGTGGTTCAGTCGCTACTAGCGGCTGTTGTTATCTTGGCCGTGCTTTGGTTCCTTCTGCATGGGCGGTAGCCCCTGTCGTCCAACGCGTCCCGAAGCCTAAAAACCGGAACTCGCAAGGCAAGACATCAATATGCCTAACTCGTGAGACCCGGGTTCTCGAACCTAAGAGTCAAAAATAGCCACTTTTTTCGTTTTCGCTACCCAGCTGGCGTGATCTGGAACAACTTTTATCGGTGGGTTCCTTTAGAAAGCACACGCGAAGCGCCCTTCTCGCGATTTGTGCATTGTACTTTGTTCTGGCCGCTGCCTGTGGGACTGGAGGCTCTGATTCCTGTGAAAGCCAGGTGGAATCGCTAGCCGATACTGAGCTTACGTCTATCGAGCTCAAATCGTTGCCCGAAGCGATTCAGAACCGGCACCGAAGGAGCCTGCAAAAAGCGGCCCGACGAAGCCTTCCCAATGTGTGCCAATCCGGTTCCTCCGTTCTTTCCCGCCCCAAGAACTGCGAGGAGACCCGCCGATGAAAAAGAGTTCGCAACGTTTCATCTCGCTACCACTCACCGCAGCATTGGCGCTTTTGCCAGTCATGCACAGTTTCGCCGCGACACAAGCAATCGACATACTCACGCCTGGACTCAAACTCCCGGCCCCCAAATCCCCAGCGAAGAGTGGGGCGACCACATCGGTCTCGCCGCAGACTGGAACTTTTCATTATTCCTACCCACTCGTAGTTCCCCCGGGGCGAGCAGGAATGGAACCGACCCTCCGCCTTACTTATTCGTCTGACAGTCCCTTGCGAGGAGACATCGCCACCGGCTGGAGTCTCTCCTTGCCCGAGATAAGTAGAGACTCCTCGCGGAGCGCATTCGATGAAGAAGCATGGATATCGACATACGGGGGGTATGGCCGACTAGCACCTGCAGAAAACCCAAATGACGCTAACTCCTTCAGAAAACACGGCGACAGTAGTCAAGCCTTCTATGAGAAAGCCCCTTCTCATGATCGCGTCCAATTCACGGCCTATACTCCAGATGGTCGAACGGCACAGTTTGGCGAGCCTGAATTGGCACCCAACGCTAGACAGCGGGCTCCACTAACAAGTATCACTGATCGTTTCGGTAATAGAATCGAATACAAGTGGAAGGCGAGTAGCTGGGGTGATGACTCTTTCCATATCGAGTCAATCGAGTACACAAAAAACCTCCCTACTTACGCCCCCCATGCACGTGTCCTATTTATATACGACAAGGAAGTATTTTGTCCTGAAGGTAAAATCCCTGTGGGCGCTGATCTTTCGTACAAACAGTCCATTGACGGCGTCGTGTCCGGCTACGCACCACTGAAAGAAATCCGCACCGAGGTCCGTGATACGAAAAATGACGATTTCCGACCGGTGCGGACCATTTCGCTCACGTACCAAGACAAAGACTGCGCTCCAACCCGAACACTAGCTTCTATCCAGGAATCGGCTCGTTCGCTAGCAGGAGAGTGGAAAAGCCGCGCACCAACCACTTTCCTTTATCGACCCGTATGGCAAAGCCTAAGTATAAAAAAGCCGACCGGTCTGTTTGGTCGTAACCTTTTGGAAAAAGAAGGCGCTCTCGTCTGGGGTAGAGCCGGATTCGTTGAACAAATAGGAGGCCACATCGCAGCTCGACCTCGTGACTGGGTCGACACAGACAGCATGCTTATCGATCTAGATGGCGATGGGCTTGTAGAAAGAATCAACTCTGAAAAAGTTGGCGACTGCAACATGTTTTCTTGGCGAAGGGCCAACAAGAAAACAAGACGGAGTCTCAACATCCCCGCCCTTTGGGGACAAGACTGTTCACTTTCAGTCGAAACCCAAAATCCAAACATTGGAACGAATGGCACTAATATAAATGTGATCCGGTTCCTAGATATCGACGCCGATCGACTCCCAGATATTGTAACGGCAGTATTCATTGGTGGCTCGGGCGAATCTCTCGGCAACCCGCACTCAAATCCCGACTGCGATCCGAACGTTCCCAACCCCCCCGACGTGATCTGTGGAACAAGCTCTGGTGAGGAACCCCCTGCGCGGCCACACATAGAGCGTAACGGAGTCCCTATTCTCACGAGCCGAGACTCTCAGTACCGTGACGGTCGATATATTCTCCGTTGGTACCGGAATCTTGGCGACGGCCAATTTGAATCCGAGCCCACCTTTATAAGGTCACCGATTCCACTTACTGGCATAGGTGAGATTGGCCTCGCCGCGCTGTTGCAAGAGCATGGTCTTCGATACGACTTCATCGACATCGATGGTGACACCATTCTCGACGCCGTATACGCGAACCATGATCAGGAGACTGCTTGGTCCGTATGGCGTGGGGATGGAGAGGGGAATTTTCTCGGCCAGGAAAACGGACAACCATTCACCTGGTTGTTTCCAACGGATCCTGAAATTGAAAGCTTCTCAAGAAGTGTCTCCTACAAGCTCCCCAGCCTAACAGGCTCATCGGAATTACAAACACTGCTGGATGCCAACGCTGACGGCCTTGTCGACCTGATCGCGGGCAAGAAAAATGGACAAGTCAAAGTCTTCTACAACCAGGGTGACCGATTCGAAGAAGAAGGACAGCTACTATTTGATCAGCCAGTTGCATTCTCGGTCATCAAATCGCCACCCGCAGGTATCGGGGGAATCACGACGCACAGACGCTCTTACAGTCACCGATTCCTCGACGTGAACGGGGATGGACTACTAGATCGCATCCAATCACCAGGCATACAGGGACGTGGGAATTTCCAATACCATGTTGGAAACGGCTTAGGAATACGCTCTAAAGGTAGCACCCGAAACAACGTACCCGGTCTCTCCGGACTTTTCGAGCCAGCGATTAGCGACGCAGGTTTTTGGGACGTGTCGGGTAGTTTTTTGGATGTAGATGGCGATGGGTATCGAGACGCCATAGCGGATGGCCAAGCAGTAGGAATAGGCACTCAGAAGGCAGCCCCAGGCCAACTTGTAAGAATCAAAAATGGCCAAAAACTCACGACGGAAATCACCTATAGCCCCACCAGAGACAATGTCGAGGGGTCACTGGAACGCTTGCCCCCCCGCTTCGTCGTCTCAAAAGTAGCAACCTTTCAAAAAGGGAACCCTCACATCAAGCGGGTAGAGTACGACTACCAAACCCCAACTGTACGAACAGATGAGTTCGGCAACTGGGCATTTCGTGGCTTCAAGGAGGTCTCGGTTCGAGGTGCCCGTTCCAAGGATTCCTTTGATGTTTCCCGATTTGACTACGAAACCGACTACAGAGGATTAGAAACCGAGACAGCAAGCGGAGCAATAGAAAAGGATACGTTTCGAATGGTCGGCGCTACCGCGACCAACTGGCAAGAACAGCCCTTGACGGAGTTCGCATCGTTCTTCGCGCCAGAATCTCGCTATGAGGCCCTATGCGAAACCCTTGGTAGTGACGAAGACCTCCTCGCCAGTATTGACCGTTGTCTCGAGAGTGGAATAGCCACCAGCACGGAGCTCCGATATGCCAAACAGAGCTCCGACGGTGGGCATGCAGTGTGGGCTAAGAAAGAGATCACCGTCACAAGTGTCAATGACTCGGTGGATCCGGAGGCACGACGCACAGAGTTCCAATACCAAGTCACGGGAAAGAGGAGCCGCCCGCTACTTCTGGGAACGGAATCCCACACGAAAACGCAGACGGGAGAACACTGGAACCTTTCTCAGAAAACCGTAACCGTCTATGACGACGGTGGACTCGGTTTACCCAAAGAGACTCACACCTGGGTAAGCGATGCAGAAGTAGCCGTGACTAAGAGGACGTTCGACTCTGTTTCTGGCAATGTGACCTCTCAGCAGTCACCGGAAAATGTCGCCACACAGGAGAGTTCCGACACAACAGAGGCGTCTGTCTCGAGTTTCACCTACGATGATTTCGGCGTTTTTATCACTCAAACCATCAATGAGGTGGGCCACAAAACAGTCAACCAACGAGATCTAGGAACAGGTTCTGTTCTGAAACAGCTCGGCCCCGGTTGGCGCGACACATCGGAGCCATCGATGGTGGGAACGGAGTTTTCTTTGGACGGCTTTGGCCGCCGAACAGAGGCACGGGTTCGTACGGAGACAGGTTCTGGCGACCTAGAACCGACTGTTGTCGCGGAATGGAAATACGACGATGGCGAAGCCCCAACAGTCCAAAGCATCACCTACGTCGATGGGAAACCGGGACAGTCCTCCACTAAAACCACGTTCCTAAACGGTTTCGGCCAAGTTATCTCTGAAGAAATTGAGGCAAGCGGAACTTCGCCACTCGAGCGGCGCACTTTCATACACAACGCCTACAACAACTTGCTAGAGGCGACCACACCCAGTGCGGAAGTTCAGGGCAAAGTTGTCGTGCACACGTGGAAGTACGACAGAAACGGAAGACTTAAGAGTTACCAGCCCCCCCTCGCAGGCCTACAGACTTACGCATACCACAAGAACGCTGAAATCCGCTTTCTTCCGAGCGGAAGCGGAACTCCCTCCATGACAAGGACCATCATCCGAGACGCGTTTGGGAGAGTCGCCACCGTCCAAGAACAATCGAGTTCATGCATTGACGACGACTGTGCGGCTAAGTGGACGTATGGCTATGGCCCTAACGGGCACTTAGCATCGATACAGTCTCCAGATGGAGATACGACTCACATGGAAAGCGATTTCCTCGGTAGACGGACCGCTATACACCGTGACGGCCGGACGTGGGGGTACGTATACGACCTAGACGGCAATCTAACCGTAGAGATTCCCCCTATCCCAGATTGTGCCACTCAGGCCGATGTTTCGGAATATTGGACACAGCATATTTACGACGCCGCCGGACGTGAAACTCTCCGAATCCCCGGGCGAGGTGATTCGGATGCTACTCGACAAAAAGAATGGGGTCTAACCGATCCTCTTTCTGGAAGTCGAAGTATCGAGATGATCTACGACCGAGACAAAAACAAACCAGGGACTCTTTCAGAAGTACGCCTCCCTTTCGCGAACATCAAATATAGTTATGACGCTTCTGGACGAGTGGTACGTAAAGACACCGATTTTTGGGCCACCCTCGAAGGCGCTAATTTCTCTGACAGTTTCTCTACTAGGCACAAGTGGAATGTAAGCGGCTCGCCAACTCACATTGGCAGGTACCACACCGACTCTCTGCTACTGGAGAACGAACAGAAATATGACGATCGTGGTCGGCTTCACCGAATTGACGCTGGCGGCGGACGCAAATACGAATTCGAGCGAAACGCCATCGGGCAGATAACAGTTAGGCGCGCCGCTGGATCTCGAGATGGGCAAGTGGAGGCAGGCAAACTGCTTGGGCATAGTCTCGAACAAATAAATATCCATGACGCAATCGGGCGGCCCTTGAGCCAAACTGTGCGGAGCAAGATTTGCGAACAAGTCTCGGACAGCCCTGTGACCGGCGACAACAGTCATCTTGACAAAGACCGGTGTAAAGCAACTAGCATACTCGGAGAACAGCTGCGCTATGACGAGGCTGGCAATATCATCTTTCATAAAGATGAGTTCAGCCAAATAGCAACCGAGTACGAGTACGACAGTTATAGGCAACTCGTTCGAGCAACCACGGATGACGACGAAAGCTACCAGGGTGACTTTTCCTATACTGCAGCAGGCAAACTTCTTTCCGCCAGCGTTTCCTCCTCCGCGATCGGAGACAACGAAACCCTGTATGAGTACGAACCGACATGGGAAAACGGAAAACTAACCTCGGCCCCCAGTGGTCGTGTTGGTCGACTCGTTCTCGGGAAAAGAACAAGTAACAACGCGAGTCCAACCGATATCCAAGGAGAAGCATCCGCCGAATACACCTATGATGAACGTGGCAACCGTATCTTTGCAGACACGAAAACGCGCAATTCTTATTCATACGATGTCGAAAACCGACTTCGTGACTTCAAAGCCGAGAAAAATGGCGAGAGGCGCATTTACTTCTACGACCATGAGGGCCGACGAATGTTGGAATTGGCCACAGATTCTGGCGGTACCAAGGCTCGTGTTTGGATAGATGATGTCGAGGTGGAATATGACAAACATGGCGAAATTACCAAACGACTGGTCCACCTAGCTGCCGAGGGAAAAGCAGTTGCCGACATCGATCTTGACGGGGATGTTCTGTTCTTAGTCCCAGGGTATCTGGGGAGCATTTTGGGCTCAGTGAACCCTAGCGGAGAACTAGAGGCCAGATTTCAATACGGACCATGGGGAGAAGTACTCGCACGGGACGGCCCGGGGGCAACTTCGCAAAAAAGACAATTTCACGGAGTCGACGTGGACTCGTTGACCGGGCTTGGCTACTACGGAGCGAGGTATTACGACAAGGTCACACGTTCATGGACGCAAGCTGACCCTTTATACCGATCCATTCCCGAGACCGCGATGGATGAACCCCGAAGAATGGGGCTCTACAGTTTCAACCTACAAAACCCACTTCGCTACATTGATCCAACCGGTCTTGATCCTGAGGGCTGGGGGAAAAATGGCGCCAATCAATTCATGCCAGAAGATGTTGGCTTCGCGAAAGCAGCTTTAGCCCCTCCGATAGTGAAAGCCCTCAAACCGATGGCTGACACCGGTCATGCAGTGAAACGTGGCTCCATAGCAGCATTCGACTTCTTGATAGGAGACGACGCGAGAGCCATGATAAGGGGCAACCCAACAGCTATTCTGTCACTGCTCCCCGTGGCAGCGGGCAAGGCGGTCAAAGGATGGAATTGGCTAAGGCGAGGAAGAATTACACGGCGTGGGTTCAAGTCTCGCCACTTGGGCGCTGCCGAATCCCCCTTATCTATCGCCCAACGCGGCGGGCGTCACTCTGGTTTTTTAGAACAAGCGCGAAAATGGACCCCAGCTCAACGCTTGAGATCTTCTCGCAATCTGCAAAAACAAATCCAAAAGCACGAAGCGTATATTGAAAACCCAATTAGCCACGTGAGAAGTTGGAACAAGATTTCACCAAAGCATCAACAAGGTTTAATTCGTCACTGGGAAAAAGAAATTTCCAACTTTGCAGATCAACAGACAATTCTTCATGGTCTCTAAAACTTATGAAACATGACTATCAAGCTTACATTCGCGACTTAGTATTTATATTTGAAGAGAAAGCGAGAGAGGCGCTAGAAAGCTCCCGTCACGAACACGACGAGGGTAGTTTTCAGGCGGGGCGAGCATTGGCATACGCCGAGGTACTAAGTACGATGCAGAATCAAGCCGACAGCTTCTTAATTTCGAGAAAACTCCTAGCACTCGATCGAGTCTCGCCCCCTTACGTCCTCACGCCAGACGAAAAAGGCTAACCCTTCCTAGGTTTTCCATTGATTGAATCCTCAAACCGACTTGGAATCGTTGATCTTGTCACGAATCAATTCGCATTCCTCACTCGCGAAGGATTCACTCAACCGTAGAAAAAGGAGGCTTGATTTTCTTCTACAAATCTAACGATGTTTGGATCTCGATCACACATGGACACCTCGACTACACCCTTTCCGTCGAAATCGGTCGCCTTACAAAACCGGATGAAAGTTTTACGCTTCAGGAAGTAGTTGAAGCACTCTGCCCAGATCGAACAAAAGAGTCGGCCTATCAAGCCTCCAACGCCAAGAGCCTTGCTAAGGGCGTCGCTCAGTTTGCCGACCTAGTCAAAACATGCGCATCGCCTTTATTGGATGCGAATGATCCTGCCTATGAGCGAGTGGCGCATTCCTCAAGAGCAGGTCGAGTAAAATACACTCTTGAAGCACAATATGGAGTGTTCAAGAGAGAAGCCAACGAAGCGTGGGAACGCAAGGATTTTGACAAAGCGCAGGAGTTGTACGAGCAGGCGAAACCGGCCCTTTCCGCTACCGAGGAGCAGCGGTTGCAATTTTTGGCGAAAAAGAAACGTAAATAGCGCTAGGGTTCTGGCCACTAACTAATATGTCGATAGCCTGTTTCATACTCGCCGCGTTCGCTCTCGCCAACGCAATGTTGGCGCGCGAAGTGGACACAGGCCTAGGCAATCCCCTCATTTTTGCAATTGCCGCCTCTATGTTCGCGGGCCTTGGATTTGTTTTTCTTCGAGACGAATCCCTCCTATTCGCGGGACCACCCCTTTCATTTGTCGTATGCGTTACGGCCGCTCTGATCGCGCAGTCCATCCGACACAAAAAGAGGTGATCGCGGCGCGTATTGTACGAAACTAGATCACACATTTGAAAGGGTTCCAGATTTAAGGGAAGACTACGGAAACGACTAGTCCGGCCCCACGCCGTCTTCGACGAAAGGCCAGAAACGCTCGTCCAGCTTCAAATTTCTCCGCCTTAACCTGGACCAAGGGCGGACGCTCCCGGACTCGACGGACGGCCTCAAGGCCGGACGCGTCAGTCCCGTCTGCGGCGAAGCCGCAGTCTGAGGTGCGCAGCACCTCAGCGCTTCGTGCGCAGCGCAGACGAAAAGGAGCTCGCTCCTTTAATCGCCGAAGCGCAGTACGAAGAGCGGGACTCGAACCCGCACAGGATTGCTCCCACTGGCACCTGAAGCCAGCGCGTCTACCAATTCCGCCACCTTCGCTTTGGCCGCGACTCTAGCCGAGCCGCGCCGAGAGTCAAGAGCGTGATTCTGGGCCTTTGGGCGCTTTACCGCTCCGTTTCTGTGGCCTACCATCGTTCTGGCAGAATCAGGTTTTATGGCCAAACTCATCGTAATATCAGGGAAGGAACGCCAGGAGTTCCAACTCGATACGTTCAATTCTATTGGACGGCACCCCAATAATACGATCCAAATCCTGGACCGAATCCTATCCAAGGAGCATGCCGAGGTTCACCGCACGGACAGCGGTCAATTCATGCTTCGCGATCTCGGTTCATTAAACGGCACCTATATAGGTGAAGACCGAGTTGGCGATCGGGTCCTCAAAGAGGGCGATGAGATCAGCATGGGCGGAACTCGTTTGCTTTACACGGAGGGAAGAAAAAACCCCACCCAAGAAGCACTCGCCAAAGTCACCATAGCCCCAGGGTTAACCCAGAGCCACATCAAGCAGAAGATTACCGCCTCTGACAGCGACTTTCTGTCTGAAAAAAATATCATCAACGAAAAAGCTCTTCGACGCGACTACGAACGCCTGCGCATCGGCCACGAGCTCGCGAGAGCTGTGGGCAGCGAGCTCGACCTGGAAAAACTTCTTTCCAAGATTTTAGACAAAGCGTTCGAGCTGGTCGGGGCAGACCGCGGCGCGATTCTTCTCATGAATTCCGCCGGCGACTTGGTTCCTCGCTACCACAAAAACCGGAGCGGCCAGGCGTCAGACGAAATCGTCCTGTCTAAAACTGTGATGGCCGAGGTTGTGAGCAACAAAGCGGCAGTTCTCTCGTCGGACGCCACGATGGATTCTCGTTTTTCGGGCGCTCAATCGGTCATCATGCAGGGCATCCGCTCCACCATGACGGTTCCCCTACTTCACCGCGATGAAATTCTCGGGGTCATGCACCTCGATTCGCAAATCGCGACCAATGCCTTTACCGAAAAGGACCTACAGATTTGTGCAGGTATGGCGTCTCAGGCAGCCATTTCGATTCAGAATGCGCGACTGGCCACGCGGATCGAGCATGAAACTGCCACGCGCGCACAAATTTCCCGCCTTGTTCCTCCTTCGGTGGTCGAACAGGTACTCGCGGGCGATCTGGTTATCGAGCCTGGTGGTCGTCTCGCTGAGATAACGATGCTCTACTCAGACATCAGAGGGTTTACCTCCATGAGCGAAGGGAGCCAGCCGGCCGACATCGTTAACATCGTTAACGAATACTTCGAAGTGATGGTCGAAGTGTTATTCCAATATCAGGGTACTCTCGATAAATTTGTAGGCGACGAAATCATCGGCCTCTTTGGCGCACCAATTGAAATAGAAGATTCGATCTATAAGGCCGTCGTCTGCGGTATCAAGATGCTTGAGGCGCTTGCAGAATTCAATCGAACCCGGCAAGCAGAGAACCTGCCGCCTATTCGTATCGGTATCGGCATCAACACTGGAGAGGTAGTCACCGGAATGGTCGGCTCATCAAAGTCTCTTCAGTACACGGCCATAGGCGATGCCATGAATGTAGCCGCCCGCCTCGTGGGCCAAGCCAAATCGGGAGAAATTATCATCTCGGACGTCACCTACGCCCGCGTTAAGGACCGCATTGAAGCGATGCCCCTACCCGCGGTAAAAGTGAAAGGAAAAGCCGAGCCTCTCCAAATCTTCCGCGTCATCGGCATCCGCTAGGCCAGTCCCAATGCCCTATAGAAGCATGGCCCAACTCTGCCCGGACTGCAGCGAAGCTTTGCGAGAGCTCAAATGTTCGGGCAACAACTTTGGGCTGTGCCCCCGCTGCAAAGGAGTTTGGGTTCCCCAAAACACCCTAGAAAAACTTTTTTCACAGAGTGCGGCTGGAACCGGGGGAACTCCTCACAGTCGTTTGTGCACAATCTGCAAATCAACAACGACTCAAATACAAATCGACGGAATCCAAGTAGAGCGGTGCGAGCAACACGGGGTTTGGTTTGAAACCGACGAATTGACGAGAGCCGTCTACTCCATGAAACGCCCAAGAGACCTTCCACGCTCGCCTTCCATCGCAATACTACGCGAGCTCCTCGAACGCATCGGCAAACTGTAGCCCCGCGCGAAGCGCCGCCGCCTTTTTGGCGGCGCAGCCCCAAAACCTCCTCCCCGGCCGCGAACGCACCAGACGCGCCAATAACAAGGCACGGCGAGAACCGGCTGGGGAGCGTACTTGTGTACGTGACCCAACGGAAGCGCAGTCGTAACGCGGTTAGTGGTGATGGCTGGTGCGTGAGCCCGTTAGCCAATAGTTAGGCCGAGACGCTTCCGTGCTTCAAAGTAGTCTTCTGAGACTGCAAAGGTAACAAGCTCTTTGACCTTGTCTTTGATTTGCGGACCGCCAACGACAACTGGCTCCATGGATACCGCACCGGCAGCGACTTCAAGGTCACCAGAAAGCAGAAGCCCAACCCGATGAGCAGTAAAGTCAACTGCGCGAGCCCATCCGCCAAGGTCCACCTTGTTTGCATTGGGTAAGAACTTCCCTACTACGAGGTGAAGCTGCTCAATCCACTGCGGCTGCTGCGCCATTACCTTCTGCATTTGCGGTAGGTACTGAGCGACTAGAGGCTCTGCATCCGGCGGGATTGGGAAGTCTGGCTTCACCAACCGTATCGCGGATAGGAACGCAATTTTCAATTCAGTGTTGGTTGGCAATGCAACCTTCAGGAAGTGATCAGGACGTAGATACGTTAGCCACTTGCCAGAAGCGAAGGCGATTTCCTTTTCAGACCGTCCAGAAAGGAGTTTCCCCTGAACTAAGAAAGATGGAATCAACCGCCCCTTTTCTTGAGAGTTCGCAATCAGAAGCTCGCCCTGCTCTTCTGCCTGCAAAAAGACATCCGGCATCGGCACTCGAAGTACACCACTTGCGTAGTTGAACACTTTCGAGAACATGACCTGATCGGTCGCGACATCGACTCGGTTCTTCCGGTTTAATCCGAAGGCCTTGTGAGGCTGTGCTCCCAACATCGCACCGGCTTGCCAAATTGAGCCGAAGATTGCGCTGACGTAAGGGTTTTCGCCTGGGTGATTGACCAAACGCCAAATCTCTTCGGTCATTTGCTTCTTCGCTTTTGCAAATCCTCTGGGCTTGTACTGTTCAAAGAACTGCTGTTCTTCTGCGTCTGCCTTCTTCAAGAAAGAAAGCGCGCTACAAACACACCACGTCTTATCGTACTGTTGCGTGTCCATGTAAATACGACGTAGCGCCTTATAAGAGTCGTACTTAAACGGCTCACGCTGAATCATGGCAAGGTGCTGAGCTACCGCTTTATCAGCGTGTCCCGAACCACCTAAGACATAAAGCTCTGCAAGGATTTCCCCGCGTCCCGCGTTCTTTGGATCGAGCTTTTGCGCGACTTCAAACGCTTGGATTGCTGCTTCGTAATCCTTAAGTCTAGAACGGTAAATCTCACCGAGCGCATGCCAAAGGTTGAGAAGGATGCTGTCACCCTGCTTAAGCCTTTTGATCATGGTTCGGTACGCTCGCTCTTGGCTTCTCCAATCGCGCTTGCTAGTGAGAATCCGATCGATGTCCTCAAACGGCTTAAGTGCTCGCTGGAAGAATTCTTTTGGTATCGACGAAGCGCCATCGTGGAAGAAGCTGTCGAGAGCGTGGTTGAAGTACTCAACCGCGTCGTCTAATTCCTTCAACTTATCTCGACAAATCGTACCCGCCGCTTGGTAGTAAGAACCTTTGCGAAGAGGATCGGTTTCCATTTCGATAAATCGATCAATTACCTCGATAGCTGGGTTCCACTGCTCAGACTCAGTGTAGAGCTCGAGCAAACGGTGAAGCATCTGGTGGTTTTCAGAATCATGATCCAGCGCCTCGACATACGCAGCAATGGCTTTTGGCGTGTTGTTAAGCTTGTTGACATAGATTTCGCCAATTTCGCCAAGCCAAGTCACAGCGTCTGGCCCTGTCGCTGTCGTCAGCAAGCCACGCTTTGCGTAAACAACCGCCTCCCACTCTTCGTGCTCGGTTTGGATATCGATAACAGCAAGTAAGGTCTCAACATGACCGGGATCAATCTCGAGAGCCTTTTCGAACATATTTAGTGCCTTCTTTGGCTCACCCAAAGACTGCCGAACCATTCCGAGACGGTAGTACGTTCTTACAACTTCATCGGTGCTCTGAGAGTCACGATGTTGGACGAGAATCGTTTGGTAGATTTTGCCGGAGGCATCCCACTCCTTCATATTAAACAGAAGGTCTGCTCGTCCCGTCAGTACAGGGAGGTAAGAAGGATCGATTTCGTATGCCTGACCGTAATACTCTACGGCTTTCGCATGGTCGTTCAACGCATCCGCGCATCTCGCAGTCCGGTAGACCAGCTCGCGATTCTCTTCCATTGATAGATCTCGTTGCGGAGCTTTCCGTACGAGCATATCTAGGACTGGCATGAGTTTTTCCCAATCGCCAGATTGGAAGTACAAGTCTGCAAGGGGCTCAGCCGCCGGAACATGCTCAGGGTCGATTTCCATCACCATCCCGTAGTACTTCTTGGCGTCTTCGGTTTGGCCTAACTTCTCCTGATAAACCCCGGCTGCATTTGTAAGCAACCGTGACTTGTCGAGCATGTTCTCTGAATAGCCCTCTGCCCTAACCATCATCTGCGCGGCCTTTAGCCAATCGCCTCTGTCACCGTAAAGGCGAACCAACGCCTCCATGGTTGGGACATGACCTTCGTCTATTGCAAGAGCCTGCAAAAACTTCTGCTCTGCCTCTTCTGGCATTTGCAGGTTTACATGCGTTATGCGGCCAACTCGGTGATACAGGTCGACTTTCTTCAGCGGTGAATCAACTGTCTGTACCAGCTGTTCCATCACATCGATCGCTCGATCCCACTCCTCGATATTTTCGTAAAGCCGTCCCAACGCATCGAGAGCTCGCGGCTCGTTTTCGTCAAAGGTTAAAACGTCGATATAAGCTTCGATAGCGCGATCGCTGTCATTAAGAGAAGTCTCATAAACTTCACCCATGGCGCAGTAAAGGTCTGCCTGCTCCGAGGGATCAGTAATGGAAAGAATGTGTCGGCGGTACGTATCCACCAACGAGTCAAACTTCCCTTCCTGTTGATAGAGACGCTCTAACTCACGGTACGCCGAGTTGTTATCTTTATCCAGAACAACGATCTTCTCGTAGCACTCAGCAGCCCTGTCGAGCTTGCCGAATTTCTGTTCCCAAGCAGACGCCATGCGCTGATAGAGTGCAAGTTGCTCTTCGTTCGTCGACGAGCTGTCTAGCTGCGCCTCAAGTATGTCGAGGTAAGGTTCGGACTGTCCCGTGTTCTCATACAGTCCCTCAAGAGAGCGCAACGCTTGACTGTTGGTAGGGTCGATGTCTAGGACTTCCTGGTACGCGCGTATTGCTTGCCCTGAGTCCACCAAGGTCTCGTCCCAAATTCGTCCAATTTCGATTTTGGCTTCGACAATTTCGCTGTCCTCATTACGAAGCAGCGCGCTCTTGGTAAGCACATCGATAAGCTCGTTCCAACGGCCGGTAGAACGGTAAAGTCGTTCTAACGCGTTCATCGCAGGAACACAGTCTGGCTCAATTTCTAGGGCAGCTCGGTGGGCTGAAATAGCCTGATCCGGATCCTGGAGTTGTGTTTCCATCAACTCGGCTTGCGCCAAGTAGAGCTCGACCTTTTTCTCACCGTCAGGCTCAAGAGTCGCGTGCTTTTGCAGCACCTCGGCCAATTCATGCCAAGACCCAGATTGTCTATGCAGAGAAGCAAGGGCACCCATGGCACCAAGATGCTCTGGGTTGATCCTAAGAGCTTGCTGGACCGAGTGAACTGCGTAGTCCACATGCTGAGCATGATCCGCGTACCAGCGTCCAATTTTTACCCAAAGGTCGCAGGCCTTCTCGGGCTCTTCAGCCTCGAGCCCCTGCACAACTTCTGTGTAATCTAGAAGCAGCTCTTGCCATTTACCCGTGGCAGTGGCGAGACGCTCTAGTTCATTAGACGTTGACTCGTGCGCATAGTCTTCTTTAAACGCTGCTTGAAGAACGATAAACGCCGATTCTTGATCAGACAGTTCTTCTTCATAGACTCTAGCGACAGATTGAAGAATTTCTATCTGGCCGTGTGGGTCATCCGTGTATTCGACCCGCGCAAGTAACACCTCGTTGAGCTGCTCCCATTGGTATTGCTGACGGTAGATCGCTTCGAGACGCTCGCTCGCGACTGCGTTTCCAGGAGAGGTGGCGCGAACTCTCTCGTAGGTAGCGGCTGCTTGCCCCAAGTCTTCGACTTTCTCTTCCCAAATCGAACCAGCTTGCAACAACGTATCAAGCTGGGCCGTCTCGTCTTCCATTACAAGCGCTTTGCGCTGGAGGACTTCAATACACTCTTCCCAACGAGCCTCTCTAGTGAATAACTGCTCGAGCGCATTCAATGCGCGGAAGTCGGTCGGGTCGATTGCCGTAACTTGACGCCAAGCTGCAACTGACTCGTCTATTCTTCCGAGCAGGTCACCCTCTAACTCACCAAGCTGTGCATGTAGAGCAATGACTTCGTTTTCGCCCAACGCCTCCTGCTCAAGTCCTACGGAAATGATTCTACGTAGAGTCTGCGATAACTCCTCCCACGACTGAGTCTCTCGGTAGAGACCAGCGAGAGCGTTCAGACTTTCAAGGTCGTTAGGATCAAGCTCGCTTGCTCGCAACCATGCATCTAGCGAATTCCTGTCGCGCTCGAGTTTAGCCGACCAAACATGTCCAAGTTTCTTGAAAGCTCTAACCTGTTCTTCGGTCGACGAAGTTTCCAAGTTTGCTTGGCGCTCAAGTACTTCAACCAAGTCCTCCCAGTGCCCTCTTCGAGTGTAAAGAGAGGCAAGCTCAGACAGGGCTCTAGGCTCATCACCGAGAATATCGAGAACGCGTCCCCAAAGGTCCTGCGCCGTATCGTCGTCTTCTAGTCCATCCGACGCGAGTTTAGCCATACGTGCATAGGCTTCGCCCATTTCCGCATCGCCTTCCGCACAGTCGACTAACTTCTCGTACGTGTTGTAGAGCGAACGCCAATCTTGCCGTCGATAGAAGATTTCTTCTTGGGCTTCAAGCGCTGGGCGGTTTCGAGAGTCTTGTTCGAGCACTTGGCCATAACAAGCAAGCGCCTTGTCTTCATCGGCAAGAGAGCCCGCATACACTTGACCGCGTCTAAGATGGAGCTCTGCTATCTCGTCGCCATCAAGGGTAACCGCAAGCCGCCTTTGTAGTATGTCGGCGAGCTTTTCGTCTTCGCCAATTTGCGAATAGAGTCGGTCAAGAGATGCCAATGCTTCCGCATTTGAGTCGTCAATTTCGAGAACTCGGTTGTAGGCCCCAATCGCCCGCTCAGCGTCGCCAAGCTCACGCTCGAGCACTGCACCAGCACGAACAAGGACGTTTTTCTGCGCATCTCCGTCCGACGTTCCTGCAGCAGCGCGCTCGTAGACTTCAATTAGGTCAAAGAAGCGGTTTTCTTCCTGAGCAAGCCTATCGGCCTCTTCAATTGCAAGTTCCGAAGATGGTCGGTCGGCAACCGCGCGTCCCCACCAATCAAAGGCTCTATTCTTATCGTCAAGACGACCTTCGCAAAGCTCAGCCAGCCGCTGATACATGGACATTTTACTGTCGCCGTCGAGCGATCCCAGCTGCACAACGTACATGCTATGAAGTTTTTCCCAATCACCGGTATCCTCATAAATCGGCTCGAGGACCTGTGAGATTTCTCCGGTATGACG
Source organism: uncultured Kofleriaceae bacterium (assembly GCA_964410875.1). Classification (GTDB taxonomy): domain Bacteria; phylum Myxococcota_A; class Polyangia; order Haliangiales; family Haliangiaceae; genus CAYPIX01. Next base: position 35,048 of record CAYPIX010000014.1, read on the forward strand.
TCCCTCAGAGAAGAGCATCTCCAAGGCTCCAAGAGCACCGCTGTGACTAGGATCGGTCGAAACGATTTCCCGGTACACTTCGATTGCACCTTCGATATCTCCCATCGACTGCTCAAGAACACGACCGTGCTGAAACTGGTACGAAAGAATTTCTTCTTCTGACTCAGCCAGTTGAGCCTGACGCTTCAAGATTTCTACTAAATCCGGCCACGCCTCTGCCTGGGTGAACAGACGAGATAGCGCTTGAACTGAATCGCGGTGATCATATTCCGCATCAAGAATCCTCTTATAGGTAGTAACTGCCGCCTCTGGCTGCCCTAGCCTATCTTCCTGGATTCGAGCAAGACGTCCCCAAAGATCCACTTGACGCGGAACATCTAGAGACTTATCAGCCTCACTCCCAAGTAATTCAGCAAATTCATTCCACTGCCCTGTGCTCTCCGCGAGCCGGTTCAATTGCGAAAGCGCCTGCTCGTTCCCGTTGTCTTCTCGAACTGCTTCACTGTAGGCAGAAAACGCTGCGGTACCATCGCCAAGCTCGTCTTCCTGGATGGAAGCCATGCGTTGAAGAAGTTCGATTTTGCTGTCAGGATCTGGCGCTTGCGCCGCAATGACCCCTAAGACACGAACCAACTTAGCCCCGTCACCTCTAGACTCGTAAACAGGCTCTAGAACCCGCGCGACCATCGCCGACTCACTATTATTTGCCGAAAGCATCTCTTCGAGAGCTTCGAGCGTTTGCGAGTGATCGGAATCCAGAAGTAGAACTTCGTTGTAGGTTTCGACCGCGCGAGCTTGGTCACCTAACTCAGTACGCCAGAGGTTCGCGATTCGGTATTTTAAACCAACTGTTTCAGAAGTTGATTCTGACAGTTCAACCTGAAGCTCCAAGTTCTGCAAAAGGTCATACCAACGCTGGGTTTGACCGTATAAGCGATCGAGTGACTGTATTGCTTGGCTGTCGTTTGCATCGAGATCAAGTACTGCTTGGTAGGTATCGATTGCTTTGTCCGCATCGCCGAGCTGACCTTCGTGTATCCGTCCAAGGGCGAACAAGCAATCTTTCTTTGCCTGTGGATCCTCAGCGATATCCGCGCGTCGAACAAAAACCTCTTCTAGTTCATGCCAGCGTCCTAACTTTGTATAGAGACGCTCAAGCGCACCGATGGCTTCGGTGTTCGTGTCTTCCGCGTGCAACACTTTTTGATATGTAGCAATCGCTTCTTCCGAGTTCTCCAAAACGTCTTCTTGGATTTTCGCCGCCTTGGTGAGCAACTCAACCCGACTTTCGGTCTCCGTGACAAGCTCGCTCTTACGTACTAGAGCAGAAACCAATTCTGGATAGGCTTGATTGGACTCATGAATACGAAGAATGGAGGTCAACGCATCAACTTCATGCGGTGCCAGAGCCAAGATCTTCTCGTAGGTTGCGACCGCAGCGCTGTCGTCACCAAGCTCGCCCTGTTGGATTTGTGCCACCTTATTGTGCAATTGCACCCGAAGCTCTTCATCAGGGTTTTCATCAGCAATAGCTGAATACGTCGCAACCAAATCGCCCCAACGGTTGTGACCGCTGGCCAAACGCTCAAGTTGACCTTGCGTGTTCTGAGAACGCGGATCTTGTTTTAGAGCATTCGCATAGGTGTTGAAAGCCGAGTCACTGCTATCGCCGCCAAGCTCTTGGAGCTCTGCGATTGTGTGATAGAGCTGGATCTTTCGCTCTGGGTCATAGGAGTGACGCGCAATAATCTCGTATACGAGTACCTGCTTTTGCCAATCCGCGGAATCGCCATAGACTGGCTCAAGAATCTCGGCGACAACCAGTTCATGCTCTTCAGACCGAACAAGTCGTTCAAGAGCTTCAACGGTTCCCTGATGCCTTGGATCAATATCGAGAACCTGCCTGTAGGTCTCGATCGCATTGCCAACCTCATTTAGATGCGTCTCGCGTAGACCAGCCAAACGGAAGAGAAGCGAAGCTCTCGTCGGCTCATCTTCGCAAAGAACGAGTTGTTGCCCGAGGTTATCGGCCAGATCTTGCCAACGGCTGCCCTCTTCGTAGAGCCTGTCTAAGGAGCGAAGCGCTACCGCGTTCTCGCCGTCATGCGCCAAAATTTCGCTGTAAGCGTCAATTGCCGACGAAGAATCGTTTAAGCGCTCTTCATGAACGGATGCCATTCGAGCGAGAAGATCAACCCGAGTCTCAGGGTCGACTGCGACATCAGCTTTACGTCGATAAACTTCGAGTAACTCTGGGTATTTCTCGTCTCTTGCATAGATCGACTCTAGAGAGTCCATCGCGCTTCGATCATCGGGCTCGATTTCTAAAGCTCGCTGAAGGTATTTCGTCGCCTTCTCCGAATCGTCGAGGGTATCCCGGTAAGAACCAGCGACCTTCAGACAAATCTCGTGCGCAAGAGCGCTATCGAGTTCCGGGTTTTCCAACCCTTCTTCAAAAAGAGCGACGAGTTTCTGCGTACCACCGTCCATAAGTGGTGCCAACTCTTCTAACTTAAGACGGGCTTGTTCTGCGGAAGGTTTCTCCCTAAACGCGCTCGCATATGCTTCGAAAGCGGCCTCTGTCTCTCCAAGCTTCTCCGCTTGAATTGAACCAATATTGGTAAGTAGGTCAACTTTCGCGTAGCTGTCCTGGCTGGTTTCCGACTGAATTTGGTAAACCGTGACCAACGACTGCCAATTTTCTTGTTCAGAATAAATCGGTTCAAGAATGTCAGCGACTGCACCGCGGTGGTCCGCATTGCTTAGATAGGCCTCAAGCTGGCTCCGCGCGCCTTGGTGCTCTGATTGCTCTGCGAGGATTTCGCGGTACGAGTCTATCGCTTGCGCGGGTTGATCAAGGTGTTCCTCGCGAAGTTGGCCAAGTCGATATTTCAGCTCCAACGACTCGCTTTGGCTCTCGTCTGTAGATACCAGATCAAGCTGTTGGTCGATGACCCTCGCCAGATCACTCCACTGCTCGCGACGCTGGTAAAGCCTATCCAGACTCTGCATTGCACGCAGGTTTTGCGGATCGGAATCAAGAACGTTTTGGTAGGTTTCTACCGCTTTGGCATCGTCCTTAATCTCCTGCTCATACAGCCCACCCAAACGAAATTGAATTTCGCTGATGCTCTCAGCGGTCTCTGCCAAGTCCAACTTACGCTGGTAAATCTCAAGCAGATCGGAGTAATTCTCCTGACCGATGTAAAGCCGCTCTAGACCTTCGAGAGCAAAAGAATTCTCTGGGTCAATTTCCAGAATACTCTTATTGGCACTGAGAGCACCTTCAATATCTGCTAATTCCTGCTCTCGAACGCGTGCAACGACTTCTCGTAGAGGAAGAGTACTCTCGCCATCGGGCATGTCGTCGTAAACAGACTCGTACGAGGAAACGACTTTCTCCCACGCGCCCACTTCTGGTGCCAAACGTTCAATGTTGGGACGAATCCAGTCCGCGGTCGGCTGTTCGCTGTATGCTTTAAGCCACCAGTCTAGTGCACCGGAATTGTCTTTGAGTTTTTTCTCAGAAAATTCAGCAAGGCGTTGGAGCCTATCTTGACGAAGACCAGCATCTTCTGTTCCGGCAAGCTGCACCTCAAGAACTCGGCCGAGTTTTCGAGGATCACGCCCTCCCTCATAGAGAGGAATAAGAGCTTCAGCCGCAGGCATACAATTTTCGTCTATGGAGAGAGCCTTCTCAAAAGCACGGGTCGCGCGATCAGGCTTCGAAAGCTCATCACGATAAGTTTCCGCGACTTTGATCGCAGTCTGCGCTCGCTCCTCAACACTCGCACCATCTGCATCGATTTCTCTTTCGAGAACTCGTACGAACTCTCCTAACTTACCGGTACTTCGGTAGTAGGCTTCTAGTTCGTGCCATGATTTCTCTGCGACGTAGAGTTTTTTGATCGCATCTTGAGCCCGCCGGTCATCCGGTTTTAACTCAAGCAATTGACGCCAAGCTTCGATCGCCTTTTTAGGTTCAGCAAGACGCTCGGTATATAGACGTCCTAGCTTTTGGAGAGAGGAAATCTGTTGTTTCTCGGTGCCATTTTGGACACTACGACTGCATACATCGGCTAAGCCAGTCCAATTCTGCGACCGTTCATAGAGTTTTTCGAGTTCACTGAGGGCTTCTTGGTGTTCTTGGTCCTCTTCTAAAACCTTCTCCCACCAAACCGTGCAAACCTCAGGTTTCTTCACTCGCGTCGAAGCGAGTTTTGCTACCTCGTACACCATTTCGGCGCGCGCAGAACTGTCTGTGCAACGAACGATTTCCCTCTCGCGAAGGCTGATGTATTTTTCCCAATCTCGCCGCTTTTGGTAAACAGCAAGCAAGTGTGTCGAAGCCTTCTCGTTATCGGGATCAAGCTCAAGAACCTTTTCAAAGGCCTTGATGGCTTCCGCTTGGTTGGAAAAGCGCTCTAAGTAAAGCTCCGCAACCTGCATATGTAGAGCAATTTTTTCCCCTTCGCTCTCGGCAAGACTTGCCTTCTTTTGAAGCACCTTAACGAGGTCAGGCCACTTTTTCATGGACTCATACTGCGTACACAGCTCGTCCATCAACTTTGTGTCGTTCGGTCGGAGTTCCAGCATGCGCTGAAGCGCCTGAACAACTTGCACGTCGTTATTGACTTGACGGTAGACCGCTGCGAGCTCACCTAAGACCGCAACTCGCTCTTCATCCGTTGACGCAGCTTTTCTTTCTGCATCTTTTAGGGCATCAACCGCCGCATTCCAACGTTGCTCATCTTTAAGTACTTTGACGAGTTCCATCCTCGGAGCAAGTTCGCCTGAGTGAGCTTTTACGACTTCCTGCCAAGCAGTTATCGCACCGTCAGCACCGGCTCCGGCCTTCTCACGAGCTTGTTCCATTGCAGCCGCGAGCTCTGGCGGAACCTCTCGGGGTTCAACCATGTCATTGGCTGGGCTTGGTTGAGTGTCATCTTCAGCTCTTGTCTCGTCATTGCTAACGATATCGGCGTCCGTATCGTCTCCCCTGGATTCCGACTCACTTTCGATAGTCTGAACCTGCTCTGTATCTTCGCCGCGGTCTTCGCTGGCTTCGATAACAACAGAAGGAGTCTCGTCCATTTCGTCTGTGGGCGATTCGTCGGATTCCAGCTCGCCGTTCTTCGGAGATGCAAGCATCTCTCCCGAAACAGCTTTAGCAACCTCGGAGACAACTGGAAGTTCTGCATCGGTTCCCGTAGCCATCTGGGCGACAGCATTCTCGGCGGGTGTCTCTTCCATCGTGCCTTGAGCAAGCTGCATTCCGGCAGTCGACTCAAAGAATGCGAGCGCGTCTGGATTATTTGGCGCGACATCGCGAACTTGTGAGAAGAACCGATTGGCTTGCTCTACATCGTCGAGCTTGCGCCAGGCGACGATACCGGCGTGTAGAGCGACGTATAGCTTCTGCTCGTCCTGGAGTTTGTCGAGAACGTTCCCCGAGACCTCCATAAACTCGCTCCACTCACCTTTTTCTCCATAGAGCTCGCGAAACATCTTGAAACCCGCGACTAGTGAATGAAAACCTTTCGAGCCATTCTGAACGGTTGCCTCAACCGCCTTTCGGAAGAACTTTCCGGCGCGCTCGCGATCGCTGTACCGCTGGTTCCACTCAAGAGCGAAATTCCGATACATGAGCGTACGTGTTTTCACGTCGCTTTCAGCATCCGCTCGTTTCATTTGATGAGCTTCGAGCTCGTCCCAGCGCTCACTGCGACTGAGAAGTTGTTCGAACAAGTAATTAGTAGTTTCTTCGGACGGGTCGTGTTCCAGTGCCGTAGATAAAAGTTTTTCGTACTGTTCACCTTCGGGAGATTCGATGCGAACAATTCGCGCAGCGCGTAGCAACATACGAGCTGCGGTATTGGAGTCTGCAGTGTCTGCTTCACTTACCAAGCGTTCAACAGCATCAGACCAAAACTCTGGATCATACTGCGCTGCTGCTAGAGCATCTTTTACGCGAACGGATGACGGACTTCTCTCGGCCGCGATTTCCAAGATATTGATTGCTCTATCTCGCTGACCAATGTCGAGAAGCGCTTCGCCTACGATGCCGGCTAGCTCCCCTGCCTCGGGCTCGTTCTGACGCATTCGTAATTCGAGCTCGCCGACTTTGGCGACCATTTCGAGGCGCCCTAGTTCGCGGTACAGTTCGCGAGCACGCGTAAGCGCCTTGATGTTTTCAGGATGAAGCTTCCAAGCACGTTGATAAATTCCAAGTGCTCGGTCCCTTTCGGGAACGACTTCTTCGGATAGGTTTCCGAGCTCGAATAAGAGCTCCGATCTTTCCTCTTTGTTTTCAACTTCGTCTGCTTCTTTCTCCAACTCATCAATCGTTGAAGCCCAATTGTTGGATAGACGCAAACGCCCCAGCATGTCCGTGCGCAATCTCGTTCTCCTCCCACCCCTACGGGTCAGAAAGCACAAATAACCTACTGTTTTTTACCACGTAACGGCTCCCCATATCACCGAATGGGACCGCATTTTGGGTGCCTACATATGCTCCATCGTGTAGGCATTCGACCACCCAGAAAGGGCAGATTTGCACTCCGGAGAGAGCTTACTGAGCCATCATTTCGAAAAGACGTTGGTTAGCCGCCGCCTTATAGTACGCGTCACCGTTTCCGCCGCCATTCACAAAAGCCTCGAGGTCGGCAATTGCCTTCTCTTTTTCTTTTAGCTTGGCGTAGACCATTCCGCGTTGAAGCCGGGCATTCTTGTTGCCTGCATGTGCGGAAAGCGCCTTGCTGTAGGAGTCAATAGCAGCTTCAGGCTTCCCCTGTTTCTGCTGTGCGAGTCCCATATGAAAGTAAAGAGCCGCCTTTTCTTTGGCGCCTGTCACTCTTTCGACACCAGTGTTCAAAACAGCGACGGCCTCGTCAAGAAAGTCCCATCGAATGTAAAGCTGAGCCAATTCATCAAACGATCGACTAAAATTGCTCGGGGCAATACTCGCTGATCGCGTCCAAACCTCAGCCGCTTCTTTCACTTTTCCACGGGCGGCATACACCTTTCCAAGAAAGAAGAGAGCCTTGAAATTCTTTGGATTGAGTTCCGTTGCCTTTTCGAAATGCTGTTGAGCCAGCTGGTTGTTCGGGGGCTCAGTTCGAAGATACGCCCTGCCCAAATGGTACTGGTACTTTCCGTTTTCGCCGCGCATTTTGACGGCACCTTGAAACGCTTCCACTGCGGCATCCCACTTTTTCAACTCGGTACGAACCAACCCGAGATTGTACCAAGCGTTGTCGTTATCGTCGGCGAGCTTGGTGGCTTGATCAAGAAGCCCTTCTGCACTGTTAAGTTGTCCGCTTCGGTACATACGAATGCCCTCGTTCGCCTGCCGAATCGAATCATTCATCCCCTTGCTCCCGCACCCAACCAAGAACATCGCTCCAACCAAAGCCAACGCTTTCATACCCCGAAACATACCCTAAAATGCGACGAAGTCGCCACCGGAGCGAAGCGACGGTCCTCTCCTACCCCACAAGCCCACGCATGTCTTCGCAGAAAGGCGGCACATCGCCGCCAGCCGAAGGCGCGAGGGAGCAACCCGCGTAAGCGTACTTGAGTACGTGCGCAGGCAGCGCAGCGAGCAACTCTCGGCTGGCGGTGAGGGGCCCCTTACTGCGAAGACATGTTGAAGGGGTATCTGACGTTTACAAACGTCCCGCCCTTCGGCTTGGGGAATTGGATGGTCGAGATGATCCTCGAAACACAGCTTTCAACGGTGTTATCCCCTAGCCCGCTCGCGCTCGATCCCTGAACAACACCTGTTGGACTTATCTGAAACTGGGAGACCACTGTGCCCCGTAGATCTTGCTTTACCTGGAGCTGCTTCTCGTAGCAGTTCTTGATCTGAGGCAGTTTCTTTCGAATGTACCGGCGAATAATCGCCTTATCTAAACCACCACTAGAAGTCGCTGATCCGATCTTAACCGGTAATGCTCTAGCTTTACGCCCGGCAAGACCTCCGCGGCCAGATCCGCTACCAAATCCACTGCCGCTACCAGCGCCGTGACCAATTTTGCCAACGCGTCCACGACCAAGAGTTCCCCACCCGGTACCACCACCGCCTGGGCCTACGCCAGAAACGCCGTAGCCAAAGCCGCCCGACGCTTCTCCAACCTCATTGCCGGTAAGTCCTCCGTAAACATCCAGGTCGTCGGTTCCAGAGGAGAAATCTGCTGATGCGGTCAGCGAAGCGAAGGCTCCACCTTGAGCCGAATTAAGTTGGCCAAGAAAACCTGCGTTACGCGCGTCGTCGAGAGCTTTTTCCTTGGAAAGCTGCGGCTCGGCATCATTGTCTTTCATCGCATACTGGCCTTTGTCGGCTTTCACGTCTTCCTTGCCCATTTTGCCCTCATCAAGGGCCTGCTTCTCCCCAGTACCGCCAGAGTCTTCGGTGTCACCGTCATCTTCCTCAGGCTCTTCTTGAAGAGGGTCTTCCATCGAGTTGGTCTCAATACTCGCCAAGAGATCACCGTCATCCAATCCGTCTAACGCAAGCGAGCTTGGATCAGGTGGGGTTGTAAGTAGAAGCGCGAGCATCCCGCTGGATATCAAAATAGCACTGACGAGATAGGTCACCGCCGTGCGGTCAAGTGCAGCAAAAAGAGGTACCGGTTGCTTCTTCGGCTCTGGGACCGAGGACACCATAAAGGTCTGATTCCCCGACTTGACCCGAAACCGTGCCTGATGCGGGATTGGGACTTCGGTCGCACCGGAAATTTCCGCCGAAGATTTCGCGCGTCCAGCACCGACCAGGTCGGCTAAAGGAGTCGACTGCCCTTCGAACATCATCTCGCCGGTCATGGAACCGCTGAAGTTAAAAACAAACTCGCTACCCTTGGGAGCAACAAGCGGAAAGCTCTCCTCGGGAGAGTCCGACGTCGGGAAGTCCACGTCCGGAGCCCGTCCGATGCGGAAGTAGGGTTGTACTCTTTCGTTTCGGAAACGAACTAAGCCAAGAACGAAACAAAAAAGACTACCTGCTGCGCCGCCAAAGCCAAGCACGTCATAATAAAGCCCCATTCGAGAAGGACGAAAATCGTACTCGGGTTTGTTCTGCTCGATCCACGACTCGTATGCATGGTGATTATCTGCGGCGGTCGAAATTCCCTTGATAAAGGAAACCGCGGAAACGAGGAGCAACACGGCTCCTAACGCAAAAAGGATTTTAGTGAAAGCAGTTACTTTACCGCCCTCGGGCTTGGTCACATGTTTGACCGCTATCACCGAGTCTTCAAGCATGGCCGCGACTTCAATCGCTCTGGCTCCGCCCTTGTCTTCCATTGCATCAGAACCGAATGCCGGAGGGCGTTGAGTAATGTGCCGAGAAGAAGGTGGCGCAATCGGAGGAGGCGAGGATATTCTGGCTGGAACAGGAACACCCGGCGGCGGCGTCATAGCTGGGACTCCAGGCATGCCAGGCATGCCCGGTCGAGAATCAGGTCGGGATGCTGGGCTTGGCGCCTCCGCTTCCTTTACTTCAACGGAAAGTACGAGACGAAGATCACCGAGAACCACTTCATCACCGTCGGAAAGACTGGCCTTGTTTATCTTTTCGCCGTTTACCAGCGTCCCCTTCGCCGAGCCGAGGTCGATGATACTTATCTCTCCGCCTCCCGTTACTTCGATAACCGCGTGCATTCGGCTGACGCTGTCGTCCTCCAGTCGCAACTGGGACGAAGAGAGCTTGCCAATCTTGATAACTGACAAAGAGAGCGACTCTTCGCGAAGAAATTGGTCGCCTTTATAAATCTTAAAAGTAAGCGTTGTAGTGCCAGTCATTGTTCTTGCCTCTCTCTTCTATTCACGAACAATCTGACTTCACTCTAGCGAACCTGCGCTCACGATGTAAGAAAACCGACCATCTCTTTCGGCCCTCTTTCCCCGTCTGATCTCGCATCTCATGCATTCTCGATTCCTAAACCGATGTGCCTGAAGCCCAAGAAAACTCACCCTTCCGAGTCCTCCCTAAAGCGCCTGCGGCTCAAGAAAACTCACCATTGCGAGTCCTCCCTAAAGCGCCAGCGGCTCAAAGAAAACTCGCTATGCGAGTTTTTGACTAGAGGTCTTCGGCAGACTTGAGGATCTCTCTAATGAAATCCTCGCGTACCCGAATCAGACTGGTAAATTTGATGCTCTTCGAAGCATCAATAATTTCGCCGTCTGGCTTAATCACATCGCCATCAATATCGTCACCCGTGAAGTCGTAATTCTGAACGTTATCCTTACTCGCGGGTTGCTCTGGCTCATCTTGGGCCAAGGCCTCCCCTGCGGTGAAAACAAACAACGACACGAGCACTAGTTTTGTTATGATTTTGAACACTTGACTACCTTTTATCACTTGATTGGCCCCGTCTGCACTCATGTCCTCTATTTAGACAGCATGAATGTCTGGCGGTTCCCCATTATTGTAGCAAACGGCAAAAAAAACTCTATCCGCCTGAAAACACAAGACTCCTTGGTTTTAACTCCTACGGCGTAGGAGCCGGCGGTGCACTGGATTGGAACTTGATAGCCTCCTCTAGGGACTTGATATTGGCTTCGCAGACTTTCACGTTAGCCGCCGCCTCTTTTTTGAGACCGGCGCTCGCAGAACGGCTAGCCGATGCTTTACCGAAATAGCCGATAGCTTTCCGATAGGCACCTTGGGCTTTACGGAGATCTTGTTGTTCCTGATTGGCCCGGAAGTCCTGATAGAGAACTCCCAGGTTGAAATGAGCATCAGCTCGCGAAGCATCCACCCCAACCGCTTTGTTAAAGAACTCTTCAGCGGCACCAAAGTCCTTTAGTCCGCGCTTGGCAACTCCCATCCCTAAAAGAGCATCGTAGTTCTTGGGGGACGCGGCCAAGACTGCACCAAATTCTGTCTCAGCGTCTTTCCACTTTCGAAAGTCAAGGACGATATTTCCTACATTCATCCGAGCTTCAAGTAGCGACGGGTCAAGCTCGGTAGCACGCCGAAAAGCAACCAGTGCTTGCGCAACCTGGTCTTTTTCAAGAAGTAGCCGCCCACGCGCATTGTGAAGAGGCGCAAAGTTATTGTCTATCTCTCCAGCCTTATCGAGAAGCAAGCCTGACAGAGCAAGTCGCGACTTGTTCCTGTCCGCGCCTTCTATGTAAAGCAAGCCGAAGAGGACATACGCTTCAACGTTAGCATTCTCTACCGCCAGAGCGGTGGACAGGTGTCTGGCCGCAGTCTTGTTGGCATTTTCAAACGCCTTTCCTTTGACCTTGCCAGAACGCATATCGTCGTAAATCAGCCAGGCGAGATTCACATGAGCTGCCACCGCCGACTTTGAATCAGCAGCAACTGCTTTATCCCAATACTTTTTTGCTCCTGCCTTGTCACCTTTGACGAAAGCGATCTGCCCGAGATTGCCGAGGCTTGGCGCGTGATTTGGATTAACGCGCAACGCTTCCTTGTACTCACCTTCCGCTTTACCGCTCATATTGCATTGGTCATAGGCGACCCCAGCATTGAACCGAGCTTCAACCAATTTCGGGTGGCTGGATGCGACATCATCGAATTTTTCCGCGGCCGACTTGCAACGTCCTGGGTTCCACCCCGCTTTCGCCTGTTCTTGGAAATAGGACACGGCAGACGCATAGTCCGTGGTTGCTTCTGAGCTGACTTTGCGGACAGCGTTACTATTACCTACTTGTTTTTGATTTCCTTGTGGCGAGTCGGCCGACTTTTTGGAACCTCCGCACGCAGAAACAACCATCGCACCAGAGGCAACCAAACAGTGAAAAAGTGCTCGTTTATTACTCTTCATCGCTCACTCCTTTTAAATCAGCAATCAAGCC
>CAYPIX010000015.1:0-46726 GCA_964410875.1 uncultured Kofleriaceae bacterium
CCAAATCAGGAGTGCGCAAGACGGTAGGCAGAACAGGGCAGAGGCAATGTGAATGTTCAGTGCTGAGAGCCCAATGCCCTCAAGCGGAAGAGGCCATTTCTCAAGCAGAAACGGCGGCAACTCCTCATCGTTAAAATAGACGAGGCTTGCCGCCGCTATGGCGTAAGTGCCCAGTAGAGCGATCAAAATGACCGCCGCGCGAATCACGGGTCTGAGCCTTTGGAGAAGACGCATGCGACCTGGATACGCACGACGGCGCGTTGGGTTCTTAAAAAAGAAGAAAACGTGATGAAAACAACGTTTCTTTTTATTGCTCGACCCGGAAACCAACGAAACCGGAATCCGGATCATTGCCAACCGCATCTAACCGGCCGCGAAGTTCCCATTTGTGGCTGGCATGTTCGCCTCGATAGCTAGGCTCAATACCAAGGGGAATAGTTACGAGTCCCTCGAAGGTCTGTGTCTCTCCGGCACCAAGCACAAAGGCAGGGGCAATCAGGAAAGACTGCTCGTGGGTTTTTGTATCTATCTCGATTTTGGCATCGTTGTTTGCTGTGTTTCGCGCGATGTCGATTGTTTCCATCGATTGCAAGTCGATGAAGACGCCTTTGGATTTAACCTCGTTTCCTGTTGAGGTCATTGTAACGCGAACAGAAAACTCTTCGCCTGGTTTAACGGTTTGTGGATCGAATTGAACTGTTACCTTGGCCGCTCCGCCAGTTACAGAGTTAACAGCACCTTTTAGTTTACTTAGTAAGCCCATGATTTACTCCTAACGTCGCTTCCTGGATTTGCTTTTCTTAACTTTTTTCGGTTTCACGTTGTTGTAGGCTCTGTCCACCGCACTACGTGCCGAAATCAATTCGGAGATTTGTTCGTCTATAACTTTGATCGCTTGATCTTCTGTCCCAGGCCTAGCTGAAGCCATTCGGATTTCAATATTGCCGAGTTCTTCGTATCCCTTGGTAACAGCATCGTTACGAGTGATGTGTTGTGGCTTGGCTAGTTTTAGACGACCAAGATCTTCAATACGACTTTTGAGACTCTCAGACATGAATTTCACCTGCTCGATTTTGCTGAGTAATGGGTTCAACATGGCATTGGCTGCCTTCATCTGTTCAGCCTTCTGCTTTTCTTCAGCTATTTTGGTTGCCTTTTCCCAGGCTGGTTTCGCACTGGCGAGTTTGTTCTCCAGGTGTGTTTTGAAACCAGGCCATTTTTCGCCAAGGTCGGCAATGGTCTTTTGGTTGTTATTCCAGTACTGGATTTCGTTTTCGGCGCTAGGGCCACAAGCTGAAGCTAGCCCAAGGACTAGCAACAATATGATTTTCGGTATGGGTTGGGTCATACATCTACAACCCCGTAGGCAGTCGAAATGTGCAAACGCTGCGACTAAAATCTCAGCCCGACACCCATATTTGCGCCCCAAACGAACTCTGTTTCTGTTTCCTGGTCTACACGCAACTGACGAGGGGTGAAAGTGCCCTGAAAATTAACATCCCATCGGTCCCCAATGCGGGCGCGCGCTCCAAGGGCTGAGCGAAGTCCGAAGGAAGATGAGGTCTGAGTCGTTCCTTGATCGACATTTTGACGAACGACACCAGCTTGAACACCCAAATGCACGAAGGGCGTGAGCCAGGCGAATTGGCGACCCAATCCACCCACTACCCAGCCTTGTACTTGAGTTTCACGAAACCCCTGACCGCGACCACTGGCCCAACTCGCCCCGATATAGGCCTCGGGTCTAAGTCCGCCCCACACCCAATAACTCGGGTGCCAGCCCAAAGAGAGCGCCGAGCCATACAACACGTCCGTGGCGATAGCGCTCTGTCCGCCGAGAGCCAGTTGTGCTCTGTATCTTTTTGATAAACTAGCCGTCAACCGCCCCCCTTTTTTCAGTGTCCCTGATTCAGAGACTTCTCGGAGATCCTGCTCCGACACCGAGTAACTAGAAGACTCGTCAACAGAAAAATTTGCGACGAAGGCGCGCTTTTTTCTCCACAAATAGAGCGCGTAGGGGCCTGGGACAACAGCGACCGTACGTTGTTTCGAATTAGTAAGTTCAGCTTCTACCTGGTCTCGTCGACGGCTAATCAAGATAGCCCGGTCGAAACGTCGAGGCAGTTTAACCGCAGCAGAGGCTGTGGTTAGGTCTGTTAGGACCAGTTCTCCACTTCCTGAAAGCCGATAGTCAAAATTTGGATGTTGGGCGCCCCCTAAAGTACTTCCGGACGCGGAAACGGTTCGCTGGTAGGCGTACTGATATGCCTCCGATAGAGTTACCCGCCCGTCGGAAGACGCATCGCCGGCGCCACGCATAGCTGACACCAAATGGTGGGTGAAAAAAGAGCCACCCACCTCTTCTGATTCCAGTGCAATTTCATCGGCAGCACTGGAAGTGAGGGTCACCTCACCCTTGGTGTTGATCTCATCTCGATATGAAATGTCAAAGTCGGGTCCGCGTTTGGCTCCCTTTGCTGCGACCAACGAACCGCTCTTGCAGCTATCTACTATCAAGAGTCGCACGTCTGCCCGAGTCCTTTTTAGCCATCGTTTGACTTCTTTGAACGGCAAGGCTTCGCTGCCGAGCTCTAAATGGACTCCGTCGGAATGGCCAGAATAATAAACGGTAAGAACGACCCTGCGGCCTGGAACCGCATTAGCCTGTTTTATTTTTGCAGTCATTTCCCCCATGACTTTGCGAACGTCTTTTGGGGTGCGTCCTTGCAACAGGGAAAGGTTCTCCGGTTTAACGCCCCCAAGGCTCACCAAAACTCTTGCGACTTTCCCGGCATCGACCTCGGCGAAACGTAGGGGCGTTCGTCCTTCACGGCCTGCGTTATGTCCAACAACGACAGCGAACCGCACAGTCTCGGCGTCGGCTTGCTGTTGAACACCGAGGAAGGCGAAAGAAAATGCGAAAAGCAAAAGAAGGCGGGGCAACGACTATTCCTTGTTCCAGGAAAAGTGTACGACGAAAACACCTTCGCTGACAGCGCCCGGTTTTAATTCGGTGACTTGCTTCGTCCAGTCGGCCGCTTTAAGTGGTTGTTCAGAAAAAACAGCGACCACGGTTTCCGACCCCGTTGCATCATCTAGGATTACCGTGTCAGTAATCTCTGATTTTCCGGCGATGGATAGACTTTCTTTTCCATTAAAGGGAGCCCACGTCTCAACATCCGTGCCAGAGAGTCCAAATACAAGAACATGTTGGAAATCTACCGGTTGTACTACGAATTTTAGTACGTCGTTTTGGCGAAGGTTTTGACCTTCTTTAACAAGAAACTGTTTC
Source organism: uncultured Kofleriaceae bacterium (assembly GCA_964410875.1). Taxonomy (GTDB): domain Bacteria; phylum Myxococcota_A; class Polyangia; order Haliangiales; family Haliangiaceae; genus CAYPIX01. Next base: position 3,293 of record CAYPIX010000015.1, read on the forward strand.
TGGCCTCGTTTGGCAAAGATCTGAATAATTGGGTCGCCCTTGGCGCGAAGGCCCGCCTCCTCGAGAGGCGAATTGGAGCCATTGTCGATTTGGAGCATGATTAGCAGGGCGCCCGCAGCGGCCAGTAATGGCACCGCCCAAAAAAGAGGGGACTTCGAACTACGTAATAGACGCTTTTCTACTGTTGGGAGAGTCTTGGGCATGACTTCCCGTCGAAACTTGTCCATAGCTTGTTGGTTTTCTTCAAGCCGGGCGCGTAGCAGAGGTTCGCGCTCAAGACGTTCACTGAGAGCACGGTCGGATTTTTCGTCGAGCGCGCCTAGTGCGCGCAGATCTAAGTCAAAGCTCCCTGAATTCTTTTCCCCGTTAGACATCATTGGTCCCTTTCAATATTTTATTTGCGCTTTTTTGAAATGCTTGTAGTCGGTTGATTACGGTCCGGCGGGATATCCCCAGAATGGTAGCTACTTCACCTTGGCGGAATCCGTCTACGTGATGAAGCCATGCTACGTCCGCCAGTTTAGAAGGGACTTGGGCTAGGAGTTTTCGAGCGAAATCGACATCTACCATGGTGCCAGCTAGTTCGGGGGCGGTGGATTGCGCCCATTCTTCCAGCTGTTCCTTGGGGACAGGGCGTTTGCCCCGGTTGCGGATTTCGTTGAGGCAGTAGTTTGTCGCAATCCTGTAAATCCATCCGAGAGCTTCGGCTTCATCCGGCGCCTTCTCAATATGCCTAAATACTCTAATGAAGGTTTCTTGGGTCGCGTCTTCTGCCGTTCCCGTGTCTGCCAACATGCGTAGGCATCTCGCGTAAATGACCGGTCCGTACCGCCGGTAAAGCCGACTGACTTTCTCTTCTTTGGCGGTTGATTCGCTCAAGGTTCGAGACTTGAGCGTGTACCACTTTCCGCGAGCGCCAAGCGACCCATCTACCGCTTGTAATACTGGTTCTAATGTACCTGTTCGGGTCATCTACTAGAAAACCCCTCAGGTTCACAAAGTGTGCAAATAAAACGGTAGACGGGAACGTAAGCTCCCTGTTTCTGAGGGGTTACCGGCGGGTTTGCTCTGATATTTCGCGCAGGGTGTCGTAATTGCGGAATCCGAGCATCACGAGCTCACAATAAAGGCGTACCAAGAGAGGGCCGCCAAAGAGGATTACGAGACCAGCGCCAAAACTACTTCCCATCATCATAAAGCCAGAAATGACAGAGCCGAGGACTCCTAACCAGAATATTCCGACAATGATGGAAGGCGTAATCATTTTCTTGAAGGTCAGTAAGTCCTTCACAGGCGAAGGTGCCTGCGTCTTCGGTGGGATTGCTTGGGGGTGAAGGTTGGTGTGTTTTTGGGCTGCTTGATTCATTAGGTAGTCCTTTCGGTTCGGGTTGTTCGGGGAAGAAACCCTCAAGGCCCGGTTTGTGTGAAAAGCAGATTTATTTTTTTTAGGTTGCACAGTTTTTCGAGGAGAGGGGTTTAACCACCATTACTAATCCCCAACCCTTTCAAGGAGTTCCTCTGTGAATCTAAAAAATAAAGTTTTGTTCGTTGTCGTCGCAGCTATTTCCAGCAGTTGTGTCTCTGTTCGCCAAGGGCCTATCCCAGGTGTTGCGAAAAATGGTGAACCCATCTGGGTGAAACAGACTACCAAGCATGTTTCCTACAAGGTGAAAGAGAAAGTTGGAGAGTCGGTTCTGAAAGACTCGTCTGGCAACGTGATCGCTACAAGTGATCGGTATGTCGATAAAGTTCAGACCGATACCTTCAATTACTGGTACCCCATGCAGGGTGGTCTCCAAATAGCGGATGAAGACTTTCACCGCATCACCGGTGATGAGGAGCTCGCACTCAAGATTGCCGATGAGAGAGAAACTGCAAAACAGTGGCGTCGAAATGGCATGTATGTAGCAGCTGGTGGCACTGCTGTTGCTGTATTGGGCTTCTTCCTCAAGAACAACACACTGCGAACCGGAACATCGTTGCTGGGGCTCGCCGCCGCTGGTGGTGGCTACTACGCTATGACGTGGGGCGCCAAACGGATGCAACCGGAACACCATATTGTCGATCAATCCGCGGCTATTTATGCGGCCGAGCAATACAATAAAGCTCACGGTATTGATGCGCCGGCCACGATGCATAGAAACGCGGAAACCGGGCCAAAAGGAAAAACCGTCGGGCTTTCCTACAGCGGTTCTTTCTAAATCTGCAGTCGCGTTTTTGACTTGCAAGGAGGGCAAATGACGTCAAACTCAATCGCCCTCCTTGCCCCGCATTTTAACTATGGTTCTCGCCCGCAGATTTCTCTACCCAATTTTATTTCTCGGTTTTTTTACCGTTGGGGTTAGCTGCACAAACGGGGAAGGCGTAAGCCGTGCCCCAGGCACAAATGAGCCGTCGCTTCCTTCGCCGGGCGATAACCGCGAAAAATCCGATTGTGTTCCCCGGGATTGTGAAGTGGGCCAGTGCGGCGTCATTGATGATGGGTGCGGAGGCCAATTAGACTGCGGAGGCTGCCAGTACCCGGAAGTCTGCGGCGCCGGCGAACTGGCCGATAGGTGCGAGCCCTGCGCGTGGGACTCTGAAACGGTCTTTGACGACCCGGTAGAAGAAGCTGGGCAGTTCACCAGCTTGGCATTCGACGAGAGCGGAAGCCCATGGGTGACGTACTACAATTTTTCTTCTGAAGCCGTTGTTCTTGCGAGCCAGCAAGGCGGGGTATGGAAAAACGAGGAACTTGCCTCGCCGGTTCGGGGTAGTCCCTTATTCGGTGTCCTGACCGGGAGTGCGTTTCACGGCGGTAAACACCACGCGGTAGCGGCACACTTTGTTCACTCGAACGAGTCGATCTCGTTGCTACACTTAGGTCACGATATGCCCGTTGGTACCCTTCCTTCGGAACCCCAGACAGTGGAGGTGAAGGTGGATGGAACTGGTGTGATGCACTTGTTCTCGAACTCTTTTGGAAAGTCCATATACGGGAAATGGAATCAGGAATTTGAACGATGGGATACCGAAGCGAATATGGGCCTAGGTGACAAGGCGTCCGTCGCAGATTGGCTTGTTGACGACGAGGGCAAGCTCCATGTCGTTTTCAATAGTAGCGAGGACTTTGTTACATACTACCAGGTGCGGACCGAGGGGGGCTGGGGAGAGCGAGAGCCGATAGCTCCAGAATTCAACACGCTGGTACACGCTGGTCTGGCTCTAGATTCGGAAGGAGAGCCCCATCTGGTTCATTCCATCAAGGCGTCTCGCGCGCTCTACTATTCGCATCGCGGGACCGATGGCTGGACTCGGGAGAAGATTTCTGACGATATTTCGAACTCACTTGCTGGAATCGAAACAGCCGTAGACAAAGCAGGAACGATACACGTTATCCACGATGGGCCGTTCCCATTCGATACGCTTGCCTATGTGTATAGGCATGTCGGTGGTCCTTGGAAACAACAGCTGATCTCCGAGCAAGGAAAAGCCGGAGCGCCGCGAGCTCGTTTGCTCCGCTCGCCGTCGGGACACTTAACCGTTTCCTACACGCAGTTCACAGGTCGAAGTGTGCATTTGGCAACGCAAGAGTGCACTGAGGAATAGTACTGCGGACTAAGTCGTCGTGACGATGACTTCAGGAATTGGGCCGCGGCCTTTGGCCCGACTGTTTATTGCGCGCGGGCAAAGGACTTTGTTGATTGTGAAGTCTGCGTACAGTTTGCGAATAAACGGCGTGTCGCTATTGGAAAGAATGACATGACAGCCACGCTTGGCTAGTTTCTGGACAAGCTCTGCGAGTTGTCGCTGCTCTTTGGCACCGAAGGAGTTGGCGGTGTAGGAGGTAAATTTAGCAGTATCGTTAAGGGGGTGATAGGGCGGGTCGAAGTAGACCAGATCGCCTTTCTTGGCTCCCTTAACCGCGTTGACAAAAGAGCCTGTGCGTAGTTCGGCACGGCCTATTACCTCTGATGCTGCTCGAAGTGTTGCTTCGTCAAAAAGCTGAGGGTTTTTGTAACTGCCAAGGGGGACGTTGAAAAGGCCCTTGGAATTAACGCGCCAAAGTCCATTGTAACAGGTTTTGTTTAGGTAAATAAACGCCGCTGCTCGGTCGATTTCCGACATAGGGTTGGGCCGCTCGTTCCAACGTTCTCGGGTCTTGTAATAGAACTCGTCGTTATGTCGGTTGCGATACCAACGCAGGCGTCGAATTACTGCGGATACATCGCCGGCAACCATTTGATACATATTTACAAGGTCGACGTTCATATCGTTGAGAACGGCCTTCTCAGGTGCTGCGTGAAAAAACAACGCAGCTCCCCCGAGGAAGGGCTCAAAATAGCGTTTGTAATTTTCGGGGAAGTGCCCGGTTAAGTGCGAGAGCAGTTTGGTTTTTCCACCGGCCCATTTAACGATTGGGGTTGGCGCGGTTTTGGTTCGCCTGGTGAGGCGTCGTGGAGCATCGACTCTACGGACGTTTAGTTGCCTTCGCATCACTCTATGCTCGGTCCTCAGAGCCGATGTCGCAATTTTTTGACCATAATCAGTTCCAGGAACTCAAGACGTTCCGGGCTTTGATCAAAAGCGCTTCGAGTCCGGCGGTTGAACCGTTACAGTCCCAGGATGGCTGGAAGGCGCCATTTACCGGTATTAGATCTTCGCGACAAAAGTGATCGCGCGGTGACCTATTTGCGTCTTTCGCTAACTGATCGCTGCAATTACCGCTGTACTTACTGCATGCCGGAGTCCGGCGTTGCTCTGTTGCCGAAGGAGAACATTCTCGATTTCGAAGAGATCGAGCGCCTATGTCAGGTGTTTGCGGGACTAGGAGTCAGGCGAATTCGATTGACTGGGGGAGAGCCAACGATCAGGAAACGAGTCGTCGAGTTGGTGAAGCGGATCGCCTCAGTTTCAGGAATCGAGGAAGTTGTGATGACGACCAACGGCCATCGTTTGCCCGAGTTAGCTTGGGATTTACTCGCAGCCGGTCTTCGGGGAGTAAACGTATCCCTAGACACCTTAGATGAGAAAAAATTTCGACTGCTCACACGTCGCGGCGATCTCAATCGAGTGGTAACCGGAATTGAGGCCGCCAGGTCCGCAGGGCTTTCGGTAAAGGTCAATACCGTCTTACTTCGATCGCAGAACATTGATGAGTTGGGATCACTTTGTGCTTTTGCCTGGGACAATGATGCTCTTCCTCGTTTCATCGAACACATGCCCATGTCTGGGGGCGACATCTTTACGCGTGACGATCACGTCTCAGCCGCTGAGGTTCGTGAGCGAATAGCGGATCACTTTGGGGAAAGGCTCGTAGCGGGAGACGGGACAGAGATAGCCGGACCCGCCAAGTATTGGACTCTGGAGAGAACGAAACGGCGTTTTGGGATCATCTCTGCGATGACCGAGCATTTTTGTGGCACCTGCAACCGAGTGCGTCTTTCCGCCACAGGGGATTTGCACACCTGCCTTGCTTACGATGACGCTACCAGTCTTCGAGAATTATTGCGTGGCGGCGCCACCGATGAGGCTGTTGCTGCTGCCATCCGCAGAGCGGTTGGCGTAAAGAGGGACGGTCATGATTTTCAGCTCTCCGGCGCGGGGGCACCCCGTAAGCATATGATTTCCATAGGCGGTTAGCGGTACGAACTGAGCGAGATACAGTTCGTTTGTCAGTTCGGGCATTTTGGGGCCCCGACAATGGTCTTATCCACAGACCCTTAATCCTGATGGGGCCCGCAAGACGGTGGATCTCCGTTCGCCAGCCTGTGGAGTCCCAGCTCTTACCGCCTGCATTCCAAATTGTAGCGATAACGGGGTGTTGCCTTGATTTGTGTTAGGGTCTTTTCAGCAACCGCTGGGGGAAAAAAGTAGATGAGTCGTACAGCAAAAGTATTCGTATCGGTTTTGGTTTTTGTAGCCGCAGGTGGCTTCCTTGCATACTCCTCGCTCGCTGATGCGGAGTATTACAAATACGTTCACGAGGTCGTTTCCGAGCCCACAAAATGGTCTGGTAAAACGATGAAGGTAGCGGGACTTGTCGAAGCGGGCTCCATCAAAGAGGAAATCGTTGGACAAAAGACGGAACGCACCTTCGTACTCGTTTCTCGCTGTGGGTACGCGATTGGGGGCGGAAAAGCGACCAAGGTAGAAGGTTGCGAAGAAGGGGATACCCGCCGAATTCTGGTCCGAAGTACAGGGCCGACCCCAGATACCTTCAAGGAACTTGCGGAAGTTGTTGCGAAAGGCGCCCTCGTGCAAGAGGGAGAGATGCTCACGGTTCACGCAACGGAACTATTCGCAAAATGTCCGTCGAAGTACGAAGAGAATCAGCGGCCAAGTAAGTACTCTTCTCCATAATAGCTTTTTAGGAATCCAGTGCCCGAATCTTCCGCTTTCAATATACCGAACTCTCCGATAGCGGCTCTAGGTACGCTTACGCTATTGGTCGCGTTCCTTGTCGCTGCCTATGCTGTTACTGCTGGCTTTATCGGCAACGCTAAAGAAAACCGCCGTCTCGTAGGTAGCTCGGTTTACGCGCTCTATGGTTTCTTTGCGCTCATGATGTTGGCGTCAGCTCTCATCATTTTTGGTTTTGTCTCCCACGACTACAGCATCAAGTACATAGCTAGATACAGCGATACGACGATGCCGCTCCATTACAAGATTGCTTCGTACTGGGGAGGTTTGGACGGTTCGCTGATGTTCTGGGTCTCCGTTCTGGCCGCTTTCGCCGCGACCGCGGTGAGGGCAAACCATCGCAAGCACAAAGACATGATTGGCTACGTTGTTGGCGTAATCATGCTGGTGCAACTGTTTTTTCTCGCGCTTCTGATTTACAACAAAAACCCGTTTTCAACCTTTCTCACCGAAGCACCGGTCGACGGCAAAGGTTTGAATCCGTTATTGCAGAACTACTGGATGGTTATCCATCCGCCTTCTCTCTATATCGGCTTTGTGGCCGCCACCATCCCGTTTGCGTTTGGCATGGCGGCGCTTCTCTCGGGGAGACTCGATGACCAATGGCTTAGCTCGGTGCGTTCGTGGACGCTTATCTGTTGGTTCTTCCTTTCGTTCGGCTTGATCCTCGGCGGCCGCTGGGCATACGAGGAGCTGGGTTGGGGCGGTTATTGGGCTTGGGACCCAGTAGAAAACGCTGGCCTTTTGCCTTGGTTTACTGCCACGGCGTTTCTGCACTCGGCAATTATCCAAGAGCAGCGCGGGATGATGAAGCCCTGGAACCTGTCCTTGGTCATTCTCACTTTCTTCCTGACCATCTTCGGTACCTTCATGACCCGAAGCGGTGTGGTTCAGTCTGTTCACGCCTTCGGCGAAGACAACCAGCTGGCGCTCCTTTTTATCCTATTTATGGGAGCGATTCTTATCCTGTCGTTCGGGCTGCTCGTCGACCGACTGCCGAGGTTGCGGTCATCTAATACCTTTGAGTCCTTTGCGTCTCGTGAGTTCGCATTCGTGTTGAACAACTGGATCTTGTTGGCATGCGCGTTCTTTGTGCTTTTCGCGACGATGTTCCCGACTATTTCCGAGGCAGTCACAGGGGACCGTATTACGGTGGGACCACCATTCTTCAACAAGTGGATGATTCCCATGGGACTGATTCTCTTGTTCCTTGCTGGGGCCGCACCGCTTTTGGCATACCGCCGTACGTCACGAAAACGTCTGTCTAGCCAGTTCCTTTACCCGGTGGCGTTTGGTGTGTTGACCGTTGTCGTTTGCGCGGTGTTCTTCCCAGAAACACGAGCTCTCACGTCTATCTTTGTTCCCGTTAAGTTCTTGGCGAAAGTCTTTTCGATATTCGGCGGCGAGGGAATTTCATTACCTATAACGCTGATCAATTTCTTCCTTATCGCTTTTACTCTCGGCAGTATCTTTCAAGAATTCTGGATCGGTACTCGTGTGAGGCGAAAGCAGACCGGTGGGGATCCAGTAACTTCACTGCTCGGGATCGTGATAGCGAAGCAGCGAAAGTACGGTGGCTATATTGTTCATCTCGGCGTCGCAATCATGTTCTTCGGCTTTGCTGGCAAAACATTTGAAGGCATGGAGGATTTTACGCTCTCGAAGCCTCTCGAGTCGTTTTCGATTAGAGGCTACACGGCAGAATACCAGCGTCTCGAAAGTGTTGACGACGATCACAAGCACGCAGTGACCGCTTACGTTAATTTGAAACGAGGAGACTCTTTGCTAACTGAGCTCCGTCCCGCGCGTTGGCAGTATAAGAAACTGCCCGATCAGCCGACGACCGAAGTCGATATCTACTCAACGATTAGCGAAGACTTCTACATTATCCTCACGGGATTCAACCCCGGTACCGGTCTGGCTAATTTCAGGGTCTACGTGAACCCGCTCATAAACTGGGTATGGATTGGTTTTGTCATACTGGCCTTCGGAACAGCTATCTGTCTGTTGCCAGGAGCATGGACGCAAAGGCGGCGCGCGGCCGACGTGGGCGCACTGGCTGCGTTACTTGTTGCAGGCTCGCTACTCTTTCCCAATACTGCGTTTGCCCAGGGAGGAGGAGCTGAATACCAGGAAGCGTCAGCTCACCAGGTGGGTGTTAGTGCAGCCCACCTCCATAGGCCCAATTCCGAACGACTCTTGGCACCATACCGCGGCAAGGTTTCAGACAACGAAATGCGCGAGATTGTGAAGCTCTCAGGCAAGTTAATGAAAGATTTGGTCTGTCTCTGCGGCGGTTGTTCGCGAGAAACACTTCTCGAATGTCGCTGCGGTTTTGCAGCGGGGGAACGGGAAGAGATCCTCGGTCTTCTCGCAACCCATGACCTGTCGACGGCGGCCAACCGCGATCTTGCATATAAGGACGTGGTTGATAGTTTTGTCGCAAAGTATGAGTCGCGCCGTGCCGGCGATGGCCAACGAATTCTAATGACACCTCAGAACGGCGGGTTTAACTCTCTGTCCTGGGCGGTGCCCTATACTGTTCTCGCTGGAGCTCTAGCCGCGCTATTTTTCGCAGGTCGACGTTGGGTTGGGCGCGGTAACCAAGTAATCGCGGCTGGCGGCCCAAAGCGTTCCGAAGAAGACCAAAAGTATGCAGACCTTCTAGACGATGAGCTCCGCGAAACCGATTAGCAAGACGCAGAAAGAAGCGCGCCCTGATGTCAATGGAGACGGGGTCGCACTCAAATTGCGTCCAATTGCCAGCACCGGGCATTGGCTGGTCCTCCTTGGTGTCATGCTTGTGGGCTGGTTGCGAATCCTCGCCAGCTATGACTGGCTGTTAACCGCCTCCTCGATTTTTTTGATGCTAGGTTGGACAGCGATTCTTCTCACCTTCGTGTTTCTTTGGAACGGGGTAATGACTCTGGTGCAAACACCAAAAGAGAACGAGGAATTCGGGCTGAGTCGAGACTTCCGAGCCGAGCTGGAGCACGAAAAGAGAGTCGTGCTCAAAGCCATAAAAGAGATCGAGTTCGACCGAGAGTCGGGAAAAATGTCTGAAGCCGACGCTGATGAAATTGTTCGTGTGTACCGAATGCGTGCCATTGACATACTCAAAGAAATTGAAGCTATGGATGGCGGCAAAACAGTGACAGCAAAAGACGTTATCGACCGCGAGGTGCGTGCTCGATTGAAGATTCTCGGTGTTGCGCAGTCGGCCAAAAAGAGAGCAGAGAAAGTCGCCCAAAAAGACGAGCCCGAGGGGGCAGAAGCATGAAACATGTAGCATTCGCCAGAATCGCCTTTTGTGTACTCTTTGTGAGTTTTTCAGGAGAGATCTCGGCTCAAGCACCACGGGCTGCATATGGCAGCGTCTTGTTCGACGAGACCCTCGAGCAGGGTACAGCACAGGTCAAGGTGGTCGAGGGCGATATCACCAACACCCAGAGTGGGCTGGATGTGATTCTGTTGATTCGCTCTTCCGATAAGAAGCTCAACGGGAAAACTCGTCGTTCTCGAACCGACGATAGCGGCGTTGCACGTTTTATCAAACTGGCGCCCGGCACGACCTACATCGCGCGGGTGGTAAAGAAAGACGAAAAGACGGGTAGAGAAGAAACCGTCACGAGTAGCGAACCTTTCAATCTACCTAAAGAAACGGGGGCGCGTATCTTGCTGTCTCTATCTGAACCTGGGCCTGCCGTTGGCAGCGGTGGGTCGCAGGCAGCATCAGCTCCTATGGCTTCGGGAGCTGGTAGCTCTGGCATTCCCCCTATGCTTCAGAACCCTCGGAAGATTAGCGGTGTCGCTCGCGGCGAGCAAAAGGACCCTCCAGGACAGCTTACAGTACGTGCTGTACAAGGCAGTTTTCGCTCCAGTGAAGCAGGTCTTACCGCTGACTTTCCTGTTGGAACATTGGTACATCTCGTTAGTTTTACGGGTGACGGCTCGATAAAGGTTGTTTCTGAGCCAATCGGAAAGGACGGACGCGTCACTTTCAAGGGGTTGGAGCGGGGCAGCACTTCGTACTACGCGATGAGCCTTTTTCCGCGGGGTGATGGTTTTGATCGCCTTGTGAGCAAACCGGTACAGATGCCGCCACAAGTTGGTATGCGGATGATGCTGGCCGGCGAGGCGTTGGACTCGAAGAAACCTCTTGTGGATGACTTGCCAACGGTTGGGCAGCCGGGTTCTCAACCCGGCGGTGGGGAGGTTACGGCACATATTTTGGTCGCGCCCGAGAAAGAAGAGGATGCAGCTGCCCTCCAGGCGTTTGAGCTTGTAGACGTTGTTTCCGGCGAGGTTGTCGCAAAGACGAGTGCGGGACGTCTAATCCCGAGAGCCCAGGATATCAACGCCGAAGTAATCTTCATGGATGCCAAAAATATGCCCCAGACCAAAGCGGGCAGCATTGGCTTTGGCGCTTTTCGGCCGTCTACCAATGAACCTCTTGGCGGAGTCAAGGTGGCAGTTAGCAAGGTGGGCGCAAAACCTGTTGTCAGCGGCACCACTAGCGAGCGAGGGCTGGTAGTTTTTGAGAAGAACCCCTTGCAGTTCAAGAACGGCCAGGAATACGTAGTCTCAGCTGAGGTGCGCGGTAAGTCCGTGGTCTCAAAACCTTTCACTTACAGTTCTGACAAGCCGCACGCTATAGCAGCTATTGCCGACTGGGCTGAAGGCGACTCTTCTGGGCGCTTTAGTGACGTTCCTAAAGATGGCAGTGGCATCTATTACGTCCGTACTGTGGGGATGGAGGACGTGAAGGTTTCTATTCCTTTTCAGTTATCGAAAACCCACGGAGCTGCAGTCAATTTGTATATGTACCCGGATGTCCTCTTTGGTTTTCACGCCAGCGGCGAAGTAGAAGACGATAAAATTTGGTTTCAAGTGCAGCTCTTGCTCCAGAATCCTAACCAGATTCCATACGCCCCGAAGGGCGGAGTGCATATTCCGCTACCGGTAGGGTTCAAGAATGCGTCCGTGCCGGAGGAGATGGGACCAAAGATAAAAATTCTTCCAAAGAAGGGCATCACTTGGCGCGGTGCGGTCCCTCCAGGAACCAGCAAGGCTGTGGTTACCTTCAATCTACCGGTGGAGGACGGCAACGTAAAAGTCGATTGGGATTTGCCAAATGGTCTACTTTGCCCGCCTTTCGAGGATAGCGCCGGGCGGCGAGCTCCGCCTTGTTTGGTGCTTTCTGATTTACCGGGGACGGTTCTAACTGGCATTCCCAAGCCTGTAGAGCCACGGAAGGTTTCTCTCGGCGACGGCAGGGGCTATCTGGTCGTTGATAGAATCACGATTCCTCCAGGTAAGCGCCTTTCCTTTGCCATGTCGAATTTGCCCCAGCCCAGTCTTTGGCAGCGACGCTTAAGTGGTGCGGCAGGACTGATTGTGCTGGCAGCCGTCTTTTTGGGGATCGTCTTGGCGGTAAGGACAAGGCTACTCATTAGTCAACGTGGAGAGGGACCCGCGCGAATGCGTCGGGAGCGCCTTCTTGATCAGCTGGTCCAGCTTGAATCCCGGCGCCGGCGCGGTCGTGTAGACGACGGCGAATACGAATTGCAACGCGCTCGGCTCATGGAGGAGCTCGAAGCGCTTGTAGATGACGATGAGCTCGGCCATCTGGGAGCCGATGAGTAGGGAGACCAAGACGTTTGTCTGAGAGTCGCGTTGACAGCGTTTCAGTGCGCGGTCTCTCAAAGCGGTTTGGCCGGCAGCGGGCCCTCAGCGATCTGTCTTTGAATCTGTCTGCGGGACAGGTCATTGTACTGCTGGGGCCCAATGGCGCAGGTAAGTCTACGCTCTTGGGTATTCTTTCTACGCTGGTACGCCCAACCGCCGGCAAGGTGCTCTATCAGACAAAATCACTGGACAATGTCGAGGGCGAGTCTCTTCGCCGACAGATCGGTGTCTTATCTCATGAAGCACTTCTATACTCGGGCCTTACAGGCCTAGAAAATCTATGTTTTTTCGGCGCCCTCTACGAAGTCGAAAACCTTGAGGACAAGGTGCGAAAACGGCTTGAAGAGGTTGGTTTGGACGAGGAAGCAAGCACACGTCCTGTGTCTGGATATTCCCGGGGGATGCTTCAACGCCTTTCTCTGGCAAGAGCTCTACTACACGATCCCAGGATCATCTTACTTGACGAGCCGTTCACTGGCCTGGATCGAAAGGGGATGGAAGCTCTTTCGAAGTCCATTGACCAGTCGAAACAAGAAGGGCGACTCCAAATTGTGGTGACCCATGATTTTCAGCCTCTGGATGGGTTGGCCGATCACCTTGTGGTCCTTCGCAGAGGGAAGTTGGCCCACGAAGTAGAAAGCACCTCCGGTTTTTCGACGGCGGAGCTTAAAGAGCTGTACCATCAACACACGGATTGAGATGGCGTTTCTAACTCACGTCAAAAACATGGCATTGAAGGACCTACGGGTTGAATTTCGCAGTGGCGAAATCCTGTGGACCATGCTGTTTTTCGCGGTGATTGTGATTTTGGTTTTTTCTTTCGCGTTCATAAAGGGAGGTGAAATCGAGATCGAAATGACTCCAGGGATTCTGTGGGTCGCACTCACTTTCGCAGGAACTCTGGGTCTATCGCGCTCCTTCGACCGCGAACGCGAATCCGACACCATGCGGGCCCTTTTGCTAAGCCCTGCGCCTCGAACGGCCATTTTCTTGGGCAAAGCCATTGGTATCGCCACGTTTGTATTAGTAGTCGAGGTCGTGATCGTTCCCTTGTCGGCGTTTCTTTTCAACGCACCGCTTTTCGATGACATCCTGATCTTGTCGGTTTCCTTGGTTTTGGGAACCATCGGAATGGCGATAGTCGGATCTGTCTTTGCCGCTATGTTGCTCCGGTCACGGTCCCGAGACGTCCTGCTTCCAGTCGTTCTCTATCCCATTCTGGTGCCTCTGCTGATTGCCGGTACCCGAGCCACTGGAAGTGCTCTGGCCGGCGATGATGCGACCGCCTGGTATTGGGTTCAGTTCCTAGGCGTGTATGATTCATTATTCCTTGTTGCAGCTCTTTGGATTTTTGAGTCTTTGGTAATTGAGTGAGCCACTGTATGAGAAAGCCTAACCCATGAAGAAACTCTTTTTCCTACTCGGCGCTGTCTTGTGCATGGCAGGGGTCGCGTACACGCAGTATCTAATTTTCTTTGTTGCTCCTCTTCAGGGGGTCGGTGATTGGACCGTCGCGACACCGTTATTCTTCAACCAGAAGATTTTTTACTACCACGTCCCCAACGCCATGATGTTGTTTCTTGCGGTTATCACCTGTGGCGTTTCCTCCATACTCTTTTTGAAAACGCGGTCGGGACGTTGGGACGATGTTGCGGTCGCAGCAGGAGATATATCTGTTCTGTTGGGCGCTATTACGCTTGTCACTGGTGCTGTTTGGGGGAAAGTCGCGTGGGGAAAATGGTGGGACTGGGATGCTCGCTTAACGTCCTCGCTTCTTCTATGGCTCACCATGGTCGGCTACGTATTGGTGAGGAAATATGGCGGGCCAGGATCTGAGCGTCTCTCCGCTGGGTTAGCGGCTTTCGCGACTGTCAACGTCGCCTTGGTCTATTTCAGTGTTCGAATCTGGCGCACGCTTCACCCGAAAACCTCTGTCGTACCGAATTTACAAGGCGATCAGAAAATGGCCTTTTGGATGAGCTTTCTTTTGTTTTTACTGTTTTTTATTTTGCTTCTGCGAACACATATCGGTGTTGTTCGCGGTCGTCGGCGAATGCACGAAGTTCGCGATATGGCTTTAGATGCTGGTCTCTTCTAGGTTTTTGAAGGAAACGAAAATGATACAACGCGCTTTTTGGTATTCGATTCTTTTTACTCTCACTCTCTGCATTGGTGGGGTCACGGTAGACGCGCAGCCAACGCGGGCTTCGAAGTTGCTCGCTCAAGCAGACGGAACGCCCGGAAAGGGCGGATTGCCCGCGCCGCCCCAGGCAAGCCCGCTTCGGGAAAAATGCGAGACTGCGCTCAAGAATGACGCCGAATGGTTCGCGCGTTTCAAGGGCAGCATTAGGCCCGAGGTTCACAAAGAAGAGACCGAGCGGATGCTTAATAATAATAAGCACGTGGTGATTGCCTACGTCATTATCTGGGCCTTCTCGCTGATGTTTTTAGAGTTTATGTGGTTAAGGCAGCAGCGCCTCAGTGGGGAAGTGGCCCGCTTGGAAGCTGAGCTTTCGAAAGTGCTAAGAGCCGAAGCAGCCACAAAGGGGTAGGGCGTGACCAGCGCGCACATCATTTTCATCCCCGGCGTTCTGGTGGTCGGTATGTTCCTCGGTTTCCTTATCGGTGGACGTGCGGCCCTCGATAGGATGAATCTAGAACGCCGCCGAGAAGAAGAGCGTCAAAAGGCCCGCGAAGCCCGAGCCGCGCGCAACAAAGCAGCTGAATCAGATAGCTAGCGCCGACAACAGGTCACTGGCTGGCAGCCTAGCACTAGGATCTTTTTGCAAACAGGTCATCAACGCGTCTGCAAGTGGGCTGTCGGGTAGTTTTGGCGTTGTGTCCTCGACCACAGCTCGCAGCGTTAGAAACGGTTCGTTGCGTTTGAACAACCGGTCACCAGTAAGAAGCTCCCAGCCGATTGTTCCAAGAGCAAAGAGATCCGATGCTGCGGTCAGGGGCTCTCCTCGTACTTGTTCGGGCGACATATAGGCGTAGGTTCCTTTGACTTGGCTCTGGGGTTGGCTCAAGTCAGCGGCAACACCGAAGTCTCCAAGCTTTGCTGGCTCGTCGTCTGAACCCACGAAAATATTGGCAGGAGTTACATCGCCATGGACGTACCCTGCGTTGTGTAGAGCGACCAATCCGCGACACATGCTGAGGAGTAAACTAGCCGTTTCTTGATGCGTCATCTTTGCGCCTTTGTTTACCTGCTCCCGAAGAGTGCTCGCAGATATGTATTCCATGACTAAAAAGGGCGTCTCCGCGGCGACCCCAGAATCCACGTAGGCAACTAGATTGGGGTGAGCCACAGTCGACCCAATAAGGTATTCCTTGGAAAATCCAGACGTTTGTTCTTCATCTACGACGAAGGTTGGCAACAGATGCTTGATTGCGACGGCGCCTTTGGGCCCTTCGCAACGGTGAACGGTAGCCACTGTTCCGTGGTGGATTTTCTCGATTACGCGGTATGGGGCGAACAGCTCCAAGGCCAATCTGATATATCATGCGCCAACATGAGCTACGACTTTTCCCTGACAGAAGAACAACAAGCGCTTATTCAAACGGCGCGAGACTTCACCAAAAAAGAAGTAATTCCCCACGCAGGCAAATGGGATGAAGAGGAAACTTTCCCTGAAGCTACGTTGAAGCGGGCTTGGGACACAGGCCTGATGAATGCGGAAGTTCCAGAAGAGTATGGCGGAATAGGTCTGAGCTGTTTTGAGCACTGTTTGACTCAGGAAGAAATTGCGTATGGCTGTGCGGGATTTAATACGTCCATGGCGGGCAATAACCTCGGCGCTATGCCGCTTATCCTTGCTGGCACTGAGGCTCAAAAGAAAAAGTATTTAGGGCAGCTTTGTGACAAGCCTATTTTTGCTGCCTACTGTTGTTCAGAGCCAGACGCCGGTTCCGATGTAGCTGGTATGTCCACCAAGGTGGAGAAGAAGGGCAATAAGTACGTTCTCAACGGACAAAAGCGTTGGATTACGAATGGCGGGGTTGCGAGTTGGTTCACAGTTTTTGCGACTTTCGATAAGGGGAAAAAGCACAAGGGGATTACCTGTTTTGTGGTCGATGCGGATACACCTGGTGTTCAGACAGGCCGCAAGGAAGACAAGCTTGGCCAGAGGTGTTCCCAGACCACTGATGTGATCTTTGAGAATGTTGAAATCCCCATTGAGAACCTTGTTGGCGAAGAAGGCGGGGGATTTAAGGTCGCCATGCAGACCTTCGACCGCTCAAGGCCTTGGATAGCCGCAGGTGCTTGCGGATTGATTCGCCGGGCACTCGATGAATCTAGACAGTATGCGCTAGAGCGAAAGACCTTCGGCGTCCCTATTGCTCAACATCAAGCTATTCAGTTTATGATTGCAGAAATGGGGATTGCTTATGAGGCGACACGGCTTCTAACCCATAAAGCGGCTTGGAATGTTGACCGCGGCGACTTAGACAACGTGGTCTCTTCCTACTCTAAAGCCTATGGGGCTGATGCGGCTATGCGAGTTGCGACAGATGCGGTTCAGGTTTTTGGCGGTTATGGTTACACCAAAGAATACCCCGTGGAGAAGCTGATGCGTGACGCCAAGCTGTTGCAAATCTACGAAGGCACCTCGCAAATCCAGCGCATGGTGATTGCTCGACACCTTTTTAAATAGCGAGTCAAGCGGGCTCGAGGATAGCAGCGAATTCCGCGGGGAATTTGCGAGGCTTTCCCGCTTTGTCGATACACGCGTGAATGGTGTATCCCTCTGCGAGCAGGGTGCCATCGCGACTAATTTCGTACGTAAACCGCATGCTGGCAGCCCTCTTTTCCGAGACAGTGAGTTCGATGTCGAGAAGATCATCGTAGTGGGCAGGAGACCGGTATCGGCAGTGAGCTTCCACAACAGGCAACGCGATCCCAAGTTCGTCCAAGTGCTTGCCGGAGCTGCCCAACTGCCTTAGATACTCAGCTCGTGAAGCTTCGAAGTACCTTAGGTAGTTCGCGTAGTAGACAACGCCCATTTGGTCGGTGTCGCCGAAGATCACCCGTATTTGATGTTTCATCCGAGAACTCGCAGTAACGTCGGGGGGTTCGAAATGTAGTCGTCGTTGGCAATGTCTGCAAGCGCTTGGACAACTGAGGCCTCAACGGCTTTGTGAGTCAAAACAACAATGGAGACCGTATCGGTCGCGTTTTTTCGCCCGTCTTGGATTACTTGGGCCATAGAAATACTACGAGCGCCTAGACCCGTTGTAAGCTTACCTATCACACCGGGCTTGTCCTCCACATCGAAACGCAGGTAGTAGCGACTAGAAATATCTTTCTGCGGTCGAAGAGGGCGAGGGCGCATGGATTGAAAGCTTCGGATGGGCAGTCGGCCGGTTATCCCGGCCGCTATGTTTCGGCTCACCTCCATGAGGTCTGAAACAACCGACATCGCAGTGGGCATCATGCCCGCGCCGGCGCCATAGTACATTGAGCCTCCGAGGGCGTAGGAATTGACGTAAACCGCATTCTGGGCACCAGGTACGCTTGCTAGTAGCCAGTCTTTTGGAACCATAGCAGGGTGGACTCTGGCCTCAATAGCAGGCGAGGCGTCACGGGCAATGGCGAGAGACTTTATTACTAAGCCGAACCGTTTGGCGTATTCAAAGTCTATGGGTTTTAGGTCCGAGATTCCCTCTACAAAGATCTCTTTGAGAGGCAAGCTGCTCCCAAAAGCGAGCATCGCAAGTATGACAAGTTTGTGGGCAGCATCCCCGCCGCCGACATCCAAACTAGGATCAGCTTCCGCATAGCCTAGTCTTTGGGCTTCTTTTAAAACCTCGTTAAAGTCCTGGCCACTACCTTTGGCCATCTCGGTCAAAATGTAGTTCGAGGTTCCGTTCACGATCCCAAAGATCTCTTCGATTTTGTCTGATGCGAGGCCCTCGCGTAGTGCGCGGATAATTGGCACTCCGCCACATACTGCGGCCTCGTAGTATACGTCGATGCTGGCCTTTTCCGCTTTGGTAAAGATCTCTTCTCCGTGTACAGCGAGCAATGCTTTGTTCGCGGTCACCACGTGGCGTTTCTTGTTGATAGCGCGAAGAACAAAGTCGCGTGCCAGAGTTTCTCCGCCCACCAATTCACAAATGATGTCCACGTCGTCTCTATCGATAACCGAGTTGACGTCTGTGGTGATGAGTTTGGGATTTATTGCTGAGTCACGCTTCTTTTCGCGGTCGCGAACCGCAGCTCCACGAACAACAAGCTTGGCGCCAAGTCGCGACTGGATCTCGCCGGAATTCTCCTGGAGCAAACGGACCACGCCGGCTCCAACATTTCCTAGGCCGAGCAGCCCAACGCCGATTTCTCTCATCTCGAGAAACTAGCATCAGTCAGATGAGACCCGCTCAGTGTTAACAGGTTCAGCTCGACGGTTTCCTTCTGGTGAGTGGTCGCATACCCTTAACGCGATGACGGAAATTGTCTCGATTGAAGCACGTGAAGTTTTGGATTCACGGGGAAACCCAACCGTGGAAGCTGAGGTTTTTCTCTCGGGTGGGGCTCAAGCTCGGGCCATGGTCCCATCGGGCGCCAGTACTGGAGAGCACGAAGCCGTCGAACTTCGCGACGGAGATGCCAAGCGTTTTTTGGGCAAAGGAGTGACCAAGGCCGTCACCAATATCATTGAGCGAATCGCACCTGAGATAATCGGCTGCGATGCAACAGATCAACAGGCGATAGACAGGCTTCTCTGTGAGGTAGATGGTACCGATAACAAAGGGGAACTAGGGGCCAATTCAATTTTGGCGGTCTCATTGGCTGTTGCCAGGGCCGCTTCCAGGGCTCACGGACTTCCGCTATTCCGCTACTTGGGTGGGGCAGGTGCATGTACCTTGCCGGTGCCCCTGATGAATATTATCAACGGGGGAGCACACGCTAACAACAACCTGGATATTCAGGAGTTCATGATTGCTCCTGCAGGTTTCGAGCTTTTCTCTGAAGCGCTTCGAGCTGGCGTTGAGGTTTTTCACCATTTGAAAAAGATTCTGGAATCTGACGGCAAAGTAACTGCAGTCGGAGACGAAGGCGGCTTTGCTCCCTCGTTTGAATCAGCCGATGAAGCCCTTGGCTGCGTTATGAAGGCTATCGAAAACGCTGGCTATAAACCTGGAGAGCAAATAAGTATCGCGCTTGACGTAGCAGCATCGGAATTCTTCGCGGACGGTCACTACACCTACGAAGGTAAGAAACGCTCTAGCGGTGATATGACTGATCTCTACGCGGGCTGGGCCAAGAAATATCCGATGGTTTCCATTGAGGACGGCCTTGATGAAAATGACTGGGATGGCTGGTCCCATCTAACCAAAACTCTTGGCAGCTCTGTTCAACTTGTGGGTGACGACTTGTTTGTTACCAATACCGAGAGACTGCGCCGCGGAATTGACGAGGGGGTAGCCAACTCGATTCTCATCAAAGTAAACCAGATTGGCACTTTGACCGAAACTCTGGAGGCTGTTCGAACCGCCCAGCATGCTGGTTACACCGCTGTGATTTCCCATCGATCTGGTGAAACCGAGGACGCATTTATAGCTGATCTAGCTGTAGGAACTACCGCTGGGCAGATAAAGACGGGTTCTGCGAGCCGATCGGATCGGATTGCAAAATACAACCAGTTACTCCGTATCGCTGATCATCTGGGGATGGACCAGGGCTTTGCAGGACCCTCCGTCTGGACGTCTACTAGCAAATGAATCTACTCACCTTAGGAGTCATTGGTTGGGTGGGAGCGGCACTTGTTCACGTTCCAGGTGACGCAAGCGCGAAACCGGTCCTGCCCAACCCAGACCAACTCTCCGTGGTTGTCGTAGGTGATGTTGGACTCAACCGAGGAGATTTAAAGGTCCACCCGGAGGGGGTGGCAGAAGGCGGGGCAGTGCTCAGGTGGCAAGAGATGAGCCGCGGCATCAAGGCGCTTGTCAACGGCGACGTGAATTTTATGAATCTCGAGACGGTGGTTACAGACCGGAATGACCTGCGCCGGACCAATAAACGCCAGAGCAAACCATATATGTTTCGCTCGCATCCCATAGGCGTCGCCCATGTTCTCGATCTAGGTTTTAACTTGATTTCCCTCGCCAATAACCATTCCTACGATTACGGAGCGGAGGGGGTGCGCGAAACTCTAAAGCATATGTATACGCTCTCGGTTTCCAGAAAAATCGCTTACGCCGGTTTGGGACTGAACCGAGATGAAGCCGCAAAACCAACCATCTTCTACGCGAAAGGAGCGCGCGTGGCGTTCTCTGCCGTAGGGGCTATCACCAATATGATCGCCGAACACAGGGCAGGGCCCCAAAAGCCAGGGACTTTAGGGTTTCGTTTCCCCGACGACTGGAAATTGGCGGTAAGAGAGCTGGCGAGTACCAGTAGCCCACTCCGTATCTTGTCTGTGCACTATGGAAAAGAGCGAGATATTCGGGCCGACGAGAAACAGCGTAAAGCGTTTGGGCAAGCTGTCACCAACGGTGTTGATTTGGTTGTAGGGCATCACGCTCACGTGGTTCGCGGTGTTGAGATACGCAATGAGAAGGTAATCTTCTATGGCCTTGGGAATTTTATGATTCGAGGGGCCCGGGACATGGGGGCATCGCCAAAGTTGATTCAATGCTGCGACTACGGAATCGCTAGCAAAGTACATTACAAATTGGCAAAGGATGGCCGTTATGTCGCTCGCGCAATCGAGGTATTCCCTTTGGTTGATATGCATAAGTCACCCAAACCTAGGGATGCGCGAGGGGGACAAAAACGAATAGAAGTCTTGAACGTTTTGGCGGAGGCTCTTGATGAGCCGGGGCAGGGTGCTCGTGGAGTGCGGTTTTGGGCTCGACGGGACGGAACAGGTCTCTATTGCGTCAAGGGGGCGCGGACCGACGGTGGAAAAATTGGAGCTCTATGCAAGGGATTTCGCAGCCCGACCAAGCCGAGTAAGAGCACACGAGCGCGGGTTAAGCGGGCTCCAAAACGAAGATAGAGGCTATTCGCCGTTCCAGGATTGTGTGCAGTACGGTTTGCCGTCTTGAAAGAACTCGGCGATGAGAAGAAAGTGGACTGTGTCGCTGTCGCCTGACCTGCTTCCAGCGATTCGGAATTTTCCTTCCTGTCCTTTAACCGCTGTTGGCGCTCGCTTTGCTTTGGCGTGAAACTTCCCGCCCTTTCGTACCTTGCCTTCCATTGGGGGTACGCCCTGGATTTCAACGGTCAATTTTCCGTCTTTTTCTTGTTCTAGCAAGACCGTCTGTCTCGACAATGTCAGGCTCTTATCTGCACAAGAATTTTGCACGGGCGTAAACTGAGCATTGTATTGTTTCCGCTCTGTTTCCGCGGCAAGAAGAGCGGGATAGACCAAAAGAAGGCCTATGAATAGTACGGATACACGCATGCTCATTTTGGACTTCTTACAATACCTCAGCATTCAAACGTTTTTGACCTGGGCATAGTTTTCCACGTCAAAACGAATGGTTAAGGGGCTTTGGGCGTTGCGACTTTTTGGCCTTTTTGGAACAAGTAGAGCGTCTTGGAAGAACGAACTTCGTCGTTTTCTCGGGCAACGACCGTTACGAGGTTACTTCCGGGCCAAAGCGGAATATCGGTGGAGAACGACATCTTACTCTTGTCTTTGCCGGCTCGGTTGGAGCGATAGAAGACTTTTCGGTTCTCAACTTCAGCGTCACGATTAGAAACGAAGATGTAGACGTCTTCCACTCGAGTATCGTCGGTTACGGATCCTTCCAGTCTGTACAGTTTTGAATCGGTTTCCATTTTTGCTACGGAGAGGTTCAGCTTTGGTGGAGTTACTTGCCAAATAGGGGTGAACCTGTTGTTGGCCGCCCGTTGTTTGCCTCTACGAATCGCGCTTTGGTGGAGGAATGCTGGGCGCTTCTTGCCGAGCTGTACGCGGAGCCACTCCCCCTTCTTTCCTGTGACTTTGAAAGACGAGCCTCGTTTCGCCAGGCCGACTGTTGCCGACTCGGTAGAGGTTCCCTCGTAAAGAAGTGCGTTTTTTGACGTCACGGTCGCGCTTCCTCGGGTTGCAGTAGGACCGCCGGTCTTTACACTAACTGGATATTTGAGTTTTTCACCTACGCTTTCCCGCAGCGTGGAATCATAAACAGAGAGCTCTACAACTAGTTCCGGATCCCGAACGATATCGGCCGATTTGAAGGCAAACTCGACGGTCTTTTCCTGTCCTGGCTTGAGAGCTTCGAGTTCATAGCGCGCGGTTTTGATTTTCATGTCGTTGCCGGATGCGTTTCGAAGAATGGCCGTGGTTTCGCCAGCTACTCCGGTTCCAGTGTTTTTTACGGTTACACGAAGCCGGTATGATTCGCCCGGTTGGACAAGCCCGTCTTGGTTGCCATCGTCGATAAGCTGATGGCTATAAGAAAAGACGGGACGCTTCGAAGAAAGGATTCGCACTTTCAATGGGCTTGCAGCGTGGCTCGTGCCGGATTGATCTTTAAGACGGAAGTTAAGGTAGTCCAGTCGATCGAGGGCCGCTTTGGGCACTTTGACATGTGAGGTCCATTTCTGAGTTTGTCCCGGCATGATCTTGCCGAACGCAAACTCGGTGTCGTCAAACACTCTATCGTCGGACTTGATACGAGCCAGAACTCGATATGCGGGTGTTGAACCCGTGTTCTTGACTGTTCCTACAAGTTTTACAGTGTCTCCTGCTTTGACGCTGGTCTTCCCGCCTTGAATAGCGAAGTTGGCGGTTAAGCTAGGTGGTGTCTCGTCTTTTCCTTCAGACCAGTCGACACCTAGAGACTTGAGAGCTCCCGATAATTTTTGGACTTCAGCCTCGCGTCGCTTTGCGAGCAACTTTCCTGATTTCTTGACCATGGCTTGGGCTTCGTTTGCTCCAGCAAAAGCCACCAGATCGCGACCCAACCGAATCTCGAAGTCTTCTACGATTTCGTCGGTGAGTGGTTCCTCTTCAGGAACACCATCTTCGAGTGTGTCTTCGTCATCAGTTTCAAGGCCTTTGGGTGGTTCGTAAAGGAATGGAAGCGTCTTGGCTGGTTTGTCACCGTTTTTTGCGTATTTTGAACTGAGATGGGCCTTTAGGTCCTTTTCTCGATAGCTTCTGCTTGGCGGCAACATTCGGAGAAAATCGCTCGGTTTCTTGTTCTGCTTTGGAACGTGCATTCTCTGCAGTTCGATATCGGGGGTAATACCCAATGATTGGATTGAGCGGTTTCCTGGCGTTAGATACTGAGCAATGGTGAGTTTGAGCTTCGAACCGTCGCTATTGTCATAGAGAATCTGAACAGAGCCTTTACCAAAGGTCGTTGATCCCACGATGATGGCTCGATTTAATTGTTTCAGCGCGCCAGCAACAATTTCAGAGGCGGACGCTGAGTTCCCATTGACGAGTACTGCAACAGGCGAAGAAGTATCAGAGTCTCGCCTGCCAGCAGATCGAGCCTCTCGTTCGCCGCCGCCGATTGTAGTTACGATTGTTCCTGCATCGACAAAGAGGTCAGAGACTTGGATTGCTTGCTCGAGAAGGCCACCTGGGTTCCAGCGAAGGTCGAGTACCCAGCCTTTAGCTCCCTGTTTGCGGAGCGTTTTCATGGCTTGCCTGACCTCGCGCGCGGTATTGCCGGCAAATTGTTTGATCTTGATGTAGCCAACACCTTTGGAAAGCATCTTTGAGTCCACAGACGAGACTCGAATAATGTCCCTGGTGATTTGGTAGCGTTTGGTGCCTTTTTCTTTTCCGCGTCGGATTTGGAGAACCACGCTCGTTCCCGGATCTCCTCGCATACGGTCTACTGACTCGTTGAGGGTAAGATTTTCTGTGACCTCATCGTCGATTTGAACAATGTGGTCGTTGGCTTTCACCCCGGCTGCATAGGCCGGGGTTCCCTTCATGGGGCGGATTACCGTTAGTTTGCGTTTCCTCATCCCAATAACAATGCCCAGGCCTCCGAATTTTCCACTGGTGTTCACGTCCATCTCTCGAGCCATTTCAGGATCGAGAAGCAGCGAGTGTGGATCGAGGGTTCCCAGCATTCCGTTTACGGCCGCGTATTCAACCTGAGCCAAGTCGGCACCAGGATTCATATTGGCTTCGATGAAGCGAAAAATTTGTTTCAACTGGCCGGCGAGGCGCCAGGTAGAATTAACTTCGCTCGTAGAAAAGACTGCTTTCTTGTCGTTTACGACGACCTTGATCTCGCCCTTTGGTTTGTTCGCTTCTACGAGGACTTCTGGAATATTGAATTGGACCGAATCGACCGCGGCGTAGAGCATCTCTTTGGGATCGATGCGGGATGGTTCAACATACTTATCTTGAACGCGGACGAGAGTTCGGTTGAATACCTGCAGTCCAGTGAGGTTGTGCTTTTTCTTCTTTGCCCGGGTTTGTCCGGGGGTTGCCTGGGCAACCTGTTCGGTCATTCCGAAGGGGACCAGGTTGGAGGGAGTTCCTCGGGTAAACGTGAGGACAAGTGCTATGAGGCCAGCGCCAACGAACAGCACACGATTCAGCCGAAGTTTTCTCCGCATTGCCTTCTAGTATAGACGTTGAAGGCGGGCCCGGCCACGTGGGACCCCGGAAATCATCAATGAGCATAGGTACTTCGCTCAATTTAACCCACATCATCGTACTTGGTTCACTGAGTGATACCGAGCTGTGTGGGGCTCATAGCGGCGAAACAATGCCGCTAAGTGTACTCTACCGGTCGCAATCATGTCCTCCTCGAAACCAACGCCGGACACGGCCGCTGACAACGCAGACAGCGATGCCGAAATTTCTGAAAGGGATGACGAAGGGCCAATTGAACCTGAGGTTTTAGCCCTTGGTGATGCTCCGGACGCGTTAATCACCGACGAGAAGCTTGATTCCCTGGGAAAGCCTGGACGCGATGGCGACGCCCATCACAAGCTCGTCAAGTACGATCCTTTAAGCGCGTATGTACAGGAAGCGAAAAGGTACCCGCTTTTGTCCCGCGAGGAAGAGCAAGAATTGGCAAAACGGTATCGAGAGCATGGTGACTTACACGCCGCGCGAAAGCTGGTTGAAGGCAACCTGCGCTTGGTAGTCAAAATCGCCTATGAATATCGCCGCGCTCATCGACATCTTCTCGACCTGGTTCAGGAAGGGAATATCGGGCTTATGCAGGCTGTAAAAAAATACGACCCGGATCGAGGCGTCAAATTATCTTCTTATGCAGTCTGGTGGATACGAGCTTACATGCTCAAGTTCATCTTGAACAACTGGCGGCTGGTAAAGATAGGAACGACCCAGGCGCAGCGAAAGCTGTTCTTTAACCTCAAAAAAGAAACAGAGAAGTTAAAGCAGCTGGGATTTGTCCCTGAGCCTAAACTGTTGGCTGAGCGTTTAGATGTAAAAGAAAAAGAGGTCGTTGAAATGGAACGGCGACTTGCCGCGCCGGATGCCTCATTCGACGCCCCTCTGGGAAATGACTCCGGGGATAACCCGGGCACAAGACACGACCTTATGGCAGACGATGCCTCTTTACGTCCCGATAGCCTCGCGGAGAAAGGGGAGTTTCAACGTAAACTTAGGGAGAAACTTGAGGTGTTTGCCGAAGGCTTGGAAGGCAGAGATGAAACAATCTTCCGCGACCGATGGTTGAATGACGAGCCAGTGACTCTTCAAGAGTTAGGTCAACGCTTTGGGGTGAGTCGCGAGCGGGTTCGCCAAGTGGAAAAGAGAATGCTTGGTCGTCTGCGAGAGTATTTGGAAAAAGAGCTGGGCTCTGCTGTTGATATTGATGCGATGAGTCGGGAATGACCAAGCAACGAGGCCCGCGACTAGTTGTTGTGCCGACGCCTATCGGCAACCTAGAAGACATCACTCTACGGGCCATGAACACACTGCGTTCTGCTGACGTGATTTTTGCGGAAGATACTCGTTCAGCGAGACGGCTTTTGACTGCTGTGGATATCAAAGCGCCAGAGCTCATAGCACTTTTTGAAGGCAACGAGGCTAAAGGGGCTAGCCAGGTCGTTGACCGTGTGCGAGCAGGGCAGGTGGTAGCGCTTGTTTCAGAGGCTGGCATGCCCGGTGTCTCGGATCCTGGTTGTGTCGTGGTCGAGCATGCGAGAAAGGAGGGGGTTCTGGTAGAAGTGCTTCCCGGTGCGGTTGCCGCGGTGGTTGCTCTTGTGGGAAGTGGATTGCCGACTCAACCTTTTTCGTTTTTTGGTTTCTTGCCACGGGAACCCTCAGCAAGGCGAATGTTGCTTGGAGGCCTGTCTTCACGAAGTGAGACCCTTGTTTTTTACGAATCGCCCCGACGCGTGGAGTCAACGCTGGTTGACATGGAGGCGGCCTTGGGTGGCGACCGCAAAGCGGCGCTTGCTCGCGAACTCACAAAGCTACACGAGGAATATCTATGTGGAACCATCTCGGAATTGCAAGAGCGGTGCAAAGAGGCGCCAGTTCGGGGCGAGTGCACGATTGTCGTTGCTGGAGCTTCGCGGGAACCATCTAAAGTAGAACCTGAGGAAATTGAGCGCCAGGTCTTGCAGCTTTTGGAAGAAGGGCTTAGCCCGAAAGATATCGCGGGGCGGTTGATGTTGCGTACAGGCAAACCCAGGAGACATCTTTACCAGTTGGCGCTCTCGCTTGGACGGACGACACCGAAAAAGTAAAAAACGTGCATCGGCGAATTCCGATGCACGTATGTCAAACAAGCGGAGCTTGCCAGACGGCAGATTTTTTGTTTCTTAGTTGGAAAGGCTTAGAAACAGAAGTTGCCAATTCTTGTGCTTAAGCAGGTTCCACCGTTGTTGAATCCACCGTTGTTGAATCCACCGTTGTTGAATCCACCGTTGTTGAATATTCCACCGTTGTTGATTCCGCCGTTGTTGAATATTCCACCGTTGTTGATTCCGCCGTTGTTGAATCCACCGTTGTTGAATCCACCGTTGCACAGAACGTCAAGTGTGTATTCTGACTGGTATCGTCCGTCTACGACAAGGGAGTAACGTTGACCCGCAATAGCTCGGAAGCCAGCGTCTCGTTCGCCATCGTCAATACAGTTGCCGAATTGGTCCAAGATGTAGATGTCAAGAGGTTCGTGTCCAGCGCCGTCGTTGAGTCGGGCGTATACATCGACGCTGCCGCCTGTGCCTGGGGCGATGAAGTTATACGTGATTTCTGGACCGTTGGTGTTTCGGTTCGTGCAGTTGTATCCACGACTTTGGAGAGTTGCTTCTGGAGCAGCGGTTGAGTATCGATGCGAATCTCCACAGGTAATGTTGAGTCCGCCGCCGAATACGCCGCCGGTTCCACCGAATACGCCGCCGTTGTTTCCGCCGAATACGCCACCGTTGTTGTTGGTGCGTTGGCAAGTGATAGAGCAAGTACTGCCGAGCTGGCCATTTCGCTGAGCACCGTCATCACAGGTCTCGCCGGCATCGATTCGCCCGTTTCCACAGAGCAAATTGTTATTTCCGCCGAACACGCCGCCGGTGGTGTTGGTGCGTTGGCACGTTGCAGAACAAGTTCCGCCAAGCTGGCCGTTTCTTTGAGGGCCCTCGTCGCAGGTTTCACCTACGTCGATTCGAGAGTTACCACAAAGGAGTGAATTGCCGACGCCGCCGTTGTTGTTGTTGCCAAACACGCTCTCAACTCGGCAAATAGAAGAGCACCCGTCGCCGTTGAAACGGTTTCCGTCGTCACAAGTCTCGCCTTGTTCAACGATGCGATTTCCGCATTCAACGGAATCGCCGCCGAAGGCGCCTAGGGTGATAAGGCTGGTTACAGCCAATGCTTTCAAGATGGTTAGTGGGTTTACTGCCGTCATTTTATATTCTCCGGTTAATTAGTTAGGTTATTAAATTGGTTGACGACCTTGGTTAGAGCAAGGCTGATACCAACGTTCACCAGAGGTCTGAAAGTGTTTAAAAACAGTAACTTACGTGGGCTGCTCCCAAGGCCCACTTCGCCACTGGCCGGGCTTTTACAGTGGTCGGTATCGCGTTTTCGAAGACAAGGGCATGCCTTTCGAAGCTGTTCGTACTAGACAGCCGGCAATTCCAGAAACAACAAGGCTAACTTCTAACTAGCCGGAATTTCGCGATCTCGCAGGCCAAACTCTTTCATCTTCATTTGAAGACTCTTGCGGCTGATCTTGAGCAGCTTGGCGGCTTTCGTCACATTGCCACCAGTTTCTTCGAGGGCTTTTGCTATGAGTTCTCGTTCCACCCTATTGGTTTCTGCTCGAACCACCTCTTTCAGCGATGTGGTCTCGCCAGCTCCGATGGATTCTCCTGCGGCTGCTAGTAAATCGTTTGCGACGGGCTTGCTCCCGATCTGGGTAAAGTCATCGGGCAAATCGGCTGCTGTAATGACGGTTTGGCTGCAAAACAGAATGGTGCGCTCTAGAACATTCTCTAGCTCTCGGATATTGCCGGGCCACGTATGCTGCATAAGTACGTCAAGAGCGTCATCGCTGATTCGTTCGACGCTTTTATTGAGTCTCCCATTGAATTTCTTGATTATGTGTTCCACGAGCATGGCAATGTCTTTGCCGCGCTCCCGGAGCGGTGGGATGTTCAAGGGAACGACATTGAGGCGGTAGAATAGGTCTTCCCTAAATTTCCCGTCCTGGACTTCTTTGTCGAGGTCACGGTTGGTCGCAGTTACCAGACGTACGTCTACTTTTAGGGTTTTTATGCCTCCGACTCGTTCGAACTCCTGCTCTTGGATGGCTCGAAGGAGCTTTACCTGCATCTCGACCGGTATTTCGCCAATTTCATCGAGAAAGAGGGTTCCGCCGCTCGCGAGCTCGAAGCGGCCCGGTTTTGAGCTTGTGGCCCCTGTAAAGGCGCCTTGCTCGTACCCGAAGAGTTCAGACTCCATTAGATCTTTAGGGATGGCCGCGCAGTTGATTTTGATGAACGCGTTGTCTTTTCGCGCGGAATGTTCATGGAGTGCTTTGGCAACCAACTCTTTACCGGTCCCGGATTCTCCAGTAATGAGAACAGTCGATGGCGTATTGGCGACTTTTTCGATGACATCAAAGACTGTATTGATCTCTTTGCTCGCCCCGATTAGTCCAAACCGACCAGTTTGGATGTCGGCGGTTTGCACCGAGGTTTTATTCAGTTTGGCCTGCGCAACGGCCTTCTTCACAATTTGACGGATTTGTTCCTGTTCAAACGGTTTTTCAATGTAGTCGAAAGCACCTGCTTTCACCGCGGCAACCGCGTTGTCGACCGTACCGAAGGCCGTGATCATAATGACGGGAACCTCCGGGAAAGTCCGCGAGGCTCGCTCGAGAACCGCCATGCCATCGACTTTTGGCATTTTTAGGTCAGTGATAACAACGCTTACCGATTCGTCGAGTTGCTCAATGGCACTCTGGCCGTCAGGCACCTGACTCACCGCGTATCCTTCACGCTGTAAAATAGCACCGAGAACCCGCCTTAGATTGGGCTCATCATCAGCTACTAGGATGTGAGGTTTTGGTGCCATCAGTTTGGTGAAAGCCTAACGTATAACACGCCACTGTGCGCTAGGAACTCTGTTCGTTTGTTGGTTCTTTCGCGTCTGCCTTGGTTCTTGTCGTCGTAAGTGTGGGTTCGTCGTCTCGTATGGTGGAAGGGTAGGGTAGCGACGGCCCAAGAGCAGGCAAAAATACAGAAAATGTAGACCCCTTGCCCTGGCTTGAGCGAACCTCGATGGTCCCAGAGTGCCGGGTGACAATTCGTTGGCTGATTGCGAGGCCTAGTCCCGTGCCGCGTTGCTTTGTTGTGTAGAAAGGGATGAACAAGTTTTTGATTTTGTCAGGCTGAATCCCCACGCCCGTG
Source organism: uncultured Kofleriaceae bacterium (assembly GCA_964410875.1). Classification (GTDB taxonomy): domain Bacteria; phylum Myxococcota_A; class Polyangia; order Haliangiales; family Haliangiaceae; genus CAYPIX01. The sequence goes on from CAYPIX010000015.1 coordinate 33,207, forward strand.
TCACGGAAACGAATTTCTACAAAGGACCCGTAGCCCAGGGGAGACCTTCGGCGCCGTGAGGTTGTTATTTCAAGGGAACCTCCATTTTCCATTGCCTGTAGTGCGTTGAGCCCCAGGTTTAAGAACACTTGTCGGAGTTGCTCAGGATCGCCGGCGACCGCCGGAGCCAGGTCGTCTATCCTAATATCAAAATTGATTCCATTGAAGCTGTCATAACTTTCAAGAAGCTGAACAGTTTTGCGTAGGACTTGATTGACGTCTACCTCGGTAGCGTCGGCGGGTTCGTTCTTGTCGGGTCTCGCATAGTCCAAGAATTGCGTTACAACGTTGTTCAGTCTGTCGACCTCTTCAACGATGATGCCGAGAAATTCCGCCGTCGTATCGTTGACTTCCTCGGATTTTCCGTCGGGGCTTACCAAGAGCTGAGCTGCTCCTTTTATTGCCCCAAGTGGGTTTCTGATCTCGTGAGCAAGACCTGCAGCCATCTCGCCAACCGCTGCAAGCCTTTCACGTTCCTGTACTCGTTTGTAGACTTGTGTCGCTTCAATACTGGTTGCGACTTGAGCTGCTAAGCGCTTGAACATATCGATGTCGTCTTGATCGAATGCACCTTCTACTCGGTCATCGCGAAACCCGAGCATGCCAAGAAGCCAGGGCCCCTGTTCCGTCTCGGCTGAGCCAAAAATTGGCGCCACCAGTGATGCATTCATTGCGTCTAGACCAGATTGCGTCGCGTCTAGGGAGTCGATGGATAGGTTGTTTATTTCAGCTTGGATCTTCTGCCGTCTCACGTCGATTTGATCGACGTACCCGGTTCGCAGACGGTCGAAAAAGACTCTGAATTGCGCAGCGTCAAGCTGGTCTTCTGGGCGTGTTACTCCAGTATGGCCGGCGAGTTCGTAACCAGTGCTGTCGGGGTTGATGAAATAAACCGCTGCATGAGTAATTCGGTGGGAGTCCTCTACTGCGCTTAGTAGTCTGCTTACAACATCTGGAATATCGACTGCTGTTGGCAGCTCAGCTATTAGCTCCGCGATACTCCCCCGGAGTTCGTGCCGTTGGCGGAGAAGCCGTTTGTTAGTGAAGTCTTCGAGTCGCGTACGTACAGGCTCGAAGAGAATGAGGATTACGAACGAAGCTACGACCGCGTTTAAGAGGAATAGCCCTTCTTGCCCTTGCCCTACCCAAGTCAGCAGCAAGCCGTAAACCGCCCAAAGAAGAACCACCAGGGTTCCAAGGACAACCATTTTTCCGATTAGTTCATTTAGGTCTAGGAGTCGGTAACGGAATAGCGTTTGGGAAAGGAAGTACAAATAGAGAATGCTGAGGACGTTGCCGAGTGTCGGTAATTCGACTCCTAGCCGCGGAAGCGCGTCGGTAAAGGCAAGGGTGATGGCGACCAAGCCGCCCACCAGGAGGTAACGAATTCGAGTCCTGGCAACTTTGCTAACCGTTTGCCGGTATTCCAAATAGAGCTCGAGTATGCAGCGATACAACCCCCCGTAGACATAAATGCCAAAAGGAACCAGGAACCAAGACGTCTGATGGACGGGATGGAACGCCGAGTAAATTAAAACCAAGTAACAAAGGATGGTCCAAGCCAGAGTGATTCGCGGTGGACGACCCTGACCACCGATGGACGGCTCAGCCAAGAACTCGCGGAAGAAGCGAAGTGCGACAGGAGGGATTGTCGCTGCGGGCCAAAGAGCGAGCCAGCCGACGAATGGTTCGGATGTCGCCATGGCGACGAAATTACAGAGGTACCAAGCCGAAACCATAAAGGTGAACGCGGCGAATGAGGTATAGGTACGCCGGGTCCTGTCTCTTAAGAGCACCGAGGCGCCAATGGCCAAGATGATGAGAGAAGCCAACAGGTTCGAGATAGCGAGGACGTTCACCGGCTATACAGTGAATAGCACAGAAGGTGGGCGACTCGAACCCGAAGTCGGACCGCTAGGTTAAGAGGGCGGACTACTTACTTCTAGGCACCGGAGAAATCCTGTGCGAGCTTTGGCGCCTTGGATTCTGAGCGAAAAAAGGGGTTGTCATCTCTGCCAAATACGGGGGTTTTGATTGAAAACGCGAGGGCCCTAGGTACCACGGTGCCACATTGGGCGCTTAAAGAAGCGGCGCGTGATTACGTCGAGGTGATGCGCTCAAGAATTCTCGCAGGCGAAGACGAAAGTAATTCCGTCGACTACCAGGCTATCCTTTCTGCGGCAGAGAAAATCGCAAGGCCGCTGCTACAGCGAGTTATAAATGCCACTGGCGTGATCCTGCACACGAACCTTGGGCGAGCGCCTTTGTCCTCTAAGGCAAGGGCGCGAGTGTTAGAGGCTACAGGTTATTGTGATCTCGAATTCGACTTGGAAACGGGAACTCGAAGTAGCCGTCATGACGGGGTTGCTTCTTTGCTCTCGTTTACCGTCGGGGCCGAAGATGCGGTCGTCGTCAACAACAACGCAGCGGCTGTTCTCCTCTGCCTTTCTGCTATTTGTTCGCAGAAAGAGGCGATTGTATCTCGGGGAGAACTAGTAGAGATTGGTGGCTCCTTTCGGGTGCCAGATGTTATGAGCCAATCTGGTGCAAAACTCGTCGAGGTTGGAACCACAAACAAGACCCGTTTGAGCGACTACGGGAACGCAATTGGAGAAAACACAGGCGCTGTGGTGAAAATCCATCGTTCCAATTTCGACATCGTGGGTTTCGTCGAAGAAACTGAAATTCGCGAGTTGGCTCCAGTTTGCAAGAACAAAAAGATACCTCTCCTCTACGATTTAGGCTCTGGCCTTTTGGAAGCTCAGGCAGGTTTGGAAAAATTAGGGCTTCCCGCTATCCACTCTGTGGAAAGAGCGCTTGCGGACGGTGCTTCTCTGGTGATGTTTTCTGGAGACAAAGTACTTGGTGCTGGTCAGGCTGGCGTCATTGCTGGTTCAAAGAGCCTGGTGAGCCTTGTTAAACGGCATCCCCTTATGCGTTGTTTGAGACCCGACAAATTAGCGCTGGCATCTCTAATAGCAACGCTCGAGCAATACCGAGATGGCCAAGGAGGTGCTGTTCCCGCCCGAGCGATGATGGATGAACCTGCAGACTCGGTTCAAAGTCGTGCTTGCATGCTCGCCGACGCTCTTGGAGAACACACATCCTTGAAAATTGCGGTTGTGGCTACCGAATGCACGGTAGGTGGTGGGTGTGCTCCGCAAAGCAAAATTCCTTCGTTCGCCGTTTCCGTTACAGGAAAACCCTCAGGGAAGGTCGTCCACGCTCTTCGAAACGCACGTGTACCTGTGGTTCCTCGGGTCTCCGATGGTGCCGTTTTTCTTGAGGTGCGAACTATCCCTTCCGAGGACTTTCCGTCGGTGATCGAGTCTGTTCGAGGACTTTAGAGCCGGGCTTTGGCATTTTAGGTCGGATCGGATAGCTTTCCCGAACTGTGGAAAACGAGGCCAACACCGTACCAAGGATCATCGCGTTCGGAAGCGGCAAGGGTGGCGTTGGCAAATCGCTAGTGGCCGCAAACGTTGGGATCTTTCTGGCAACTCTTGGGCGTAAAGTTGTTTTGGTAGATGCGTCTTTTGGAGCCGCTAATCTGCACACGTTCATAGGGGTCGAGGGCAAACCGGGCGCTCTAAGCGATATGCTTGCTACCAACGATGTACATTTACGAGACGTGGTTGCAACGACCAGCGTTCCCGGTCTCGGGCTGGTTTCCGGGCGTGACGATCTGGCTTGGGCGGCGAACCCAAAGCCTTCTCAACTAGCAAGGCTACAGCGACAGCTCCGCGAGCTCGACGCTGATTATGTTTTGATTGATCTGGGTACGGGTACCCGAAGTGCCTGCGTTGACTTGTTCCTCATGGCTGATCAGTCGGTTCTAGTCATTACGCCCGAGCCTCCGTCCATTGAACTTGGGTACCGCTTCCTGAGAGCGGCGTTTGCTAGACGTCTGCGTCAGCTTTCGCTTCAACACATGCTTCCTCTAGGCAATGACCCGACAGAGGTCAGGTATGCGGGAGGGATTCCTTCGCCTCTTGATTTTTATCGCCACGCTCAGGAAATGGGCAATAGCGAGCTAACAGAGAAGCTTGGCAAGGCGATTCTCGGCATTAGGACACAGATTCTTATGAACCATGTGCGGTCGAACGCAGATTTGGAATTGGGAAGAGCTATGTCGTCGGCGACACGGCGGGTTTTAGGTCTGCCGGTGCGTTTCCTTGGCCATCTCGAGTACGACGATGCTGTTTGGGTTTCTCTTCGGCGTGGTCGTCCTCTTCTGGTCGAGCACCCAGAGTCTCGAGTAGCGAAATGCGTAGAAAAAGTAACTCGACGTTTTTTATCGGTGGATAGCGAACCAAGCATTACTGATTTTTCGAGCGAAGAGACCGATTACGAATTGTTGGGTATTGAACCCACGGCAAGCCAGGAGGAAATTCGGCGCTCTCACCGCCGAATAAAAGACTTGTATGGTCAAGGGTCGACGCTCGTTAGAGGTCTGTACACACCATCACAATTGGAGAAGATGAATGTGCGGCTCGAAAGCGCCTACGTGCGCCTCATGAACCCAACCACTCGCAAGCGCTATGACGTAGAGTTGTTTCCGGGGGGAGTGCCATCGATTGATGCAGCGTCCACTCCTACAACGCCCGTTACCACGCCGAGAGCTGCGGACAGGGGACCTCTACCACCAGCACCGGAAATCGACGACAATACAGTTTGGACCGGCGATCTGCTTCGCCAATTTCGCTATGCGAGCGGTCTTGAATTGCGAGATATTTCTGAACGGACCAAGGTTGGTCTCCACTATTTGGAGGCCCTTGAGGACGAGGTCTTCGACAAGTTGCCCGCTCCAGTTTACCTAAGAGGGTTTTTGACCGAATATGCGCGCTCGGTGAAGATTGAAGGGGTTGGGGCTGTAGAGGGCTATATGGAGAGATTTCGAGGAAATCAGCCCGCCGCGTAGTCCCCGTTTTGATTGACTGGCCCACACTTCCACACCAAGCCGTTGCCGCCGCAGCTTGACCGAGTCCTTATTACGGGCCTACCATTTAGGCCATGGCAAGTCTTATCGACAATCACAAGCGCGCACGACAACTTGCTCGTGCCATTGCGTCGGATCTCACTCTTTATCACGAAGCGAAGATTCTCGATGGCCTAGCCAACGATACGTTGTTTGATGTTCTGTCCGAAGAAATCACAGAGGGGCGCGACCTCTTCAAGAGTCGCGTGACCCCAGACATCTTCGCTCTTAACCTGTATGACCGGGCTTTGGTTGACGTCCTCGTGAAGTCTAAGGGCCACGTCAAGTCCAACATCTGGTAGCGCACTGAGCCGTCTAGATACGGGGGAACAACATATTGCGGTTCGCTTTGAATCGGACGAGAGGGTCCGTCTCGATAAATTTCTTGGCGATAGACTTCCCGAACTCTCTCGGACGCAGATAAAAAATTTCTGCGACCAGGGGCGAGCATCGGTTAATGGCCAGGTTGCAAAACCTGCCGACCGTTTGAAAGCAGGGGACGAGGTTGTGTTCTCTTGGACTCTTCCCAAAGAGTTTTCTTTAGTGGGGCAACCTATGAAGTTGAACGTCCTGTTTGAAGACGACCACGTTATCGTCATCGACAAACCCGCAGGTCTCGTTGTGCACCCTTCGCCCGGGCACCCTGATGGAACACTGGTAAACGGTTTGCTGGACCATTGCGCGACACTCTCGCAGATTGGTGATGAAAGCCGACCGGGAATCGTCCATCGAATAGACAAAGATACGTCGGGAATTTTGGTCGTCGCCAAGAGTGATAGTGCGCACGAAAAGCTTGCTGCGCAATTCAAAGAAAAAACGGCGGAACGCGAGTACATTGCGTTTGTCGCGCCTGCTCCTCGAGTGTTGGAAGGGACGTTTAATACCCTGATAGGCAGGCATCCCCGCAATCGGAAGAAGTTCTCCACCAGAGTTGCAGAAGGTAAGACCGCTGTAACCCATTTTCGAGTCCTCGCACAGTATGGAAAAGGAGATGGCGGCGCAGCGGCAGCAGCGAAGATTTCCTGCAAGTTGGAAACAGGTCGAACTCATCAGATCCGAGTGCATTGCACCGATGCCGGGCATCCCATTATTGGCGATCAAATGTATTCTCGCGGAGCAAAACACGAGCCGCTTAAGACCTGGGCACGCGAACTTGGACGGCAGGCATTGCACGCAACCAACCTGGGTTTTTCCCATCCCCACACAGGCGAAGATTTGAAGTTCGATTCTTTGATTCCCGACGATATGAGCCTTTTGGCTGACAGACTTGAAAACTGGGTAGTTTAAGAGCATGGTGTTGATGAGATGATGGAGATTGAGAGCGCAGGTGAGATCCGGTGGTTACGCTCAACGCTGATCGACTCCAAACTCTTTGTTCACGGGTTTCCTGAACGAACAGGAGGCGTATCTCTTGGGCCACAAGCCTCTTTGAATCTTCGTGACCGTACAGGTCGCGACGAAGAGAATGTACTTGAGAACCGACGTGTCCTAGGCGAGGCGGCTGGGTTTAATGCGGACAAGCTCGTTGTGACGCAACATGTTCACGGAACAGCTGTTTGGGACACATCCCAAGCGCCTTTGGTCCCAAATGAATTTGACGGCATGGTTACCGCTGAGCCTGGCGTTGTACTCGGCGCATTTGCTGCCGACTGTCTACCTGTACTTTTCGCGGACTCCACGCAAAAAGTCTGTGGAGCGGCTCATTCTGGTTGGCGTGGGACTGTCAATAAAATTGGACCCAACGTGATTGATTCCATGGTCAAAGCGGGCGCTGTGAAAAAAGATATTGCTGTCGCTATCGGGCCTTCCATTGGCCCTTGTTGCTTTGAGGTAGGTGAAGAAGTTGCTGCTGAATTTGACAAGGCGTTCCCAGGGGAAAAAGAGATTGTTAACCGCGATCGGAAAAAGCCCCACGTAGATATCTATCTTGCGATGAAAGCACAGCTCCTCGCTGTCAATGTTGAGAATATCGACGAGCGCCCACCCTGTACAAAGTGCGAGGCAAAGCGTTTCTTCTCTTACCGTCGAGAAGGCAGCCCAGGCGGTGTTCACATGGGGTTTATTGCCCTGCGGACCAGTTGACGCCGTAGCGGTCGAATATTTCGTCTGTAAGGGAGTCGAGGCGCGCGCGTGCATTTAAGGTGTCGACAGCTCCTCGGGCCAGTCTAAGTTGTGCCTGTCTCAGTTCGTCTTGGCGCGAAAGGACATCAAAGTTTGTCGCTCGCCCCAACTCAAAGCGCTTTTGCTCCGCGACGATGTTTTCCTCTGCCAGTTTAATAGCTCTCTTGGCAAGGTTCATCCTCTCTTCGCCAGCCTTGGCTGCAAGTGCGCTTTCCACGACCGCAACGGAGATTTGATTTTTAACGTCTTGTTCGGTTACTTTGACTCTGCGGAGCGTTGCTTGAGCGCGAGCAGCGCCGCCAGCAGACCCGCTCTGCCCAATTGCGTGTTCAAGGCTTAGCCCGGCGACGAAGGTGTAACCTCTAAACCGAGAAAGGTTTTCAAAGGAGGTGTCAGGGTTGCTTCCAGTACCTAAGGGGCCTCCGCGCACAGTCAAATCTAGTCGAGGTAGCGTGCCATTCTCGTTTACTTCTAGCTCTATGGTGCTGCCTTTGCTCCGGGTCGCCAAGCGCGCAAGTTCGGGGCTTGTCGCCAGAGCATTTTGCAGTAGCGCGTCAATTTTAAGCGGGCGTGCTTTGACGTTGAGAGTCGCCTTGGTTTTAAGGTCAACAGCACCTTCTCCGATGGGGAGGCCAATCAGCCTTCGAAGAGCCAGTGAGCGGCGGGAGACACGAAGGCGAGCCACGATGGCTTCTTCTTCTCTTGTCGCGATAATTTGCTGGACGGCAGTGGCCTCTGTTGCGGCGATACGTCCTAGTTTTACGCCCGCGCGCGTGACTCGCAGCTGCTCCTTGGCGAGGGCAAGTGCGCTCTTGCCGATTTCCCATTCTCGGATAGCTAAGGAAAGGTCCCAATACGCTTGAATCACAACTCGCAGCGCTTCGCGAGCGGATACTCTGCTGGTAAGCGCTGCAGCTTTTTTCTCTAAGGAAGCGAGGGTCTCCGCAGCGTAGGCCACTTGCTTGCCCCGGCCGGCAAGGAGAGGTTGGGTGACACCAATGGTAACCTGACTTTGGTACTGGACCGACTCTGAACCTACCAGGGCAAAGACTGCATCCTGCCTCTCGCCAGTTGTAGTGATATCAAGGACGCCACCGGTTGGTAGCAATTTAGAAAGGCCGCCCCGATAGGAATACCTATCCAATCTGTTGGTGCCGGTGACGTTGCCCGCAACCGCCGAGTCTCGACGTCTTTGGTAGTTGAGTCCGGCAGTGACGACCCAATTCTGCGCGCCCGTGGATTCAGTGACACCGGCTTCTGCTATCTCGATATCGATCTTAGCGTTGGCCAGGTCTGGGGATTGCTTGATAGCCAACGCGATCGTTTTCGTTAAACCAATACGTTCTCCCTCCAAAGAGGTATCAGCTCGAACCACGTCAAGCGCTGCGCATAGAATGCCGAGTACAGCAAGCGTGAGGATCGAACCTGAGAAACGCGTCAACATGGACCGGGAAAATACGTGGCGAGGGGCATTCGCTGAAGCTGATATTGCGTCCTTTACCAAGAAGTGCCCCGGTGCTACGGTCCGCGCCTTCCGGGAGTACCCTGGTTTTTGCCTCGTTGTTCTATTTTTCGTTGAGTTTGTATCCATGTCTATCACCCTGCGCACGTACTGCTTTTTAGATGCGCTGCAGCCGCAGCTCGCAACCTTCATAGGCAAGACAGCACGTGGGTTCCTTCCTGTTCCCGGCCAAGCATCTTTGTGGGTGGAAATCGCTCCAGGGATCGCAATTAACCGGGTTACTGACGGCGCAGTAAAGGCGACAGCAGTTCAGCCAGCGCTTCAGGTTGTTGAGAGAGCCTTTGGACTGCTTGAAGTTCACCATCACGATCAAGGCGAAGTTTTGAGTGCGGGTACGCAAATCCTCAAGCAGTTGGAATGCTCTGAGTCTGATCGATTGGCTCCCAAGGTCATGACAAGTCAGATCTTACGCGGAGTAGAGGCGTACCAAACCCAGCTCATCAATAGAAACTCGAGCGGGATGATGGTTCTTCCTGGGGATTCGCTTTACATCCTCGAGACCGAGCCGGCGGGATACGCAGTGTTGGCAGCCAATGAAGCCGAAAAAGCGGCTCGAGTTTCGCTCGTCAATGTAAGACCCTACGGAGCGTTTGGTCGGCTGTATCTATCGGGTTCTGAGGCCGAGATTGATGCTGCCGCGGAGGCGGCAAAGGCCGCGATTAATAGTGTATCGGGAAGAAAGACTTCGAAGTAATTATCGGAAAAGGAACTTTTTGTTATGGCAGACGCGCTTGGAATGATTGAAGTACGAGGATTTGTCGGAATGGTTGAAGCCTCCGACGCGATGGTCAAAGCGGCCAAAGTAGAACTCGTTGGGTATGAAAAGACTGGTGGCGGTTATGTGACCGCAGTGGTTCGAGGTGACGTGGCTGCGGTAAAGGCAGCAACGGAAGCTGGCCAACGGGCGGCGGAACGAGTGGGCGAAGTGATCGCTGTACACGTGATTCCACGACCTCACGCGAACGTGGATGGGGCTTTGCCGCTCGGTAGAGCTTCGGACAAGAAGTAGTCTGAGCGGACATGATCCTAGCTCGGGTAACAGGTACCGTTATTGCCTCTCGCAAAGAGCCTTCGCTTGAAGGTCTCAAATTGCTCTTGGTAACGCCATGTGACACCACCGGAAAGGTCAAAGGGGCACCGGTTGTAGCAGTGGATTCGGTAGGAGCTGGCGTAGGCGAGGTCGTTCTTTTTGCGGCGGGTAGCTCTGCGCGGCAGACAGAGGTCACCCAAAACCGACCCGTTGATCATGCGATCATGGCAGTGGTAGATAGCGTCGAGGTCGACGGCAAGCAGGCTTTCAGCAAGTCTTTGGAGGCGTAGTCAATGTCGCAGTTAGACGAGAGGCGAATCGCGGAAATCGTCGACAGGGTGGTCGATCGGGTTACTGCTCGCGTCGTTTCTCGGGGCGGGCAGAGGCATGTTTCCGTTAACGGCAATGGGAATATTCGAATTCCCCAAGGTCGACGCGGTGTCTACGACGATCCAGAAACGGCCGTCGCTGCTGCACTACGAGGATACCGCGAGAACGAGCGAACCTCGATAGCAACGCGGATGAAGATGATCGAAGCTATGCGTTCGGTGGCCTTCGATAATCTGAGGGAACTTGCCCATCTCGCGAGGGAAGAGACGGGGCTTGGGCGAGAAAGCGATAAGATTGCCAAGAACCGTTTGGTCGCTGAGAAAACTCCTGGGATGGAGGTTCTTCGGCCGGACTGCCGTACCGGCGACAACGGGCTTATGTTAACCGAGCGCGCGCCGTATGGCGTTATTCTCGCGGTAACACCTTGCACCAACCCAACCGAAACCATTCTGTGTAATGGTATTGGCATGGTGGCTGGAGGCAATTCGGTCGTCTTTAATGTGCATCCAGCGGCAAAGGGTGTTTGTAACTGGTTGGTTCACATGCTCAACGAGGCCATCGTGTCTGCTGGGGGACCGAGCGACGTTATTGTCAGTATCGCGAATCCAACTATTGAGAGTGCCCAGGCTCTGTTTACTCATCCCAAGATTCGCCTCGTTGTTGTGACCGGCGGTCCGGGGGTCGTGAAGGCGGCGATGGATTCTGGTAAGAAGGTCATTGGTGCTGGGCCAGGGAATCCACCTGCGGTTGTTGATGCGACCGCAAACCTCGAGATGGCCGCCGATGCCATCGTTCGGGGCGCATCTATCGATAACAATATCATTTGTACTGCCGAGAAAGAGATTGTAGCGGTAGACAGTATTGCCGACGAACTCACTCGGTATTTGACCCAAAAAGGCTGTCTGCTCTTATCAAGAGAGCAGGTGAAACAAGCGGAAAACGTTGTCTTAAAGGGCGACGCGGTCAACAAGGACTTCGTTGGAAAGAATGCGGCTGAGATAGCGGCCGCTCTAGGTATTCGCGGCCACGGGGATGACTTGCGTCTTCTTCTCTGCCACGTCGACGAGGGGCACCCCTTCATTCAGCATGAGTTACTCATGCCAGTTATTGGGATGTTTAGAGTGCCCGATGCGACGGAAGCAATTGCGGCGGCCATACGGGTCGAACATGGTTTCAATCACACCTCTGTTATGCACTCGACAAATATTGATCACCTTGCCGCCATGGCGAGAGTCTGTAACACCTCGATCTTCGTCAAGAACGATTGCAACTTGGCCGGGTTAGGGCTCGGCGGGGAAGGGTATACCTCCTTTACGATTGCAAGCCCGACGGGTGAAGGGCTAACCAATGCCAAACACTTCACTCGCGAGCGTCGCTGTACTTTGAAAGAAGCGTTCCGTTTCGTGTGATTCGTAATGTCTGAGCAATTATCGGACTCCCTCGGCTTTTTGGAACTCTCAAGAGTATCCACAGGCATCGCAGTGGTCGACGCGGCGGCAAAAAAAGCACCCGTTTCCATTTTACTCACTAGGCCGGTTTCAGGGCCTAAGTACCTACTCCTGTTTCGCGGTGATGTCGCGTCAACGGAGGAGTCCTTTCGAGCGGCGCATGAGGTCGCGGGAAACGCTCTGTTAGACTCCTGTTTTTTGCCAAATGCCAGTAAACAGCTTTGGCCCCTTCTTGGTGACACGCACTATGCTGATTCCTGGCCAGGTTCAATTGAGGATAGCGTCGCAATTTTCGAAACCAAGTCGGCGACAGCGGCGATTCGTAGCGCTGATATTGCAGTCAAAGAAGCTCCTGTTCTTCTCCGCGACTTCCAACTTTGCCAAGGTTTTTCTGGGCGCGGGCTTTTTAGTTTCACCGGTGATCTCTCGGATGTTCAGGCTGCTGCCGCGGCAGCGACTCACGCAGCACAGGGTGGTTTCGAGCATGTAGAAATCATCGCAGCACCCTCGGCCGACATCCACGGGCGCCTGTTCCGGTAGCTAATTGGGGCCTTTAGGCTCTACCTCGTAAATCCCAAATACGGCTTGATGCCCCCACATATTCGGGACTTTGTTCTCTTATTTCAGTGCCTTGTAAGGACCAGGAGAGTCTCGATTGTAGAGGTATGCACCTTGCACACTAGGTAGGCAACGGTGTCGAACCCTCTAACAAGAAAGCCAGTGACCACGTTCGGTCGATACACGGTTGTGGAAAGAATTGGCTCGGGCGGAATGGCAACGGTCGACCTGGCCAAGCTTCACGGCCGAAACGGGTTTGAACGCAAGGTTGCGTTGAAACGGATGCTTCCGATGCACGCGAGTAATTCCGAATTACGAGCCCTTTTCGTACGCGAGGCGAAATTGGCTGCGCGTCTTAGACACGGAAACATCGCACAACTGACCGAACTGGGTGATATTGACGGGACCCTTTACATCGCGATGGAATACGTGCCTGGCAAAAGCTTGCACGAATTTATCAAGTCTATGGCGAAAACAATGCGCCGAATCCCCACTGAGGTCGTGGTTTCGATGCTCTATGATGTTCTCGATGCTCTCGACTATGCCCACACTCTGACAGACGAAACTGGGTACCCTCTTGGGCTCATTCATCGCGATATTTGCCCGACCAACTTGGTGTTGACGCCCTATGGCTCGGTAAAACTAATTGATTTCGGTGTTGCTTCTGAAGCTTTCTCTAACGAAACCAGTACTGGCATTCGGGGTAAATTGGCTTACCTTCCGCCGGAATCGCGAACAGGGCATGTTGACGCTAGGGGCGACCTGTTTTCTCTCGGTGTCGTTGCCCATGAGTTATTGACCGGTCAATCCAAGTACTCTGTTCTCAATTCAAGTACCGGCGAACTACCAGTCGCCTCCAGTGTGAACAGCTCAGTGCCTCGCGAACTCGACGATTGGGTGCGGCGCGCAGTACAACGCGATCCGAGAAAAAGATTCCAAACAGCTAGGTCCATGCGTGCCGCACTTCTTGAGGTCGCACGCAAGGGCAATATGTACCCCGATCAAAGGAGAGTCGCGGAATGGCAAAAAAACGCACGTCGCTCCACAGCCCGCCGGGCGCAGGGGACGGTTCCAGCTACAAAAACATTTGTTGACGAGTCCATTGAACAACTTGCACAAGGTAAGCGTTACGCGCGGCCTCAAAGTGATGTAGTTCCAAGCTCGGAAAAGGCTACCGCCAGTTTGCGCGCTGTCGTGTTGCCGCTTAAGAATAGGGCGAGTTGGGAAATGTGGAGTCCCACGCCTCAACCTTTAGCGTGTTTCGATGATTGGTCGGGCGAGGCTAGAGTGCCTGCAGAGGGCGCGATAGAGACACAGAAGCCGCGCCGGCAAGTTATGCCGGCTCTCTACGGGGCCAGCTTCGTGCTTGCCATCATTCTAGCGGTACTTCTAGCGATAGCCGCGTGAACGACTAACCTCTTTTCTTACGCTTCTTACTCTTAGGAGCTTTTTTGCTCCTGCTGAAGTCAATAGACTTCAGAACGATATCTGTGT
>CAYPIX010000016.1:0-4237 GCA_964410875.1 uncultured Kofleriaceae bacterium
CGCGGAAACGGCTTTACGGCTTTTCGCGGAAACGGCTTTACGGCTTTTCGCGGAAACGGCTTTACGGCTTTTCGCGGAAGGGGTTTTACAATCTCTCTAGGAGTCGACTTTCGAGAACTAGGCCTACGCTTTGCCTTCTTTGCCTTTGTGTGAGTCCCCTGCCCCTTGGCGCGAACAGTACGAACGGGACCGCTATGGGCGGAACCTAAAAACCCCACCAGACTACAAACGAAAAGAAGTCTTTTTACGAGCATGAACCAGAATAAAGGCAAGATATGCGCCACCCAGTGGCAATGAGATCCCAAGCACTTACTAACGTAAAAGGAGTAACGGCCTCCTAAATTCAAAGACTCGATTCGGGATAATCCGACCCTATCGCTACCGGACTGGAGCGACGCTGTCCGCGAGACAATTTGAGCAAAACTGCTTTTTCTTAAATAGCCGCCCGCAAGCTCGGCACCGGTATCGTTTGCCGTCTGCTTTACGCTGCTCTCGTGCAACGGGAACGGAGAACTGGGGTGGCTCGCCTTCTGCGTCTGTAAGGCTTAACTCACGCTCTGCCTTTTTTTCGTCCTCTTCCTCCCTATGTGTGATTGGGTCAAAAAGGCGCTTTAACGAAGCGATTATAGACACTCAAGGATATTGGTCATGATTGCGGCCATGTCAAGCTGGCGTTCTCCGATTACCGGCGAGCTCGTACATTTTTAGTTTTGTACTGAGTTCTGGGGGTTACCGATTTTCTGCGCCAGTAACGGGGCATGGCCATCGCCCGGCGAACCGTTTTGAAACGACGCATTTGTCGGAACCAGTGTGGTCGATGACGGCGCCTTAGCGTCGCTCTAGAGAGAGACTTGATCCAGCCGCCTTGAAAAAGGCTACGAACGAGATTTGTCGTGGCGATTCTTTTGAGGTTTCTTGCCACGGGGGTCCCTGCCTCGTCGACGACCAATGCCCTGTTTTGCTGTAAGCCAACACTGTCTTGACGAATGTGTTCGACTTCGAGAAACAACCCTTTCATCCCCGCCTCGTCAAGGGGCGCCCAAACCCGAACCACTAGCCCAGAGCGAAAGACAAACACACTCGTCTCTCTGGCAGTATCAAGTTTGCGAACTTCTACCGAATACACCGGTTCTGGATTGCTAAACGGAGACGAACCCGCTGTCCGGTACAAAAGGGTGCCAGCATCCATATCAAGAACAACTTTCCCCCGAGACAAATCAGAAGATTTCATTCGCGCTAGCAGCGTCGGGGGCAAATTAAACCGCTTAGCAAAAACATCGACTTTCTTCTCGTTGCTCCAATCAGAAAACCTGCGGGCCTGTTTTGCTTTCGGATGTTGTTCCAGTCGATTGACGTCACTCAAGCCTCTAGCCGAGTTACCCGAAAGCAGGACGACCGCGACTACTGTGGCTTGGATAGAGCGCAACAACATGTAAGTAATCAGAGCAAACCGTATGCCCGTGCATGGCAATAAAACGAAGGCTCTCAGTCGGTTGAAGTGTCGGCAGTTTATGGGTCATTGTGGCTCGTTTTTTCGCCGCGCAAGCCTTTGATTCTCGAGCGGTGAACTTCGGCTGTTCGATTCTTTCAACTTCGAAAATTTCCGAACGATTCACATCCCCTCTTAGTTGCCGGTTACCCTGGGTCCATGAAACAGCTGAACATCGCGATAACAGCATTAGCATTCTTGAACGTATCTGCGCCTGCCTCCGTAGAGATCCCAGCCCAAAAAAACGGGTTTTGGATTTCCATTTTTACAGATAAATACAACGCTTCCAAGTAGCGGAGGCCGGTACCAATCTTCGCAGTTCCCGGCAAGAAGGACGTCCATGCAAAGCTCGAACGCCAAAGATAAAAAAATTTGGAATGATATCTTTTCTGATGAAAGCTACGACTGGCGATCAATCCCAGCCTCGATTCATATGAAGGACTGCCTCCAGTTCTTCACCAACAACCAAGTTCAAACAGTACTCGACGTTGGGTGCGGCCCAGGCGTTTGGTCAATATTTCTCGCGAGCAATGGCTTTAAGGTAATAGCCACTGATTTCTCGGCCAGTGCTATCGCATATGGCCGGCAATGGGCCGAGCAAGCGGGATTGTCTATTGATTTCCGTGTTGCACCTGTAAACGAGCAGCTCGACATCGCCGGTGTTGACGGCATTGTTGCCTCAAAGATCCTCGATAACGTGACCCAGGTTGAGATGAACGAGGCCGTTGAACTCTTTGCCGAATACCTACCTCCATCTGGATCCATATACGGTCTCTTTAACCCCGCCGCAACGCAACAAGATCTCGCGACGGTTAGCGACAACCCCACGGTGGATTGCACCAACATTCCTTATACCGACGATCAATTGCTATCAGCTTTTGAAAATTTTACCATCGAGTCTCTCAAAACATATGAAGACGGCTTGAGAGGTTTGTTTCTAACTACTGGAGAATGAAAGCAAGGTCCAGGGTACGAATTCCTGCTCTGTGCTGAGCCCGCGTGTGGTCCGCGTGTTTGCGAGAAGAATCAAAATGCACACAACAGATATAACCGGCGCATGGATACTAGAAAGTTTTGAGATCCAAACTCTCAGTGGAGCGTCGTTAAATAAGCAAAATTCCGATGGCATTTTGATTTACGACCAATCAGGAGTTATGTCGGTCGCAATTAATTCCAAAGGTACCAACACCGAATCGCAGACAAAGACGATGGTTTTTTATTCTGGGCGTTGGAGAATTGACGGAGATGAAATCGTCCATGAGGTCACCAACGCATCTGACGTAGAATTGATAGGTCGGACGCTACGGCGATCATTTGAATGTACGGACAATCGACTACAGCTGATAGCGGCCGATCCTGATGTATCAACTACCACCCAGGCCGTATTGACCTGGGTGAAGTTTGGCTCCTAGCCAGATCCGCCTAGATATTGGAGAGCGATAGCTCAATAACAAGGCCAGTACACGAATCGGTGACGTTTAACGTGCTCTGGTCAACCAGCGTAAGACCACTCAAGCAGCGAGTCACCGACTCTGGAAAGCTCTCTCGCGGCGAAGCACCATAAATGGTCTGAACAAGCCCGCTGCCATCGACCTCGCCATCCGCGTTTGCGCGAAGGTGTCCAATCACTTGGCGTGACGTGACATAGATATCTCCACGGGCATCGCAAACAACACCGCGCGGGCTATCGAGTAAGCCCTGATTCGACGGTGTTCCTTCTCCGACCCTACCCTGCCCACCACTACCGAGGACCGTTGTAATGACATTTTCACTTACACGACGCAGGCGATGATTCCCAGTGTCTGAGATATACAGGTCACCGTTGCTACACCGAGTTACAGCTTCGGGTCTTTGCAATAGGGCTTGATTCGCTTGGCCTTCGTCTCCTTGATCACCCAGCACTCCTGGCGTTCCGACTACCGTGCTAACCGTTCCCGCATCCACATCGACGACACGAATGACATGGTTTCCCGTGTCGGCAACGTAAAGTTGCCTCTCCGCCGAGTCCCAAAACAAACCGGTGGGTGCACGAAACCTGCCGGTGGAAGCTTGCCCGTCCAAGAACCCTTCACCCGCTGCTCCACCCAAAATTTCTATCGTCCAAGTCTCTGGCTCTTCTGGGGAGATACCCGCACCAGCATCTTTGGTGGAAATTTCATACAGACGGTGGTTCGTCGTTTCCGAGAAGAAAATCTTTCCCGTTTCCGCGTCATAGGCCATGTCACCCACGGTCCCGAAATCTTTCGACCGAAAGCGCGCGAAAGGATCAATCGCCGTATTCTGACCGTATCGTCCCGCCACCACTTCCAACAGGTCACTTTTAAGACGTTGGATAGTCCCTGAGGATCCTCCGGCAACCAGCAGGCCAAGCTCAGTCGCAACAATACCAACAGGATCGATAGCAGTGGCGACTGACCGTTCACCTAGTCCCTCCGGGTCTACCATCCCAGCGACAGTGGTTACCAGACCGTTCTCGTCGACTCTGCGAATTCTTGTTTCGATTTGATTCCTGTCGACGACGAAAAGCCTCCCTTCGCCATCCAGAAAGATTGCCCCTGCACCCGCTATGTTTGCTTGATTCGCAGGTCCTCCATCTCCATCTCTTCCAAACGTACCGGTTCCAAGAACGACCGAGACCACGCCCTCGGGGGCAATCCGACGAATACGAGGTTGCCCAATACTACGCGGGTTTTCTGACACGTAAATCCCGCCGAATTCGTCAACGGCAACCGAGCTAGCCAGAACGGC
>CAYPIX010000016.1:4337-45487 GCA_964410875.1 uncultured Kofleriaceae bacterium
GTACACGGTTTCTAGGAAGCCTCCCTCTGTGATTCGACGAACTCGTAAATCATCGGCTATGTAGAGCCGGTCGCTCGTATCAATAGACAATCCTCTAATACCGGAGAAACCTTCTGAGACCGTGGATATAACGCCAAGAGTATCCACCCGACGAACACGCCCGTTTCCATCGTTAAAGTAAAGAATGCCCTGGCTGTCGAACGCCAGCACATCCACGGCTACAAGACCAGCGTCTAAAGCTGGGCCACCGTCACCACTAGGAGTGAAGCCACCGTTCCCCACTGCCGTTGTAATGCGCCCCGATGCGTCGATTTTTCGAATCCGGTTATTTCCGTTGTCAGCGACATACAAATTCCCATCTGCATCGAACGCAATACCTCGCGGGTCAGTTAATTGCGCCAGATGTGACGGCCCACCGTCGCCGCTAAAGCCGGACGTGCCTGTGCCAGCCACCACCGTTAAAGTTCCGTTCTCCTCGATTCGAAGTAATCGGTGGTTGTTCGTATCCGTAAAGAGAACAAGCCCTTGCGAATCGACTGCCAGGCCACTCACATTTTCGAAAGAAACACTGGTCGCTAGACGTCCTTCTACGGACTCAGATGCGGCCCCGGTCGTTGTCTCGATGATTCCTTCACGGACCCGGCGAACCCGACCTTCGCCAAGTTCGGAGATATACACATCCCCCACTCCTGCTATTGCGACCATTAGGTCAAATCCAAGAAGAGCATCGATGGCAGGTCCATCATCACCCAGCGGCCCAGAAAACGAGCCAGTTCCCGCGAAAGGATGGATACGCTCCTCGCTGTCCACCCGCCAAACAAATCTACGACCAGCGATGTACACATCGCCCGAATTGTTGTCGATGGCAATCCCCCGTGGGCCATCAATCGCCGCATCTACCGCAGGCCCGCCAAGGCCCCCTGCTCCACCACCGGCAAAGGTGTGAATCCTACCGCCGAGATCGACCTTGCGAACGGTGTCTAAAAAAGGTTCGGCGATTAAGACGCGGCCATTACGATCAACAGCAATGGCACTGGGGTTATCCAGACTCGCGTCGACCGCAAGTCCACCATCACCGATTTGTCCGCTTGGCCCGGCACCCGCAAAGAGATCGATAAACCCGGACTCGTCGACTCGATACACACTGCCTCTACCTTCGCTCAAAATGTAGAGCCGCCCCAATCCATCAACGGCTACGCCACTGGGGAAACCTATAGAGGCCCCAGTAGCCAACTGTCCGCCGACGAAATCACTACTTCCGCCTGAGCCAGCGACGGTTTGAATCACACCGAACTGATCGACCATACGAATCCTCCGATTCACACCGTCCGCAATAAATAGCCGTCCTAAACCGTCTAACGCGAGGCCATCTGGAAAATTGAGTTGTGCCGCAGTCGCGAACCCGCCGTCACCACCAAATGACGGCGTCCCCGTTCCTGCAAACACAGTCACAACCCCGGACTCATCCACTCGGAGAACTCGATGAGCATTTGACTCAGCAACGTAGATATTTCCAGCTCCGTCTCCAACGATGCTGCCCGGTTCAATTGCGGTCGAGAGTGCATCGGCATTTCCACCGACAAGAACCGACGACATCCACTCAACCTGTTTGCAATCGCTTCGACACCCATCACCCGAAACCGTATTTCCGTCGTCACAAGACTCTTCGCGCTCAACAAACCCATCTCCACACCGAACAACCTGGCACGCACTATCTCGGCAAACGGAATCTCCATTACCTACGCTGCATTCTTCTCCATCGGCCTTGTCCTCACACTCTAAGAGTTGAACCGTATTGACGCAGCTGCCCCCTGGTGTACAGGTGAGTGTGCTGGGACAAACAGTACCGTTAGCACAGTGGGAGCTTTGACTTGAGGTGCAACTAGATAAAACGCACGCCAGTACTAGCCCGGCTCCCCCCACCTTGAACATGAATACAGCTTACCATTTTGGCACTCATTTTTTGCACCATTCCAACGGTAATAGGTGTGTGCATTTTCTCACGAAAGCGCACAACAGCTCGGCTCCATGAATTCCAAGGTATTGGTCTCAACGCCGAGCTGTCGGCACCCAGCCTATTCTAAGACAACGTCGTTTTCGCAACCCACTAACAGTCTGATTCCTGCGCTTGCATTGGTTTCCACAGCATCGCAGGTCGCGGGACACAAGGTAATGGCATCGTCAGCAGCTAGGAACCAGCCGTCCAAATTGCTACACGAGCCTTCTGTCGCGGCTCGCGGGAGAGTGATTTCGGTCGTTCCAGAATCGTAGAGCACTACGACCTTGTTCGGATCCGTCGATTGTCCACTGGCTGCTTCGGGAAATGAATATTGACAAGGCAGTAACGCCGAGTCGACGACCCCTTGCGCGACTGCCTGAAATATGGAGTCGTAGTGGTCCGGTTCACAGATCGGGAAGCGAAGTCCTCCTGTCAATTTAGACAGGTCTTGATACACCTCGCCGTTATTAACAGAGCCCGGCGTGCATTGGCCTTCTTCGACCGGATCGGTCGGTAGATGCGGAATCGAAATGTCATTAGGATCTTTCGAGGCGAGTCCAACTACGGAGTGAAATTGGTATTTCCGATCCGCTGCCGTACCAAAGTGTTCAGGCGAAAGCGCGAGAAGCGCTTGATCGAAACTTGTTGCGGACTGGACGCTGGCCGTTTGATTATCATCAGAGAACTCGATAAACATCTTGAACGAATCTTGCCGTAACCACTCCGACCATCCGTTGGGAGCTAGGCCGTGTTCATCAGGGGCGTTGAAGGTTGAAAGGATACGCTCCAAGGAATTTCGACTTGAGATCTCTACGCTATAGTGCCTGAACCGATCTGTGTTTACCGGCTCGGCGGGAATCGGATCGCATGTTGTTCCGCTCAAAGGGGCGGATACGCATATTGATTCAGGTCCGTCGAAATTTCCGTGACGGGATAGCATGATGATGCGGTAGTCGACGCCGCTATCCCCAATAATGGTAGCGAAGTTGTCGTTTATGTTGTTCTGTACTCCTTCGATCTCGCCGCCCATTGAGCCAGAATTGTCTATGACAAAGATGATGTCGATTGGGAGGGCGACCAGACTGGCGTTTTGCTCTTCAGCAGCACACGCTTCATCGGACACTGTTGGGTTGGTTCCCAGGGTGACCTCGTCTCCGTCCGATACTCCATCACCGTCGGTGTCAGGGTTGAGCGGATCGGTTCCTAGGGAAAATTCGTCTCCATCTGAGACGCCATCTCCATCTGAGTCGCTGTCCAAAGGATCGGTACCGTCTTTTATTTCCTGTTCGTCACAGACTCCGTCATTGTCGGTATCCTGTTTGTCCGTGCAGAGCGACACGATCGGATCCGGTGGCGTTCCGGCGCCGGTTTCTGATCCGCAACTCACAAACGAAACGCATAGAATTCCTATTCCAAGCTCTTTAAAGTTTGGTATCCCCACGAGACGATAATATCGCGTACACCCTGTTTGCGCGATGAGGTTCTACACAACACACAAGCGCTGATGTAGGTCTCAAAGATGAAATGAGTGCCGAAGTTTTTCGGGACAGTCTACCTACACGTTCGCGAAACCTCAGTCATCGTTATCAATTAAGGCATCCATAGTATATTACCGAGCCAATGCGTAAAGCGGTGCATCTCTGGACAGTCATCTTGGTCTTCGTTGCTGCAAAGCCAACGTACGCAGAAAGCACCGAGCCCGTAAAGATCTCAGAGATTGAGATATCGGGCCTTAAACGGACCAAGCCGTATGTAGTTTTACGGGAGCTCCCTTTTGAAAAAGGTGAAATGGTATCCGTTGCTCAAATTGAAGAAGGGCTGCAACGGCTCCGCAACCTCGGACTCTTCAACACTGCGACACATCAACTTCATGGAGAGACTCTTCACGTTACGGTCGTCGAACGATGGACTCTTCTACCGGCCTTTAAGCTCTCTAGTGGAGGTGGAGCCACTCAACTCACCGTTGCAGTCTTTGATGTCAACGTGCTTGGTCGTTACTTGGAATTTGGGGCCCAATATGAGCGCCTCGGTTCGGCAAACTCATTTGTCGTTTGGCATAGAAACCCACGCCTCTTCGACAAGAGATTGCTCTTTGGTGCAGATCTGTGGACCGTCGATCGCCCGCGTATTCTTTACGATACCAATGGCGAAATAGAGGGTGGTTTTCTACTAGAGCGAATTTTGCTAGCGACCTCATTGGAAAAAGAAAACCAAAAACGAACCGTTCGGTTTGGTGGCCGTATTCGAGGCATCCTCGACGATTTTTCTCTGCGCTTTTTACCGGACGAAGCCATTCAGTCCCAGACAGCAACAGGCCCTCTGCCAGACCGGGTGTTTGTACTCACAGCCGGACTCACGCTTGCATTGGGAACAATCAATACTGACCGATACCTCCAAGAGGGTACAGAGCTGCGTCTAGAGGTCGATGCTGCTCCCCCTGTTGGATTTAATGATATTGAATTCGTGTCGGGGACAGCTCAGTTTATCGCTCTTCGAAGATTCGGTTTATTCCGTCCTAATCACAGCACAGTCGCTCTGCGATTGCTTGGTGGGGGTGTAACGACCAAAGCAATGCAACATCTGCACTATGTCGGTGGTTTAGATAGAGTCCGAGGGTTTCTAGACTCAAGATTCCGTGGGCAAGTCTTCGGTGTTGCAAATCTCGAGTTGCGAGTGCCGTCCATTGATAGCGAATGGGTGGCTTTGCAACATGTTGCCTTCGTTGATGGCGGCGTTGTTTCTCGCGATAGTGTTTCTACCTACGACACAGTGGCAAGCGCCGGGTTGGGTCTTCGTTTTATTTCACCGATGATCAACCGCTTGGTTGTCAGAGTCGACTTTGCATTTTTGACTGCGGGCTCTGGCACCCGCGCCCTCGGCTTCGGGATCCAACAATTTTTCTAGCCTTCTAGCTTCATGTGTAAACCCTCTCTGCGTGGATCGAGAATCTACCTGAAGAGATTCAAGCGGTCACAGCATTATAGAAAGGCGCACGCAATCGGTGTTGGCGCTGATTTGATCGAACGGTCGTTTCCGAAAAAGAACTTACGTCAGGCCTTCGTCCCTGCAGATATGTCCCATTGGGCGCTCTCAGATCCAAGAAATCACAAAATCGAGGTTTGTTTTTCCTAGCCAGGACGCTCTCATGAGATCATACAAATCAGAGCTTGAGCGACCCAAAAGACAGTAAACACGCAACTCGTTACCCAGCTGCGGCATTGCTCTTACTCACTTGTGCGTTCTTTGTAATTCGTACGGGCCGAGATGCTCTCTATTTTCAGGAAGACGGGCTTTTTGCTTTGCCTAAAGCCCTGATCCTCATCGCAACCTTGTCTATTCCCCAAGCGATGCTGGTCCTGCGATTGCTGGCCCGATTCGGACGGCGAGTAACTCGACTCGCTTATATGTCGGCAGTGCTCTGTCTTATTGTAGCGTTTTATCCATTCGCTACTCCTGGGGCAGGGTTACTGTCCACGGGCTTTTTCGTTTTTGTTCCTTTGGTGTTTGCCATCATGTTTTCTACAACATGGTTGCTCGGCGCCGAGAATCTTGAAGTTTTTCCTAAAGCGGAGCAAGCGCTCGGGTTTAGCAAACTTGGTGCTGCGTCAATTGTTGGAGGGGTATTGGGCGGCGGTGTTGCTCGCTTACTTGGACCTATCGTTGGGCCTAGAAATCTCCTACTAGTCGGTGCATTTCTCTTGCTCGTAACTTTGGCGATTATCGTAGTTACGCATCGCAAATTCCCTGTGCTACCGCCCAAGAGAACGGTGGACAAGGACCATCCTGAACTCGATGCAACGCCGGGGCGCTGGTATGTGTTACTTCTATTGTTAGTTGCAATGGCGGCCGCTTTGTCTGCTGTTTTTATCGATTTTCAGTTTTACTTGCATGCTTTCCGCAGTCGCGCCTCAGGTGCAGAAAACACGATCTTCTTTGCCAATGTGTATTTGATACTCAATGTCTTCTCTCTAGCTCTGCAACTTTATGTGTCTCCTAAACTGCAGCGGTCCGTGGGTGTAAGTGGAAGTTTATTACTTTTGCCCGCCTCGGTTTTCTTTGGGGCCGCGAGTTTGTTGTTTTCCGTTACCGCGTTTTCTCGAGTTGGAATCCGCGTTGTCGAGGGCGGGTTGAAGTCGGGAGTCCATCGTTCTATTTGGGAGCAAGTTTTTTTGGCTTTCCCAAAAGAAAACCGTTCGGTGATAAAGGTCCTCGTTGATGGTCTTGGAGCGAGAATCGCTGAAGGGATTGCGGCGGGTTGTTTATTTCTTTGGATTCGCTATGAGCTTGCAAAGGGAGGCAAAGAGGCTTTGTACACTGCTTCCACTACTTGGGTGACTATAGGGATTGTCATTGCTACAACACTTTGGCTGCTACTTTCTGCTTGGCTAGGACGCTCTATTCGACGAAGAGAACTCTCTAGTGACCCCATCCCATCTTGGCAAACTCCGCTGCCTGATTTTTGAGTTACAACAGCGTCTCTCGGGGAGAGACAACACAAGATCAAAGCAAACGCTGACGAGGAATACTCTTGCTAGTGCCTGCAACAAGCCCAAAGGCTTGCCTGCAAATTCGAGTTGCGCCCTGATGTTTCGCTAGGGAGGATTGATTGGATGAAAACAAAGCTCAGGCGACGCCCAAATCCAACGCACTGAACTTCCGTCTTCCTGAAGGGGATAGCCTAATTCTTTAGCCCGGTGCTACCTTCCGCCCCATGCGCCTATGTCTGTCACTTTCTGCGATTCTACTCATCGGTATACCGGGTACAACCGCCGCGGAGTCACCGCCAAACGGACCACTCTCTTCTGAAGCTTCTGCGAAGACTTCGCCCTCTCCAAAACCGATCGCTCTAGTGGTATCTGGAGGTGTTTCCCTAGGAGCGTACGAAGCAGGTTATGCCTACTATGGAATAGAGGCAGCGAAAGCCAATCCTGACAAAGTTCAATTACACATTGCGGCGGGAACATCGGCGGGCTCTGTAAATTCCCTTGTCTCGGTAATCAATTCTTGCCGCCCCCCTATTGCAAACCCCGCAACATCTCTCGGTTGGAAAGCCTGGGTCCCAGTCGGATACTCGGATCTCTTCACAGACAAAAGTGCTAGCCCTTTAAGTCTTTTCTCTAAGAAGCCTCTTGCTCGATCTGCGGAAGCAATTTGGTCGGATTGGAAAAAGGGGCTGCGCAAAGACTGTGATGTTGTTCTTGCAATCGCAACGACCCCTTTTGACCCTATCAATATCAGGCTGACCGCCGATTTGATGATACCGAGGCAGGAAGAAAAATTTGTCCTCCGAATTCGCGGCCGCGGCTTCGGCGTACCCCCAAGCGTTGTGAACTACGTAGATCCATCGCTACCGGTTCCTCAAGCTAAGCTTCGACTCGAACCAGACGCCAATGATCTCGCTGCCGCTCGACGAAACTTCGAAAGCGTACGATCCCTCGTATTCGCTTCGGCTGCGTTCCCAGTCGCATTCTGGCCCCAAGTGTTGCAGTACTGCCTCACCGACCCCCATTCCCCTAGCAGTGCAAGTCAATACTGTCAGGAAAAGTCACGCCACCGTTTTTTTCTAGACGGAGGTGTTTTTGACAACAACCCTCTTCGGCTTGCCGCAGAATTGATTCGCCGTGGCCTCCGGACAACCGATTCAGGCAAAACATACTGGCGAAATTTGTCGGCAAAAGACAAAGACGTTTCGCCGCTCAAGAACTCAACCTTTGTATACCTCGACACTGATCCCGCAGCTTTTCCCGTCGAGAAAGAAGGACCCATAACGGCAGCGAAACCTCGTGTCTTGGCTATGTTAGCCAGATTAGTCAATGGCTTTGCAAGCTCAGCACGCGCACGTGAGCTTTATCAACTCGTAGAAACACAGCCGGGGATTGAAAGCCAAACCGTCCTAACCCGGACTTACTTCCCAACCATCAGTGGGCTCTTGCACGCGTTCATGGGCTTTTTCGAAATAGATTTTCGCCGCTTCGATTTTTACCTAGGTATGTACAACGCGTTCGTAGAAGCACCAAAAACTTACTCAGACTCCATCCGCGCAGGCCTCCAAAAACAGGTCCGCCCAGGATGGCACCCATTTGCGTGCATGCTTAGCTCCTTCCAACCAAACAGTGAAGAATTTTCTCGTTCTTGCAGCAAGGTAGATCGAAACTTTTTGGTTCTAATGCAAGTTGCAATCGATAGAGTCTTTGAACGTTGCATCAACAAAGAAAAAAAGGATCTACCCCCAAACGCTACATACCTTTGCCTTCAAGCAGCCCAAGGAGCCAAACACCCTCTTGTCAAAGGAGTTCCAACCATTGGCACAGACTACCTTCGCGAGGACGAAGAGTCTGAGTTCGACCACGCAATGCGGCTGCTGTCAGCTTACGGTTTTCACTTCAAAGACCTCGGGTTAGATGCAGACGAATCTGACCATGGGACGCTTAAGGTACGTCGCCAATTGCTAAAAATGTCTAAGGTCCTTGCTGACAAACAGCCTCGATTGAGCGACAAAACAATTGTCGCCGCTGGGTTGCGAACCGCTATCAATGCAATAGCGTACGAGCCTCCCGAGCATTTGATACACGCCATCGCAGGGACCTCGTTTGAGGTTGGCGTAAGTGTATCGCCATTTGACTGGTCTCTTCGTTTCTTGCGTTTGCAACTTGCTCTGCAGATGTCAGACGTTACTTCCTTAATTTCCCCATCAGTTAACCGCTTTCGCTTCGCGCCCCTAGCAGGCCTTGAATTCCGCCCTGCTAGCCTTGCAAGTCCAACCTCGCAATTGTTTTTTGGTGTACGTGCTGGATACCAATTCGGCGTTGGATCTGACCGCCTTGGCACACGGCCTTGTACAGATGAATCTGCGCGCGGAGATGGACGAAACTGTTCGCAGTTCTTTGTCCACAGCTATCTTGCGGTGACCGCTATAGATCGACTCCGGTTGCAACTTGGACTCGAATTTTTTCCAAACCCCAGAGATTTTGACTCGAAACAAACTCTCGGACTGCAACTTGGATTCGGATATCAGTTTTTCTAAAACAACTAACCACTGTGGCTAACTCGACGGTTCATGGAAACACAGAAGTAATCGGAAAAACTCTGTTTTCTCTCTAAGAGACTTAGGAGGATTGCCCGTTTTCCTGCCCGAGTCATGATGAGATTATGAATCATGTCATTTTCATTCTGGTCCCATTGATGTGTTTTCTCGGCTGCGACGAGGAGGCGACTTTTCAACCGGCGCCAATCGAATCGTCTGCCGTCCCCGCCGATCAGATACCGTTTTTCGACCTGATGCCTGGTGTTGAAGGGGGGCCTAAACAAGCCTTTGTCTTTGGCGATCCCGATGACACAGCCAACGGTTACTTTTTACGTTTTTCAAAAGACTTTCCAACCCCTCCACACAGCCATAGTTTTGGTTATCGAGGAATCGTGCTTGAAGGAGTCATGCGTAACGGTCCCGATATTGAAAGCGCGCTAGATATGCCAGCAGGCTCGTTTTGGACTCAGGCCGCAGGCGAAGTACATATTACTGCGTGCGTGTCCGATGCCCCCTGTCTCGAATTTGTTTCTTTTTCCGGCCCATTCGACTTCTTGCCTGAACACACTGACCAACCTTAAAACTCCACTGGCCCGCCTTGATCCAGAGTCTTTGCCGGGACGTGGCAAAGCTAACGTGGCACGCGAGCTGCAGAACTGTTTCCCAATGTGGTCACGTCTAAAACCAATGTTCCTGTTTGCTCCCATTGCCTTGTTTGCATGTGGCGATGGAAACATCTCCGTGGTGCAAGAGAATGACGACCATGGTCACACAAATGGCCACGGGCATAGCCATGGGATTGGTAACTCTGAGCCAATCATATTGGTTAAGCCCCATAAGCATGCGTACTGCTCAGGGGACCAAACCAAAAAGCTGGACCGCTTCACCGAAGTTATCAAGCTAGGTAGTACTTCGGTTCGTCTCTTCGTCGAGCCTGGTGTTGCTGTTGAAATCGTCGAGTTGGTGGTTTCGACAATTGAGGACACCAACGTATTTATCCAAACGGTGGGCGAAGCACCAGCTGAGCTTCGCGTTGTTATCTGCGAGTCTTTCCCGGCTCCTCGTGCTTTGAAGACGCACAATCCAGTTCTAGTCTTCGGCCAAGACTTGATAGAGGCAGATGAGAATGCGCAACGTGCGGTACTAATTCACGAGTACAGCCACGCCATTTTTGAAGAGATTCTTCACCAAGATATTGACGCGACAGGAAAAAATCATCCGCCACATTTCGAACCGTTTGTGGAACTCTTCTCGGATACAGTAGCTGTATTTCTGCTAGCTGATGGAACTTCTATTAGATCAGCGCTGGAAACCGCGTTTCCATCGCAAGTCTTTGCAGAACGCGACTTCACGATTCGACATGTCCCAAACCCTTCCCTTTTTGACTCCCCCGCAGCCATGACAGCACCACTGCGATCAATTCTATGGCGCGAATACCAAAAACGTATAAAGGACGGAGAAGAGAACGCCGGTCCAGAAATTCTGCGGGCACTTGCCACGGCTAGCGTTCGTGCTCTTTTGGAGCTTGAGGCAGGAACCGACAAACGGCCAATACTCCTTAAACCCAACCGGATCAACGACCTCATACTTCGGCACCTAATCGATCAAGACGCGCTTCGCTAACCACCACGCCATAGGAAACTGGAGGGCGTGGCCCATTCACAAACAGTGACCCTCTTTCAGCGCAACAACGTTTGACATGATAGCCAGTGTTCTATCTCCGACACCTTTGACATAAGGGGTTTGGTTCGGGCAAATTGCGCCACTTAACGGTATTATGATTGAACGCGTACGATGGTAGGCACGGACTCGAACAGCTCTGGACAAGAAGGATCTTCGTCACAATTTGACTCTGTGGTTCCCGACGCTCTCGCATCGGTTGTCGTGGTTCTCGTAGCGATTCCACTATGTATAGGCATCGCGGTCGCATGCGGTGTTCCCGCTGAAAGAGGCCTGATAACCGGTATTGTTGGCGGCATTCTCGTTGGCGTTTTCTCTGGCTCACCCCTTCTGGTGAGCGGTCCTGCCGCGAGCCTGATTGTTCTGGTATTCGATATTGTCCAAACCCGCGGGCTAGCCGCGTTAGCTCCGGTGGTAATGCTCGCAGGAGTCTGGCAACTCATTGCAGGCAAGCTCAAGTTAGGACAATGGTTTCGAGCAGTAGCCCCGGCCGTTATTCACGGGATGCTCTTGGGTATTGGCGTGTTGATTATCGGCTCGCAGCTTCATGTCGCCATCGACCTTGATCCATACAAGGGTTTCTTCGACAACATCTCTACTTTCCCAGGTGAGCTAATTGCTGCTCTTTCCTCAGGCGACAAGGCACGTCTAGCCCCAGTTTTTGTTGGCTTGACTACCATTGTCGTCTTGCTTGCTTGGAATCGGCTGCGACCCCACCGGTTGCGGCTCATTCCAGGTCACCTAGTTTCTGTAGTCGCGGTCGTGATACTCGCCTCTGTGCTTGACGCACCGGTTCAGTTTCTCGAGGTTTCTGAAAATTTTTTCGCTGGGCTTGATGTCGCAAACAGCAACACTTTCAAGCTAATTGACGCTTCGGTAGTGGGCTCATCCCTAATCTTTGCATTTGTGGCTAGCGCAGCAACCCTACTTACTGCCGTTGCTATCGACCAGCGCCAGTCGTTCTGTAAGACTGACTATAATCGAGAGCTGGTTGCTCAAGGAATAGGCAATTTCGCCGTTGGAGCACTCGGTGGTCTCCCAATGACGGGTGTCATTGTGCGTAGTTCGGTCAACGTGGACTCCGGGGCGCGTTCCCGAATCTCAACGATTCTACATGGCACCTGGCTTCTCGCTTTTGTTGCCGCTTTCCCCCAGCTCCTCGCGATGATTCCCCGCGCAGCCCTTGGAGCCATCCTCGTATTAACGGGCATCAAACTCTTCGATCATAAAATTCTACGCGTTCTTTACGAACGAGGTCGCGCTGAACTTGTGATCTGCTTGATTACTCTGGTGGGCGTTGTCTTTATTGATTTGTTCACCGGAATCCTTATGGGGTTGGCTGCTGCCCTATTCAAGATCGTCTATACGTTTTCTCATCTTGAGATGGACCTCGAGAAAACCGAAGATGAACACCGACTGAAGCTTGGTGGCTCAGCCACCTTCTTAAGACTACCGGCCATAGCCGAAGTACTCGATAGAGTTCCAGCCGACAAATCACTCCACCTTATGGTCGATCGACTCGAACACATTGATCATGCGTGTCTCGAGTTGATTTCAAACTGGGATCAGCAGCGCAAAGCTCAGGGACAAAAGCCTCTCGTTGTTGATTGGGGTGTTCTCGGCAATCGATACCACCGGACATTCTGGGGCCCCTCGGAATCGGCGCACAGCCGTAGCTACAGTGCAGGAGCCGTTGGCAGCCTCATGCTCTCGGAATGGCGTCGCATCTATAACCCGGTTGAAGATCCAGAATCCGAACAACTCTTGGGACAAGATTGGATCACTACGGACCGGATCCGTCTCCGTATCGAGGCGAATGACTTAAGCGACGTTTGTCGATCGGCCGCTGAAACATTATCAACAACGGTAAGCGTTGAGAGCGATGCCCTTGCTAGGCTGCTAATCGATCGCTGTTCTACGGGCGGTTTTTCGATTGGTGAAGGCGTAGCCATACCTCACGTCACGATACCCAATCTGGATCGTTCGGTCGCCGCGTTCATCACGACCACCAAGCCGATCACTCACGACGGAGACAACCTCGACGTATTCTTCGTACTGGCAACACCGGAAGGCGATCCGCGACGCCACTTACTATCCCTCGCGCACATCGCTCGCATTTGCCACGATGCTGAAATTCTTGAATCGCTCCGAGGTAGTGAGCATCCAGAGAGCGTACGCGCAATTCTAGCCGAAGCAGAGAGGGACTTCGACAGCCACCTCGAGCACGTAGATGCCAAAGTACTGGCAGTTCTGGATTTTACCAACGACGAGGCTGCTGAACATGCAGTCGAGGTCATTCGTGAAGGTATCGCTTCGCCAGCTTTGCTAACGGTTGACGATGGCGCCGCATACCAGGCAATACGCAGCGTTCTCCAATTGCCAGCGTCCCGCAGGCTCGTTCTCGTCCCGCTTGAGACTCGCGACATCGATGTCCTCGAGACGCTCGTGGTTGAAATAGAAAAACATTGGGCACAGGACTCGCCTATCGGGGTAGCCTTCCTGCGAGTAGAGCCACAGGGTGCAGGGCTCTCATCGACGACCATAAAAATTTAGTGTCCACCCCACCGACTAATTTGCGATCGATGGTTTCCCTCTAGACAGACGCAGTCTCCGGTTTTGCGACAGGTGATGCTCGTCTTGGCCATCGGGCGAATCTCAAAGCCTAGTAAAAGCCGACACTTCTGACTGGTACAGATTGTGCTCCTACCCATGCCGTCATGAAAGCATTCTCAGCTGTACTTATCCTTTCCCTTTCCTTTTCAGGCGTCGCCTCGGCGAACAGTGATTCGCAGGAGCCCAAAAACGTTGCTGCCAATGGCTTTGTGATTTATGACGACCACAGCGAAACACCTCAGACCTCAGCAAACAACGAGGCCCAAAACCAAACAGCTCAAGCCCAAGCAAGAGCCGCCGAGGCTCTTACTGAATCTGCAAGAGCACAACAAGCCACAGCAAGAGCGCAAGAAGCACTACTACCGCGGCCGCCCGCACCGCCAACTCCTTGGCACAAGCGTTCGGTGGGCATGCGCGTCGGTGGATTGAATATGGTCGCTGGTGGACTGACCGCTCTCATTGGTGGAGTGCAATTTGGCGCTGGAGTTGTCACGAAACCATTCGCTATTGGTTGGAAATTCAAGAGAACACTTACTCTTGGAACTGCCGTCGCGGCTTCACTGATTGCCGTCGAGCACTACACCATTGCTGAAAAAGGTACTTCCTATGCTTCGCGCGCTCGAGCGAGTTTCTTTAACAATGGACCGGGCGCCGTACAAGCCGCAGAAGAAGCATTGGCAACTGCGGAGCAGAAAACCCGCAAAGCCATAGTATCCAGAACCGGCCGAGCCTATGAATTTGGCAAAGGAAAAGTTGTGGAAGGGTACAAAACCATCAAACAAGGAACAGCAACCCGGCTACAAAAGTTTAAACCGGCTACGACTTCCAACAGGTTCCAGCAATTTAAGAGCGGCAAGAGGTTCTCTACAAAGCCGGCTAAATTTAAGAACAGTTCAAAGAAAAAAGTATCAAGGCGATAGCCTGAAACGAGCGTCCGGGAGGGATTTTCTCTCGGACGCTTTTCTTATTTAGACCTGCCGTTAAATCTACTCACAGTTCCAGCCAGCGCTCTTGCACTCGGCCATGGCCTTTCGAAGTTCGGCTCCGTTTTTAAATAGGGTTGGATCACTAAGTTTCTTCAAGTGAGCCTCAGATGCTTCGAACTCGCGTATCTGAAACATGGCGTACGCCAACGCATACCGAATCTGCTCGTCATTTAAGAGTTCGAGCCTTGTGAGTCGTGATTCCATCGCAGCTACCGATTCAAAACGGTCGAGTTCGAGAAGAAGTTGAAGTCTTTGCTTCATCTTGGCTCGCTGATCGGAAACCCGAGCATTGATGAGCAAAGCTCGCGTGAGACGCCCTGCGCGGCGATAGAGTTCGGCTGTTTCTACTAGGTAGGCTGGGTCAAGCCGAGCTGCCTCTTCCAAAAGGATTGCTGATGACAGCATTTTCCCTTGGTCCATATAAACTCGAGCCAGCTGTACCGTAAGCGCAATGTCGTTTGGAAATCGAACCCGACCAGCCTCCAATGTTGACCGCGCCTCCCCAAGTTGTCCACTTTGCCGCAACGCCTCGGCAATAACGCCTATGTCATCAGCGATCACATCCTCACGCTTCAAAAAATCGGCACGTCGTAAGGCAAGTTCCTGGAACAGATTGAGTTTGACTAGGTAGGAGAGTTCTAAGCGAGGAACTTCGATACTCGACGAGAACCTGGGCCGAGCTCGACCTAAGACCGCCAGTGCCTCACTAGGACGACGCAGTTCCCAGTAAATCCGAGAGAGCAGAAGTTCAGCCGACATATTGTCTCGAGCGGTAGGCCCCGCTTTCTGCATTGCGCCAAGAGCTCTCTTGTAGTTCTCAAGTCCAAAATAAGCTCGGCTCAAGTTCACCTGTACCAGAGGTCGTTTATCACCGTGTTTGATGGCACTCTTGAATGAACGAACCGAATCCGCGTACCGTTTCTGTTGAAGAGCAACTAAGCCGTCCAAGACATAGAAAAGTTTCTTATCTGTTTTCTTGTTCTTTAAATCGACTTTGCCGAGCGTTGAGCGAGCTCTCTCGTAATGCCCATCCTGCACCAACCTGGAAGCGATAGACAAGTGGTCTACTTCGACCGGTTCCTCGGCATACGCGTCCCTTAGAACAAGGCCAAGAAGGACCATCAAGAATATTGTCAGTTGTTTCTTCATCTCGTGAGTCGAAAAGGCATAGGGAGATCAACTGAAACCGACACTGGCTCCCCTTTGTAGGTTCCCGGTTCAAAACTCCACTGCCGCACCGCAACAAGTGCCGCATTCTCAAAAATCCCCGGAGGTTTCGACTGAACCACTCGCACGTTGTCCACGTCGCCTCTCTCCGTGATTTTGATCTTGAGCAACACCGATCCTTCGATGCCCCTCTCGATGGCGCGCCTGGGATACTCGGGACTTACGCGTACGCGAGGTTTGGGCAACTGGTCGACAGTATCTGCAGTCATTACAAGCGAAGCATTCCCGCCCCGCCCTGCAAGCAGTTGATTGGTTCCCATCAAGTCACCTACTTCAAATTGCGGAAGGTCGAAGTTCAGACCGGACAGTGCTGTATCCAACCGCGGCGCGGGTGCCCGTGGTGTGGTGTTCTGGCGTTTCTTCAGCTTTTTTTTCTGTTTGGTTCGAGTAGGGGGCTTTTTCTTTGTCTGTTTCGTTAAAGAAATTTCCCGGTTCCCATTTCGAGGATCTGCGTCGGGGGTCTGCGTTAGCTCGTTCATGTAAATCAACAGAGCGAAAACACCGCAAGTGCCCAGACACATAACAAAGAGAGATATCAGCCTGTTTCGATTTGTTTTCATTAACCAGCCTCTTTCTCGGTAGCGACCCCGACATCTGGAACGCCCGCCAACCTACATTGATCGATAACCTCGATAAGTCGATCTGCAGGAACACCTTTGTCTGTAACCACTAGGACACTGCCGTTCCCAGTACTCTCCACAAAATCACGAACTCGGCTTTGCACCATCCACGGGCGAATGGGATTTCCATCAATGTAAATTTTTGATCCCGAATCGATGTTAATACGAAGAGCTTTACTGGAAGCGTTCGTCGCTGTAGACGCCGCAGGGCGCTCAATGTCCACTTTCATGTCTTTTACGAAGGTCGTGGAAACCATGAAAAAGATAAGAAGAATGAAAACCATGTCGATAAGAGGAGAAATATCGATATCGGTTTTTTGCTCAGGTCTTCGACGAAGTTTCATAGTGTCCCCCCAAGAAGTACTTTGATCTGGTCCAGTTTTTCTTCCGCTTGCCGCTGTTTTCTATCCAATATGCGGCCAACAACAACGCCCGGGATGGCTACGCAGAGCCCCATCTGCGTAGAGAAAAGCGCCTGTGAAATTCCACCTGCAATGCCACCCGATTGACTGAAAAGTGACATCTCCCCCAATGAGTCAAAGGTCTCAATCATCCCTGTAACTGTTCCGAGAAGGCCAACCAGAGGCGCTATCATGACGATTCCCATGATGATGACTCGTCCTTTTTTCAACTCCTGATAGAAAGGAAAGAAAGCGTCGTGGAGAGCGTCTGCCGCGTGGTCTGGATACCTTCCTACGGTTCGGACACCGACGGCTGCTGCTCGACTTACCAAATCATCGGCGCGGGGAATTAAGCCACTCCTATAACCATCAACGATCGAACGAGCTCCGGTCTGAGTGGTCCGCCGAAGCACCAGAAGCCGATGTCCTATATTGTACCAAAGTACCATCGTCGCAATTACAAGCGGGCCCATTACGAACCCTCCGGCGTCGATATAGCCGAGTACAATATCCAGAATGGAACGGTTCATATCGCTCCCTCGGAGTCTGTTCCATGGTTTTCGGTACTTGTTTTGATTCCTTTCGCCCGATTCACCGTTCCGAGAGCACATGCGTCCAGATCATCTCGAATCCTCTCTGACCACCCGGAAAGAAGGTGCCCAAAGAGTAGTGCTGGTATCGCAACGACCAAACCAAGTTCTGTTGTAATAAGGGCTTCCGAGATTCCGCCGGAAAGTAGTTTTGGGTTCCCTGTTCCAAACTCGGTAATGATCTCGAAAGTTGAAATCATGCCAGTGACAGTTCCTAGAAGTCCCAGGAGTGGGGAAACGGCAGCCAGTACTAAAATTGCTGCGCCAAACCTAGAGAGAAGAGGCTGTTCGGCCAGAACCGCCTCCGCTACGGCACTCTCAAGATCTTCGCGCGGTTGCTCTAAGCTGTGAAGGGTAGCCGTGAGAACTCTCCCTGCTGGCGTTTTTGAACTGCGAGCAAGGTGCTCGGCCCTTCGAATGTCTTTCTTGTCCAAGCTCTCTAGGACTGGCGCGAGCGTGGAAGCGGTTCCTCTCGACGCTTTCAAGAGAGTAAGGGCGCGAAGGCCGATCATCAGCAAAGCAATACAACCGATGATGACAATCACCCAGCCGATGATTCCCCCCGTGTTGACGGTCTCAACAATGGAGCTCTCTTTCCTTTTCTCGACACCCTTATCGAGAGACTCGTAAAGAAAGATTGGCAGAAGGGACGGATTTTGTTTCGCCGCAAGTTGCGCCGCGATGTTTGCTCCGTCCTTCGACGGCCATAATTTGAGCTTTGTTTGGCCTGCTGGAGCAAGAGGTCCCATGGCGCCCTCTACGAGGCCGTAGCTTGCAATCCGACCTATATGCAGCAACTGACCTTCGACCTTAGTACCGGTCTCGCTAAAATACGCCCCCTGCTCTACTCGAACTTGATTGAGACGTTTGAGAGTTTCCCCTGCCATCTTAAAAGCGGCTCCCAGTTGCTCAACCTTTTTCTCGCGGGTTGCTTTTTCCTTTACCTCGAATGTCTCACCTGCTCCCTCAAGGGTGGACTCCATTCTCGCAAGAACATCGACCAGGATATCATCGCTCTGTTCTGCGCTGTCTAATTCCCTTTCGAGAGCGGAAAGACTCTCTTCTAACCGTTCGGCCTCTGCAGACTTTGCAACAACTTGACCTTGAAGGCGCCCAATCTCGGTACGCCCCTTTGATAATTTAGTCTCCCGAGTCTGCTTCTCTTGCTCGAGTCTTTTTTTGAGGGTGCGCTTCTCGGCCTCTAGGAAGGCGAATTCGCGCTTGTAGGCATCGAGAAATTTAGTATTCGCCGTTTTGGTTTCTGTTACTGGCTTTGTCGCCTTGTTTGCAGGCGTCGCTGTTTGCGCCAGCGCATTTGGTTGAAAACTCGCGGCAACTATGATGATTGCGAGACTAACTTGGCCTACCATTTTCATCGTTGTCCTCCCTTCGGCAGAGCATTGGGTAAGGTAAAGAAACCCACCCGAATCTGTTTCTTGAAACTCGCGAACAATGAAGCAATCGCTCGTTCCGCATCCCTATCCGATGCCTCCACAAAAGACCAAGCCCCATCCACGTTCTGGCTTACCCCATAGGCCCCATCGCGGGTCGCGATAAACATCATGACCATTCCGACGCGGACTACGTCCACAAGCTGTTCACTACCTCGAAATTCAATGGTCTGTTGAAAAGCCGCGCTTTCTTTGGTCATTCGGAATTCATCTTCCATGAACCCCCACAGCCTTGAGAGAGCTCTTGGGTTTGACAACACCTCTCCTTGGACTTGCCGTTCGATCTTATCGATCTCAGCCAACCGGTCCGCCTTGCGGAAGGGCAGACTGCTCTGAATGTATAAGCGGGCGCTCACGAGCGCTGCTTCTATAGTTGGGCCCAAGTCTTTTCCATCGCTGGCCATAGCGATACGCCGTTCCCTCTTACCCGCCAGAGTGCTTTTTAGTTTTGCAATTCGAACATCTTCTCGATCCAATTCAATCTGAAGATCTGATTTCTGCCTAGAAAGTCCGCGGATTTCGTCCTTAGTTTCACTTTTGAGCGTTGCCAGACTCTCGGAGAGAGTCTCGACATCGGCACGAATCGCCGCCAACTCCTCTGCGAGTTCCTCAGCAGACTGCGCCCTGACATCTGCCGAGAAAAAGCCGACAGTAAGGCCGACAGTAAATATGATTGTTCTTGTTTTCATTTAATGGCTCCAACTCATTGAAAGACTAAATTCTCTGCCGTTTCGATAACGCCTGGGTGTTCGGTTGCCCTGACTAAAGATCTGGGTTTGGTCGATCAAATTCTTACCCTGCAATTTCAATTGCCAACCGCCCTCGAAAACTTGGCTGTACACAGCATCAACCGTGTGGATTGGTTCCTCGAAAACATCTGGTGTTCCTAGACGGCCAACGTCCCGTATACGAGGGCCAAATACGTTGTAGAGAACCACGGCCGTTACCCCCGAACCCTCACTGTCATCGTACCCCGCTTGTAAATTTACGACGTAGGGCGACTGGCCCTGCAAAGGCCGCTCTTTCGACGTGCTCACACCGCTGCTACCCTCGCCAAGGGATACCTCTGACTTGATGAAGGCAAGATTTACGCTCGCGAATAGCGGGTCAAGAGCTCCGTGTACAAAGCCAAACCGTCTCCTAAGCTCGAGTTCCACCCCGATGTTTTTCGCGGAGTCCGCATTGTCCCAACTTATGGAACGGTCTACCCCTCCCCTGTCGATCTGTTCGATGGGGTCAGAGAAAGATTTATAGAACGCTGATACAGACGCCACCTCGTCTCCCGAGAAGTAGTACTCCATTCGTGTATCGAAATTGTGGATAGTCCCTCTCTTGAGATTCGGGTTGCCTACAAATCGGCGAGCAGTCACTACATCGCGAAACTGCGACTCCGAGAGCTCCCTCATATCGGGCCTGGAAACCGTTTTTCCGTAACTACCGCGAAGAACTAATTTGTCTGTGATATTTAACTTGGCCGTCATCGAAGGCAGGATGTCGATGTTATCCAAGCGGGCGACACGAGGAGCGTCTTCAGGTGAGAACTGAGAGAAGGTAGTGACTTCTTGAACTGACCGTTCCACGCGCGCGCCGCCACTTACGAGCAGGCGCTCATGGAGAGGGACCTTCGCCATTGCATAGCCAGCCTGTATTTGCTGTGTTGCACGATAGGCATCCGTCGGCTGAGTGGAGTCTTCAAGTATCCAACCGCCATTGGCATTTATGTTTTCACGTGACCAAATTTCCTCTGGTGTCAAACTCCGGTCATCACTTGAAAGGATATTGGGAGGCCTCAGACTCAAACGAAGCAGGGAAAAATCCCTTTTTCGATCGGTGAAAGCAGCGCCAACTTTAACTTTTGAACTGAGCCCTTTCCAAAGCGGGAGAGAACGCTCGAAATCGACGCCCGCGTCGTGGATCCGGTCGCTCAAATCGCTATACACACGCTGGTTTCCATTGGGGCGGCCCGAGATTTGGAAATCCGGCGGCTCATCGCCAACCGACTCGTCTGCATAGAAGTACTCTCTTCGGTCTGGCTGATCACGGGTGGCTAAAGAAAACGAGTAACGCCAATCAAAAACATTCTCTTTTCCGAATTCATGGTGGCCCTCCAATTGCTGGGTTAACAACTGGCGCTCTACAAACCAAAGCCTGGACTGTTCGATATTTTGCCCAAGGTCGTCACTTCGACCTGTGACTACTGACGTCTGATCGTCCGTCACACGAAGAATAAGCGTTGTCCCTTTGACAGAGTGCCCTTTTGAGAGCTCGGCCCCCGCGACAAATATAGCACTACCTGCTATTTGCTGGTTCGCTTGCTCTATATTGAAATCATTGTTGATTTCCAAACCACCTTCCGCTGTTTGGGAGGCGATGAAACGTTTAAATTCTTCGGCTCTGAAAGTGTGCCGATTGCCATAAGAAATCGATGCGAGGAAACCTGCCGGCATTTTGCCAAGTTTGAAACGGTCGCCGTAGGTTGCTCCCAACCCGAGGTTCATCGGGACGGTTTCCTGCGTTACGTTGTAGTTATTGGGCAACAGTCGTCCTAGCTCTGCAAGTTCGGACCTTGTGAACCCCTCTTCGAAAAGGTTCCCTTCTCTAAGCGGAGAGCCCGCTTCTATTTCCGCCGGTAGAGACCTAGTTCCATCGTCGAACCCCAGAAAATCTAGACTGCCTCCCCTATAGCTCGGCCGTTTCTGAAAAGACGCTGTAGAGGCGACTCCTGTGGAAGCTGAGACCTTAAGCAGCCTCTCCTTAGGGAAACTCTTGGTTCGCAATTGGACAATGCCGCCGCCAAACTCTCCAGGGGTATCAGGAGCAGGCGTCTTTTGAATCACCACACTTTCGAGAACATCGGTGGAAAACAAGTCAAGCGGGATAACTCGTCTTTCGGGTTCGGGACTGGGAACAGACTGCGAATTGAGTAGCGTTGCGGAATAGCGCTCGCCCATTCCACGGACATACACAAATTGCCCGCCCACAACCGTTATGCCCGTTACTCGCCTTAGTGCTCCTGCCGCATCGGAGTCTCCTGAACGCGACATCTCTTCGACACCGATTACGTCGTCGACGCTGCTACTTTGACGCCTTTCCGCCACCAATGCCGCGACTCCGCCCTCGATATGCGGAGCAGTGACTACAAACGCTTCCAATTGCGCGGAAGCTTCCTCCAACTCAAACTCTACAACCGTTACATCTGACTCCTCGACGGTAACCCCAACCGTTTCTGTGATGTAATTTTGGTGAATCACAACAATATCGTGACCGCCTATTGGAAGCTCTAATGTAAATCGTCCGTCAGAAGTGGTTCTTGCCTCGGTATCGGTTCCTCGGACAAAAACCTGGGCGCCTTCTACTTCTTTTCCGGCAGTGCTTCGAATAACACCTTTCACTCTTCCTAACGTGGCCGTCTTCGACAGGACCGGCTCGGTTGTTGGAACAACAACAGTCCCACTCTCCAGATCCGCCTTCACTAGATTGCCACTTTGGTCGAGGGAAAGAAGGACTTCGGCCTCCGCGCCTCCAACGACGTTCACCTTGACTTCGGCTTGCGCGCCGGTGCCTGCGACGAGCAGATGTTCACCGGGGGGAAGGCTAAAGACAGCAGCGCCGTTCTCATTGGTAACCGCCTCAACTCCGCTCATATCCAGCTTGACTGCCTGTGCTGGTAATGCACCAACGAAAACCAAAACCCTTACAGTCCCGTTTTCCAACTCAACCTCAGACAGAACCGGCGACGGTCTTGCTGCGACAAGAACACTTGCCGCAACAACGAGAGTTTTGATTTGTTTGGATATCACAGTCGATTTGCGCCGGGCAGACGCTCAGGCATCTGCTCGGCAAAGAGACTATTCAGTGGCAATTTCGATCCAGCCGGTCGTCCAGTCGACAACCCCGTCGAAAGCGCCCGCATAGGTAACCGTTTCGAAGAACTCCCCCGTTGGGCCAGGTCCGATATCGAGAGCGGGAGAAGTTCCGCTCGGAATCCAACCATCTAACATTGGATCAAGCGCAACAACGTTGGCCTCAGTCCTACCCAGAAGGATGGTAGAGGCACCCGCTTCGATAGCACTTCCACAATCGTGGACAAGATTGTCAACAATCAAAGAGTTATCAGCGACATTGTCCTCGGTTTGACTACTTGCTACCGAGATGCACGCGCCTCCGAAGCCAGTGATAACCGAATTATGAAGAGCCCCCTGTGTTCCTCTTCTAAAAACGATGCCGTCAGAGGGGTTGTCGGGTCGAGCAATCAGCGTGAGATTCGAGAGTGTCGGGTTCGAGAACGGAGTTGCCGAGTTGTTGCCTTCGAGATTGTCACCTTCGATGCCTCGCTCTGCTTCAAGACCACTCGCTGCAAGCTGTTGTACCGCCACGAATTGTAAACCGCCGGTCCAGCCGCCGGTCCAGTCGATAGAATCGTCATCCGCGCCTGTGACTACGATGTACTTTGCTTGAACCGTTCCACCAAAGAACTCAAAGCCATCATCGGAGCTCATATGCGCTTGGATGAATTCGACAGTCGTCCCTGAGCCAACCCCTTGAAAAGCGATTCCGTTGAGCTCGTTCTCAGCGTCGACCTTGTTTCCAGCAAATTCCACTCGGAGATACCGGATGACACCACTGCTATCGGTTGGAAGATTCCCACCATAACGTCCCGTGTCCACTTCCCCTGGTGCGGAACCATCGGCAGCGTCACCGTTATTGATCGGAGCCCGACCATTAATGACAAGCCCGCCCCAGTCCGAAGCCCCTCGTGTTCCAACCTCTTTGGCTGAGGTAAGAACGATAGGGGCCGCAGCGGTTCCTTCCGCCATTAGCTTAGAAGCGCGTTGAATGAGCAAAAAACTACCGTTGCCGCCAAAGACCGTTGTTCCTGGGTCTATTGTTAGAACCGTTTCATTCTCATCATCCCCGATGAAAACTGGACCGTCGAGCAGCCAAACGTTGTCTGCAGTAAGGCGCAAATCGGTAGTGACCGGATCGTTCTGAGAACCACGAATGGCGCACGCTGTGCCCATCGCCGCAATATTGGGATGCTCAGGGCAGGTGACATTGCTGCCCCCACCGCCAATATCGACTGCGTCCTCACCTCCGCAGGCCGCGATTGTTACCGTCAAAAATGCATATGCTAACCGTTGCTTCATAATTCTGTCCTCCTTGCGCGCCGACCATGGGCACATCTAACTCCAAGGCAGGTCTTTCATGTCTAAGCGGTGAAGCAGTGACGACTCCGTTACAAACCTGCAACGTCGTGCAGGCCCCCTGGGCATGGGCTCGCAAAGAGCATTTTTTACTTTTCTGTCACAAAGATCAGCGACCGTTTTCGCCTGAAATTGTCGGTAAAAACGAGGCTTTCTAACCTTCGTGCCGATTGCGAACTGAAGGCCTTAGGTCTCTAGATAGGTCCTAGACCGCTGAGAACTTGTTCACAAATCGACCGTACGAGCGCCAAAACCTAGACAGTGTATACTCGAGCTTATGAGAGCACTCAGAAAGTCCACCCTAGCGGCATACCTACTCTGCGGTATTTTACTCGTTGCTTTCTCAAGCAATGCCCTCGCCAAACCGGAGCACTACTCTCATACCAACAGCAAAGGCAGAACATACTATTTGTTCAAGAAAGAGGTCACGCTGAAGAACTCTGACAAAGTACAGACCATCTACTACTTTGCAAAAGATCCAAACAACAAAAAAGGGACCCCCATGACATCGGTTCCGGATGACCGAGTGGTTTCCGAAACAAAACGTGGATTGCTAGTCCTGAAGAAGAAAACTCCTTCGAGTCCAAAATAGCCTTTTCTGTTTCCAAATTTGCTGCCCACGGCAAAAAAGTGGACAGGCTGAAGAAAACTTAAACAAAAAGCACTCTCGCGGCTTGTCGCGTTGGCACCGATCGCGTGGATGGACTATGGTCTGCAAGCGACGCTGCGGGGTGTAGCGTCCAATTTCAAAAGGTCAGGGGAGGCGTTCGCAGTGAAGAGTCTATTATTTTCTTTAGGGTTTCTAGCCTTAGTCGCTGGGGAACACAGGGTCGGCGCACAGGCGGACTACCCTCTTAATGGTACGGCAAAAATTTCCGGGGGATGTTCAGGCTCAGTTTTCCGTTTCCATGGGCAACCAACCGATCAAAACGCGCTCGTGCTGACGAACGGGCATTGCATCCAGTTTCCAATGCTCAAGCCTGACGAAGTTCTAGTCAATAAGCCCTCATTTCGCTTCGTTCGTCTTTTTGACGCAGATGGCTCCCTAACAAACTGGTACCCGGTAAAAGAAATCGTCTACGCCACAATGACCGGCACGGATCTCGCCGTACTGCGACTCAACATGACTTACGACGAGCTTAAGAATGACCAGAATGTCGATCCGTTCCTTATGGCTGACGCACCCGGCACCATTGGCGAAGAAATCATTGTGGTCTCCGGACTCTGGGAATACACCACCCAGTGCACCTACGAAGCACTTGTCGACCAACTCCATGAGGGCAACTGGCGATTTTGGGACTCGATTCGCTACAGCGAAGAGTGCGAAACCTTCGGTGGAACATCTGGTTCACCTCTCCTAAGCGTTGCGACAGGAGAAATCATCGGTGTGAACAATACTACTTTTGAAGGGGGCACCGCTTGCACTGTAAATAACCCTTGTGAAGTCGACGAAATGGGCAACGCCACGACCATTCCTGATGCGTCCTACGCGCAACAAACAATCTGGCTGTACGAGTGCCTCACCAACGACTTTGACCTCGACCTTGACCGCGATGGTTGTGAGCTACCTAAACCTGTAGCTCCCTAGAAGCTTGCTAATGCTTTGGGTTTTTCTGCCAAGACCCGTGCATTGGATTTGGGATGATTATGAAGCGTCGGCCGAATTCGGAGAACTCAGCCTCATCCAAAAACCTCGATTCTTGGGATAGCTCTGGAAAGTCCGTGATGCTGTCCCCTAGCCACATGACGATTGTGAGAGGGCCATGCTCTGCATGAGCCTCTCCATCCTCAATGCTTTGCCAACGCGGCTCTTTCTCGCCATCCTTCCCTTTGCAAAGAACGATATCGGTCGGGAAGCCCAGTTCTGCTAGGTTTTCTTGTGTCGACTCGCAAACCGCATTTGGGCGATTGGTGACGATAGCAATTTTCCCTCCAAGCTCTTTGACCTTGGTCATGAATGTGAGTGCCCCAGGTTTGGCAGCCGCCCGGCCCTGTAATGCCCAAGAGAAAAAAGACAACTTGTCTCCTAAGGAAACTTCAAAATCACGCTGCGAATTATCGATGATGGTCTCATCAGCGTCGAAGGCAACCGCCCATTCTTCGCCTTCTTCCAACTCTTCCTCGGCCAAGATTGCCTCCAACGAGCTTCCTGCAACCTGAAAGGCCTGCAGCATTGCGGCCCGGTGCTCAGCTGAGTTTCTGATCCAATGAACCGACTCGCGGAGCTCTGGGGCCACCTTTTTTTCTTCGCCTAGGTCGTCAGCTTTGACTGTCGAACGCTCCGTTGGAACCAACTCCCTCGAGCCCTCGCCGTGCTCACATGCAGATAAAATGAAAAGAAAACCAAAGAGATAAATTCTCATGGTCTCCTAAAGAGCAACCACTATGCCCAAACCTCTGCCGTTAATTTATAGGCACCTGGAGGTGCCCTACGGCTACTCTAAACGCCAGGTTTAGGAACAA
Source organism: uncultured Kofleriaceae bacterium (assembly GCA_964410875.1). Taxonomy (GTDB): domain Bacteria; phylum Myxococcota_A; class Polyangia; order Haliangiales; family Haliangiaceae; genus CAYPIX01. Next base: position 30,596 of record CAYPIX010000016.1, read on the forward strand.
GAGTTAGGGAACCTAAGGGAGTACAAGAATAACCCGTTCCGAATGCGTAAGCTCGAGAAGACACTATCCGCGCTACGTGGCTCGGCACATCTTATGAGGTACGCGGACACAAGCCTCTATTTGGGAGCGACGTCACTCAAGAAGTCGCCGTAGCCCTCTTCTTTCATCTTCTCTTTAGGCACAAAACGCAACGCCGCTGAGTTCATACAGTAACGTTTTCCGCCTAGATCGGCGGGGCCATCGTTAAACACGTGGCCAAGGTGCGAGTCCCCTTTGACAGAGCGCACCTCGGTCCGGGTTGCCAGTAAATGGTTGTCTTCCCGAAGCGCAATGTATCGTGCATCCAGCGGTTGTGAGAAAGAAGGCCAACCCGTTCCCGATTTGTACTTGTCCGCCGACGAAAACAGTGGCTCGCCCGAGACAACATCAACGTAAATTCCTTCGCGCTTATTGTCCCAATACGCATTTCTAAATGGCGCCTCGGTTCCTTCTTCTTGAGTTACCTCATACTGCTCCGCCGTTAGGCGTTGCCTCAATTCGCTTGCTTTGGGCTTCGTAAAGCTATCCCAACTGCGATTAACCGCTGCTTGTCGCGCCGGTTTTGACATCGGCAGTTCCAGTACACTTGCGCGTTTCCCCCAGTGTTTCTCAATGAACGCATCTCGCCCTGAACGACTGCGATAGTAGTCGTATTTGATGAGACTCGTCTTATGATAATCCTGGTGGTACGACTCCGCAGGCCAGAATTTTTTCCTCGCTAGTACGGGCGCAACAATCTTTTTTGAGAAAGCACCTAGATCGTTAACCGCCTTTACAACGGCTTCGGCTTGCTGCTTCTCTTCTTCGTTCTGGTAGTAAACGGCCGAGCTGTATTCGACTCCTCGATCGACAAAGGACCCATTTCCATCGGTTGGATCGCTGTGCTTGAACAACCACTCAACCAAGCCGGAGTAACTCACCTGTGAAGGATCGTACTTGACGAGAACGACTTCCCGGTGCCCCCCCGCTATGTATGTCTTGTAGGTCGGGTTCTCACTTTCTCCACCGCTATAACCAGAAACAACCTCGTGAACTCCTGGAAGCTTTTCGAAGTCCGACTCGACACACCAGAAACAACCACCAGCGAAAACCGCCGTTGCCGTAGGGCCGGAATGCCTGGCCACGACATTGGTGTTGGATGCTTTCTTTTGGCACCCGCCAGAAAAGGCAAATATCGCAGCAAGAACGCCGGAAAGAACCAGCAACCGGCCTGTGATGCTCTTAAAAGACAGTGTATCGGGGTATAAAACTGACATAGGTGCTCCGTAAGTCTAGCAAGCGCTTATGCGCTCTCTGTAGATAATACGCTGTCCCTCAACTCCGGTTACGATCGCGGAGGGACACAGAACCTATCTCAATTTCACTAATATCGACGATTTCGCCTGCGCTGCCCACAGACCTCAAAAGAGCGCTGCATTGCCGAACTGGAGCTCATGCTGCGCTCGTAAGCCGTGTAGTTGCTCTTGAGGCAACGTAGCGCGCTACCACGAACTGTTTGTACGTACTCAACCGACTTGTCCATGGCCGAACCGCTACTAAGGGATTTTTCGAACCCTATGTAGGCAAATTGCAGAAGGTCTATTTTACCAAACAGATTTGGAAGGCTCGCACCAGCAAGAGCTCTTTCCATCGCCGAACCCGACGAATAAGTCTGCTCGTAACCGTGGTAGAGAAACTGTGCAATTCCTAGGTCGAATTGCCCGCTGCAGCTCTTATGAGCTCTGTCCCGAGCAGAAGCAGAAGAGTAGGTATGCTCAAAACCGACAAACGCGAATTCTACACATTGCGAGTAGGGGTCGATAGGAGGTTGAGTTTGAACTGGGGCTTGAGACCGGTTATCCCTAACTGTGGGCTGGGCGCGTGGCCCATCTAATATCACTTGGCTTCCGTCATAGTTACGCGCGGGTCTCGGTTGCACCACTGCTTGACCACCCAGAAGCAAGATCGCTTCCTCCAAGTGTGCCTTGGCAGCTTTAAGACTCTTCTTATTTGCGGTGGACTGGAAAGCCCCATTTTCGATAAGGGCAGCCAGCGACTGAATCTTGGCCTTCAGTCGGTCTTTCTTCCGACCAGCGTTCGCTGAGAGCGGAAGAACCAATATGCCTACGAGAGCGAGGAGGAGGGGGATGCGCTTTGAGGAATGCATGAGCGCTCTACAATGCAAAGCAGGGACCCACGAGAACACACCGTGTTTTCAATCGAATAGCTCTGTTTTCGCTTCCTTGTGAAAGACGGTACACGGGGGTGTAGACACCAGATTGAGCCCGTTCCTCGTCCAACTAAACAAAGGTTAGCTCGGTCGGCTACTTTGCCTCGTCAAAAATCTTAGGGAGGTTGCTTACGTTGTAGCTGATCCATCCGTTCGACAGGTTGAAATTGAACGCTTTCACGTTTTTCAGCTCGGTCATCGGGCCGCCCTTAGGGACCGTTAATCCGCCCATATTCAGATCCTCTCCTAAGAAAGCGTTTATCCGCTCTTCCATACGACTCATGAAAGCTCTGTCTTCCTCATTTAGAGCATTTTCGCTGGGCACACTTGCTAAACGGTTGGTTTTTTCCAAGAAGGAATCCCCGTGTTGGTCTTCTGCTATGCGATAGGTAACCACGTACGTTGCCGGTGCTAAGGTGACTTTCCACTGTTTTTCCCCAGGTCCTCGCCTCTTGAAACCAGCTGCGCGGACGGTAACAACAATTTGCTCTTTCGAATTTAGCGCGAAGGTAACAGGGTTAACATCAGCATATTTGATCGCCCAGTCCTCTTTCCGACTATGAATGTAGAGTTCGTAAGGCGCCTCCGTGTACATGAGCTTGGTTGCCTTCTCGAAGTAATCATCGTTGACCCACTTTCCTGCGTAAGCAACTTGGAACATATTGTTGAGAGCCGACTGGTGAAACGCGAGATGGATATCGTTGGGCGATGGGTTTATAGGCTCGCGGTCCAGCGACAAAAGTCGACCGCTGTCGCCAACTTCAAGCCGAACCGCAACATGATCTAAACCGGTTCCTAGTACGACTCTATCGATCTTAACACCTTCGCGTTCGAACGGCTTCGACAGCTTTTCGCCGAGGTTCCCCATCTTGTCTTTGATGTTCTTCTCTAAGTTTGCGGCAATTTCCTGATCTTCAGTGAAGTCACCAATTTGTTCCTGAATCTTTTCCTTCAGCTGACGGCGCACAGCCGCTTTGTTTTGGCTTTGGATCGCAGCTTGGACCTCCGCCTTCTGGGACTTCCTTTCTGCCACACGAGCAAAGAGGCGGTTGACTCGCGGTCGTCGAGTCGTACCCGTATATTGACTGTCCATTGACACGATATGTACATCCGTATCGATGCTTTTTAGTTCTATTCCTTCAATACTACCGTCGAGTATGGCTCGGCTCTGAAAGCGCGACACCGAGTTCGTCTTGGTATTAACAGGACCATTGTTACTCTGGGTGTTGGAATTAATTTGGCCATCTACCTTCACCATAAATCGAGCTACTTCGGCGGAGGGAATTAAATGAATGGACGCTGTTCCGTATGTACTTGCGCAGCCCGTTGACTGAACAGCTTGATTTTTCCCACGAAATCCAATCGGCAAACAGAACGTTTCGTTTACCGGTCCTTGTTCCTGGACTGTAACGTCGTTTTCGTAAAATTTGTCGGTTATGAAATGACCAGGAATTTGCAATCTAACGTTTGGTCGGCGCCAAGCAGCAAACAGTGCCGATGCATATCCTGCGTCTGTCTTGGTGCGACTAAACCATGTCAGATGGGTTTGCACCGCCAGAAGATTTTCCGAGACAGGATTACTATTAACTGCCCAGCAAGCCCTGGTTAGACCTTGCAAATGACGTAAGTGCTCACCATGCAAGTCAGCGAATTGCGCAGTGTACAGAACGTCATTGTAGGGTCCGACGTCCCTTCGGACATCAGCGAACACCTTGTGCTCAACTCCTTCTGCCGAAGAAAACAGCCAACGACGGAACAAGTTGATCTCCTCATATCCATGTTGGTTTCGCCCTACAAGCTCGGTGCTTTTAAGGTACTTCATCCATTTGCTACGGAATTCTTTACCTTGGCGTCCCAAACGAGATTGAAGAGTTTGGAGTGACCGATTAAATTTTCTTTTTGAGTTATCCAATCGCGCTGGTGACAACGGCTGATAAGGAATCTGGTTTGCGATTCGCTGGCAATCCAAAGGATCTGCCGCATGAGCATCGTCACAATAAATCGAACTACCAGCTGCAGTGACTACAGCGAGGAACAGTCCTGCGACTTGCGGGGATAGAGCTTGGCGATTCATCGTTTTTCAACTCCTGTGTAGCGATATTTGAAACGCGTATTGAACATCTCACTTTCTGATTCCAACCCGAACCGAACATGATGGCCGGGCTTCGGGTTGTTGGGGTTGAAATAACTATTGTCAAAGTGCCCAACCGCTTCGAGTAGATCGCCAGCTTTTAATTGAAGAGGTTTCTCAAACTCGTACGTTCTTTGCCATCGGAAGTCATACGCAGAAACCTCCAAGATCTTGGTTTTGACTTCATTTGCTTCGCCAGGGTTTTCGACTTTGTAAAGCGTGTAGTCCTTACCGCGGTAATGCATATGGGGAGCCAATGCATAAATTTCAACGTCGTCTTTAAACCAATAGCGATCAGAAGCTCTTGAGTGCCCATCGTGCGGTTTGATTTTGATATTCTTGTTGTTCTCGACTTTAGTGTCGATGACAATTTCTGGTTTTCGATCATGGAAGATTAGAGCCATCTCGGAAACATCCGGTTTTTCTTCTCGTCCTGTCGGCGTGTAGTGCATCTCAAGAACGATGCAGTTGTTTTTCGGAATCTTCAGGCCCGTATTTTCTGGATAAACCCGACTATTAAAATTGTCTCCAGGAACCCAGTCTCCGAGCTTCTTAACTTGATCACCAGCCAGGCCGTAGAAATGTTCGGTAGCCTCAACTCCTTGAAGCTCTTTCTCAGGACAGGGTCCGAGTAACGCACCCATGTGATGCACAACGTTGCGATTACCAGGCCTCAGCTCCACGGCGCGCACATATCTATCTTCAGGAAAGTCGGCACGGATATAGTAGTATTTGTATCCGTCCCAACGTTTCTTGGGCACTACGAACGGCTCGGGCATCTTAAACACAAGATCTGGTTGGCCAATGCCCCACGCATCCTGCTCTGGCCAATCAATTTCTTCAGGGGCGTCCTCTGGATCGCCTTCCAACATGTCTCCCTCGAACCAATCTTCAAGATCTTGCATCTCTTGCTTGGTTAGACGGCCGTCTTCTTTGAAGCCTCCAAGAAGATCGTGGGCTTCCTTGGGAATACTTGCTTGCCAGGGAGGCATCACTCCGCTTCGTACGCGCTCCATAATGGTATCGGAGACGGAGTACACATCGTCATACTCCATGAACTCCATAAATGACTCTGCGCCGAGCTCTCCAGGTCGGTGACACCCTTGGCAGCGCTTCTGGATAATATTGGCAATCGTTGGGTAGTACGTTACTTCGCGAACGCTTCTCTTCGGGACACGGCGAGAGATTTTGCAACCTTGAGCGGCCGTGTTTGCGACGGTGAATTTTGCTCCGGAACGGCTTTCTACAGCTTTAACAACCGCGTCACGAAGATAGTTGTTACGGACCCTTTCGCGATGACTTGCAACACTTATCGCGTCGTGGATCATGCCTCGATAAACGATATGACGTTCATCGAAGCCGTTGCGGACGTCGATAACGACCACTTCTGGGGTGATAGTCATCTCAAGCTCTTTCATCGCCCACGAACTGTCCACGTCATCTTTGAACACTGGAAAAGCAGCACCCGAGTGAAGTGCGAAATCCGCAATGGAAGCAATGTCCGCGAACGTATTTGGGAAGAGCCCAATGACTTGAACGCCATTGGATTCGTATGTCTCTTGAATTTCGTTGAGCGCAGCAACCGATTTGAGGGCGAGCGGGCAACGCGTCCCTAGCGTTGCCACCACAAGGAAGTCGACCTTCTTTGCGGGTGTCCTGATTGTCTTTCCATTTAACTCTTGCTCGGTTGCAGGATAGTCAAAAACAAGTTGAGAAGGATGCAACGTCTCTGCCCAGCGGCCGGTCAAAGTTGGCTCTGCGAAAACTGGACTTGAAACACTACCGATAATGATTGCGACAAGGAATGCGTTTTTCATTGGACCTCTTGGTAACAACAGGCCGTCTGTTTATTAAATCCACGCGCAAGGTCAAGGAATACTAAGTTGGAGTTCGCAATTGAGTTTCGCGGAATTTCGCGTTCTCACCATTACTCACAAAACAGGCGATCACTGCTAGGAAGGTAGTGGTCGAAAAACATTTGCTCGTGGTCGCTTGTTTCACTCGATCGATTTAATGCACGAAGCCATGGCTAAGTGAGTAGCCACAGAAACAAAATTACTTTGTTCCTGTCGTTTTTTTCCCACCCCCAACTGAATCCACGGGCAGACGGTTCGATTTAGCCAGGTTAACGGCCGCTAACCACTGCGTTTGAGATAAGCACGTCCGGCTTTCTCTGCCTTACGGATTTCAAGAATCTGGCGTTCGCTGCCCTTCTTTTCTTGGGAACCTGTGATGACGGGGCCATCTTCAGGATCAATCAAGAAGTACACGCGTATTGGTGATTTACCGTGCACGCGAAGATAGAACACGTCAAAGCCATTGGCCTTCGAAACGGTTCCGGCTTCAAGCGTACTCATACGTCTGTTTTCACCGTCAAAAAGTTCAGCAAATGCCTTGGTGACATTGAGTCGCGAATCGTCGGGAAGGCTCTCGTACATATCTACTAAACTTGAAGCAACAGAAGCGTTTGCGGAGCGAACAGCGACAAATTTTTCAAATCGGTCTACGGATTGCGCCTCGATTTTCTCTTTGTTTTGAGCGACACGGCTTTCGATGGGTTTTGCTACGCGTGTTTTTTCAGCCCCAGATTCAATCTCAGTTTGAAGATCACGACTCTTTTTCTCTTCCTGTTCTTTTTGATACGCCGCGATGCGCTCTGCGCGCGTTAGCGAACTAGAAACCGGAGGCTTTGAGGTCTTGGGCTTTCCCTTGGCTTCCTCAGTAAGTCGAATCGTTTCGCGTAACTTAATGAGTGCATTACTCCGCTGCGCCAAGACGAAAAGCTGATGACCAGCAAGAGTTTGCTTACTCACTGGTTCAACCTCTGGTGGCAGGTACGTTCTGTACCTTCGAAGAAAAAAACTATGCAAGTACCGTCTTAGTAGGCCTAGGTCTTTGTCACTTAAATCAAGCCGCGATAGCTCCGAGTCGACAACCGAATTCCGTATTGAAATAATCTCTCGGTAGGGAAGGATTCTTGAGAAAATCTCTTTTTTGTAACGGCGGAAGATCTGATTCTGGAACACCGACAATGGAACCTTACTGGACGGATCAATTCCCGAATCATGAAAAGCTCGCTGAAGGGTGTTGCCGAAAAGTCTTTTCTGCTCCGGGTGCGAAAAGCCAGCCAGCGTGGCCTCTACGTCCTTTCTGTACTGATTAAGGTACACGTTTAACCCGGAGGTACTTAGGGTTTTCATCAAGTCGAGTACTTGAGTCGCTCTCGGTAATTCTGTCTCAGATAGCCGGTATGTGCCCATCAACCAATTTGCGTACTGTGGTTTGTGATTTTTCGCGCCGACGTTCCTGGCAGCGTCCTCAAAAAGCGCACGCGCATCAAAATTAGGCTGAAGGTGTTTCTTGATTACAAGGTCCATCTGAGTCGCTGAGTCCTCAAGAGCCTTCTCCTCTACGTCGCTTGGTGGGCCTGTTTCCTCTCCCGCTAACTCCGAGTCTTGAAAACCCTCGACAAATATTTCTTGGGTCCTTAGTAGCCGTTCAAGCTGCGTGCTCGTCGCCGTTGTGAAATCCTTATCAATTTTGTTCAGCAGGTCAGCGAGGTTCTCATTGACCAATTGCCCCTCTTCGGATGCGACCCACATTGCCGCCCGAATGACACGCTCATACGACTTACCCAATCTGGGGTGTGCAAGCATCGCTTCCGATGTCTTCACGCTCCTCTGAAGGAGAACCTTGCCAGCATCTGCGAGATTTCTTGGAGCTCGGATCCTCTCGACATCTACAATCCGCTTTCCAAGTGTTGAGTTTTTGATACCTGCCTTCGTCCTCCGAGCCTTTTGCTTTTTGGCTTTTTGGCGTTTGGCGTTCGCGCTGTTTCTCTGAGTTTTTTTGCTTTTCCCCCGACCAGCATCAGCTCCAGCCGGTGCAAAGACCAAGGTGAACAATAGGCACAGAAACGAAAACTGACTGATACGACTCAACACTTGCCGACCAGGACCACCTCCCTGGATAGAGCGTTGGCCACCAACCGTAAAGAAGGTAGTGCTTTCCCGTGGATCAGCTAGGTATTTGGGTTTCCAAATCACTAACCACGGTCTTGAGCAATACGCATGCCCGGCAAAAAAAACCACGGTTCGCGGAACCTAGTATAGGGAAAAGATTTAAGACGCACCTCTAACTACAGTGAGAACGGCTCAAACTGTCCCTCGGCGAATGTCTTTTCTCCTCGACTCGCGAGATAATCAACGGAGTGTTTGGGAAGAAAAAGGGCAACCAGAGAGCAAGAACCGCTGACGAATGGGCTGAGCTGGCTCGAAATCAGTTTAACGAAATTGGGGAAGCTCTAGCTGTCTCTCAGAACATCCCAGTTGAACTGCAGGCGCAAGCAGACAAAATAACCGATAGCACCCGCGCCGCCCTGGCGATTAATCCCGACCACACACTTGCTCTAGTTCTTCTCGGTATGCTGAAGAGACGAGCCGGCCTTTTCAATGAAGCCCAACCCTTCCTTTTACGAGTGTTGGAACTAACCGCGGCGAACGAAAAACGCTATTTGCTTGCCGCAGATGAATACGCCAGCTGCTGCATTGCTCTGCACACTCCCCTTGAAGCTGCCCACCCTTTGGAAACCGCGCTCGCGCATTTTCCCGATGCCCGAGACTCTAAATGGAAACTCTGGTCAGTCTATTTGAATGCAAAAGCCTGGGATGAATCACAGCGGGTACTCTCGGAAATGCTGGAACGCTGGCCGGACGATGGTCAACTGCTTGAATCACAGGGAGAACTAAACGCTGCCCGAGCTCGAGCGAGAACACCAGTAGCGCAAACCAACGACGCGGACCTGGGGGCAAGTTCCGGCATAGATATGGCCGCCGCGCAGGCTGCACAGGAAGCGCTTACCAGCCAATTCCAAACCGATCTGATGAAGGCGTCCCAGAGCGGGCTCCCCCCAGAAGAACAAGCGCAACGCATCGCCGACATCCAAGCCGAATACACGCGCGCAGTCGAAGCCCTCTACAAGTAGCGTTTTCGGGAAGAGCGCCCACCAGGAAGCGCTCTCCCTCCACATAGACATTAGCTGAACTGAACCAAACAGAAGAACTGCTGTCTTTTGCTTAATTCTTTTGCCGGCTAGAAGAGTTTTCATAGTCACCCACATCCCCCACCAAAAAGGATCTAACCAATGAAAACTCTACTACCTGTATTCTTCATGACCGCCACTTTGGCAAGCTCAGCGATAGCCGGCGTACCTGGCTTTGTGCAACCCATCCCAACTACTCAGCTTCCCAGCAATGGATCGTGTTCCAGCGCCGACGGCTCGGTTCAGTTCGAGTCTTTCCAACACCAAGGCGGAGCCCTCATGGAAGGTGCTCTTCTCAACAGCCGTTCGATAAAAGTCGACGGTGTAGAGTGGGGCAGTTCTTCGTTTTTTCAAGGTTCAAACGCCGGCCAAGACAATTGGAATGTAGTCGTAGAACTAACCGACAAAACGGTCCTGGAATCTGAAGGCTCTCCACAGGCAGGCAGCACGACATACGCGGTACTACTTACAGTCGAAAGCACGATTGCTGATCTTGCCCCTAAAACTAGCTATGTAATCTGCGAAGACTCTTGGCTCTTCGCCCCATAACTAAACCTGTCGCTTAAGAAGGGCTCGAACTTGATCGCTCGGGCCCTTTTTTTCGAAAAATTAATATGCTGTCTAGGGCGCAACCGGAAGCGGCACTGCGCGAAACCCGAAGGTTTCTCCTACCGCTCCCAAGGTAAGCGTCCCATGCATCGTCGCCGCGTCTTTCACGCCTTGAACGATCTTAAAGCTGACCGGGTTGAGCACATCGATACCTTGCACTGTCTGGGTGATAACCCCCGAGAACACATACTCTCGCCAAGGAACGCCCTCGGGTTTGAAGTACCGAACCTCATCCATTGGCACTGTCACCGTGGTCCCCTTCGGCCCCGTCCAAACAAGACTAGCTCCGGTCAGGTTACAGGTCGCAAATGAAATCGTTGCCCCAGTAAACGCACAATCTTCTAAATCTCCGTCGATCAAATCTGCAACCGCAGTGGTCTCAAGGTCGTACAGAAATACTGCGCGAACATCCCCCAAGGCTTCAGGCGAATCGGCTGTTGCTAGAGCTACGGGTCCTCCAAGAACCGCAAAAAATGCGAATACGACAAACAAATTTCTTCCCATACCGACACACTATCGAAAACCTCTGATTTGCCAAGAGCTGGGTCGTTTTTTGTGGCTGATCCAAGCCAGGCCTAGAAACGGACAGGTCAGGTCACGTGAACAACCAACAATAACCATGTCAAGCCGCCGCCGCCGGGTTGCTTGAACGAACAAGCCAGCGGTGGCGATCTGAAGCACACACTCTTTGCCGTTACCCGTCGAACCTATCCAGGTTCATTACCTTGGTCCATGCTGAGACGAAATCTCTTACAAATTTTTCCTTTGCATCGTCCGATGCATAGACTTCTGCAACAGCTCGCAATTCTGCACTAGATCCGAACATCAAGTCGACAGGCGTCGCTGTCCATTTCAATTTGTTGGTAGCGCGGTCCCGTCCTTCGTACACACCTCGTTTTTTTGACTTCTTCCATTTCGTCGACATATCGAGAAGGTTCACGAAGAATTCGTTGCTTAGCGTTCCACGCTTCTTGGCAAACAAACCGTGTTTGGATCGACCCGCATTGGCATTCAAGGTGCGCATCCCGCCAATAAGCACCGTCATTTCAGGAATCGTAAGTGTGAGCAGGTTTGCTCTCTCGATGAGCGCTTCGGCAGGCGAATGAGAATTGCCTGGCCCATAGTAATTACGAAAACCGTCCGCGGTTGGCTCTAGGTAGGAGAAGGATTTCACATCCGTCTGTTGTTGCGACGCGTCCATACGCCCAGGTTTAAAAGGCACTTTTATCTTGTAGCCAGAATTCTTCGCGGCCTGTTCAATCGCTGCAGTACCGCCAAGGACAATCAGGTCAGCCATGGAGATCTTCTTGCCGCCTCGGTTAAAGCCTTTTTGAATCCCTTTTAACCGGCTTAGGACCTTAGCGAGCTCCTTCGGATTATTTACTTTCCAGTCTTTCTGCGGGGCCAAGCGAATCCTGGCTCCGTTAGCACCACCGCGCATATCGGTGCCGCGGAAACTCGCGGCGGAAGCCCATGCGGTTCGAACCAGGACGGATAGTGGAATCTTTGAAGCGATAATTTTCTTCTTTAGAAGAGCGATATCAGCCTTTCCTACCAATTTATGATTAACCGCGGGAATAGGGTCCTGCCATAACAACACCTCTTTCGGAACACTTGAACCGATGTATCTCGCCCTGGGGCCCATGTCGCGATGAGTCAGCTTGAACCAAGCCTTTGCAAAAGCGAGTTGAAACTGCTTTGGATCTTTTCGAAATCGCTCTGAGATCTTCCGATAACTTGGGTCAAACTTTAACGAGAGGTCCGTCGTTAACATGATCGGAGCATGTCTCTTCGATTTGTCGTGGGCGTCTGGAACCAGATTTGCTGCGTTCTTGTCCTTCGGAATCCATTGTATCGCGCCAGCGGGGCTTTTGGTTTTCACCCAAGTGTACTTGAAAAGGTTGTCGAGAAACTGGGAAGTCCACTTTGTTGGATTGACGCTCCACGCCCCCTCGAGGCCGCTTGTGGTCGCGTCGACTCCTTTGCCAGTCCCGCATTTGTTTTTCCAACCAAGGCCTTGTTCTTCGAGCCCTGCAGCGGCCGGCTCTGCTCCAACACATTTGCCCGGTTTTTTTGCGCCATGGGCTTTACCAAATGTATGTCCACCGGCAATTAAGGCGACGACTTCTTCATCGTTCATAGCCATGCGGCCAAAGGTCTCGCGAATATCCGCGGCAGCTGCCAGAGGATCGGGGTTTCCGTTTGGCCCCTCTGGGTTGACGTAGATCAACCCCATCTGAACCGCAGCCAGCGGCTTTTTCAGATTGCGCTTTCCGCTATATCTTTTATCGGCGAGAAATTTCTTTTCGGGCCCCCAATCGACGAGCTCAGCTTCCCAATCATCAGTACGGCCGCCGGCAAAGCCAAACGTTTCAAATCCCATGGATTCGAGAGCTACATTGCCAGTGAGAATCATTAGGTCTGCCCACGAAATTTTCTTTCCGTATTTTTTCTTTATAGGCCATAGCAATCGCCTCGCCTTATCGAGGCTGGCGTTATCTGGCCAACTGTTGAGCGGTTCGAATCGCTGTTGGCCTCCCGCGGCGCCACCGCGCCCGTCCATGACCCGGTAGGTTCCAGCGCTATGCCAGGCCATTCGAATAAAGAAAGGACCATAGTGGCCGTAGTCCGCAGGCCACCAGTCCTGTGATGTTTTCATCACTTTCGCGATGTCTTTCTTAACAGCTTTAATATCGAGCGTTTTGAATTCTTTAGCGTAATCAAAGTCCTTGCCCATGGGACTCGATTTCTCACTGTGCGTCCGGAGTGAGCTGAGATCTAACTGGTCCGGCCACCAGAACTCGTTCGACGTGGGCTTGTCAGCAAATGCGACGTTCGTCGGAGCCAAAGGTGGAAGCATCATAAAAACGGCGAAAAGTGGTAGCTGAAATTTCATCATAATTTTGATCTATCGGCGCGCGGGCTAGAAACCACGCGGTACTCGGTCACACTACGGATGGACTATTAAATGGTCAAATAGCCCACCTCTCAGCCTCGATAGGCATTGACTAATCTCCATCCACCGAGGAGATCGAGATCTCCTCTTCCGCTTCCTGAATACGGAAGCGGAAGTAGCCACCCACTGCGGCAGTCCCATCTCGGATGCACGCGATTTCAGCTCTCTTTTTAGTGCATGCCGTCCCTGGGAGCGGGCTCACAAATTGCTTCTACAACTCAGCGTGAAACCAATTGTCAGCACACTGTTACTTTCTTTCGTTTTTCTTGGCTGCGAATTTCTTGAGGATGACCTTCCCAGTGCCGATATGGCTTTCGTTTCCGACTCTATCGACGAACTGATCGCCCAATTGGACTCTCGGAAATACGCGATTCGTCAGGAGGCGACTCAAAAACTGATACAGGAGTGCAAGAAAAGCCGAGAAACCCGCAGCCGGATCCAAGAGCTGTTAAAAAGTAGTAATCAGACTGTGGAATCGGGGTACCGGTTGCGTAAGGCTGTACGACTTTCTCAGACGGTCACTTCCTTTGCTGACGCCGAGACTCTCTACTACAAATATCTCGGTAGCCACGAAAGCTCGAAAGAGCTTGTCAACCAACAAAAAAGAGTTGCGACAGTACTAACTTCGAAAGCGCTCGAGGAGATCGTCGCTCTAGAGGCGCGTGTTGACGAACTGCAACATACTGGCGAGTGGGAACACGATCGGCTCATGCCTACTGGCCCCGGCTTGTTTCGAGATTGGCGGCGTCCACGGGAAAACAAACTTCTCGATGAAGCAAGGCAACGAGAAGTAGAGTTCTTGGAAGAAACCCTTGCTTTGGTAGATGAGAGTATGACCTCTATTGATAGGTCTACATTTCGATATCAAGTCGGCAACCGTTCCTACATCGTGAGGCACCTAGTGAAAGACGTGTTCAAGATCTACGAAGCGACGCCTCTTGAACCGGGACGAAAATTTCGAAGCTGGTCGATGAATTCTATCCTCCCTACAGATCACGCTCTTCCACCACTCGGATTCCCAAAAGACAGCTTTCCATTGGAGGCAAGTTTGGAAATTATTTGGTCACCCACAAAAACACGTTACTCCCTGGCGGTTCAGGACCACCACGACCTTGCGAACCCCGTCGCTACTTATTTCGCCGACCTTTACCCGAATTGGTACGAGAATATCGCTGAGACCGCCAAGCCTTCCTCAGAGTTAAACTCTCTTCTTGAGCCTTCCGTTCGCTGACCGAAAACACCACACTGATGTTTGGCATAGCCGCCGCTTCAACGGCTAACTACCTGAAACCCGCAGGCTATCGTTTGGTTCCCGCCTTGCTCTTACAGAGAGCATGCGCAAGCGCCACACCAGTATCAGTACCACTCTGATTACATTCCTCTTGTCACTTTCGATCGCAAATGCGAGTGGCACGATTCGACCTGCGCCCAGAACGAAATCTAGGGTCGTCAAGTCACCGAGTAAAAGTAGAAGCATGCCCCAAAAAGCAACACAGAATGTGGGGCGTTTGGGAAAAGTCATCTCGAAACCATCTCACGATGCCAAAGTTGACCGTGTCAAAAAAGCCAACAAGCCGGATTCCAGAAGCAAGATAAAATTTGTGAAGAAAAAATCGAAAACTCAGCGCCGTACACAAGAATCCGTTGGTGCAGGAGGAGCATCATCTTTGCTCTCAGCCACTCTCGGCCTGGGCGCTGGGATGTACGGGGTGATGAGTCTAACGTCCATGTTCGCCGGCCTATGGAATGGCTCGTACTATTCTCACGAACTAACACAATCCCTGATTTTCGTTGGTGGTGCTGCCGTTTTGTTGTTGTCGTCTTTCATAAGTGCGTCTCCGATTAATCACGATCGAAACACCTTCTAGTTGATTGAAAACAACCTCGAGAACTCAATAGTCTAGAAG
>CAYPIX010000017.1:0-45062 GCA_964410875.1 uncultured Kofleriaceae bacterium
TCGATGAGCCTGTAATGCAGGAGCTCGAGGACATCGACAAGAATACGAAACCAGCAAACATCTTCTTGGTCCTCGATTCCATGACTGGCCAGGATGCGGTTCGAACCGCCGATACGTTCAATAAAAGACTAAATGTCGACGGTGTCATCCTCACCAAACTCGACGGTGATGCCCGTGGTGGTGCCGCCCTGTCTGTAAAGGAAGTCACTGGCAAGCCCATCAAGTTCCTCGGAATGGGAGAGAGCCTGGACAAACTTGAGGAATTTCGCCCAGACGGGCTTGCCTCTCGAATCTTGGGTATGGGCGACATCGTTGGGCTCGTCAAGGATTTCGAGCAAGTCGTCGATGCGGAAAAAGCCGAAGAGGATGCCATGCGCATGCTCAAGGGCAAGTTCGACATGCAAGACTTCCTGGAGCAAATCAAGACGATTCAAAAGATGGGATCGCTCAAGGATCTCTTCGACAAACTTCCCATGTTTCCCGGCGGTTTGCCTGAGGGTGTAAACCTGGATGACCGAGAACTCGTTCGCACCGAGTCAATGATCAACTCCATGACACTTGCGGAACGAAAAAACCCTACGTTATTCGTTACAACTTCGTGGGAAGAAATCGCTGAAGGTGCGCAGAAAAAGAAAAGAAGGCGTGCCGACTACAATCCGAGTCGAGTAAAGCGAATCGCGAACGGTTCAGGGCGCAAGGAAAGCGAAGTCAAAGAGCTCTTGCAAAAATTCGGAGCTATGCGTCAGATGATGGTCCAGCTCGGTGCAAGCTCAGGATTGATGGGAAAAATCCCAGGGTTCAAACAGTTCTCGCAAATGAAAAAGCTTGCAGGCATGGACCTAGGTGCATTGATGAGCGGACAAGCTGGCGGTGCCCTCCCGGGTATCGCACCACCTGCGGGAATGCAGATACCGGGCATGCCTCCTGGCTACACAATGCCAGGCACAAAAAGCCCCGGCTCGACCATAGCGAAGCCCGCCAACCGGAAAAAAGCGAAGAACAAGCGTAAACAAAGCAAAGCCGCTCGCAAAAAGTCGCGAAAAAAGAAGTAAGCCGGTCAGCCACCTGGGCAGGCGTGTCCGTAGTATTGCAACTTTCCTTTTTCGGTTATCACAATGGTGGCATTTCCGTGTCGGTCGGTTCGATGCACCCCTCCATGACTCTTCCACCTTGCCAATACCTCTCGCGAAGGAAACTGGAACCGATTGCGGCGACCGCACGAAATAATCGCAAAGGCTCCCTCCGTTCGTTGCGCAAACCCAGATGACGACGAACCGTTCGAACCGTGGTGTGGGACTTTCACAACATCGGCAGCGACTCTGTTTTTCTGTTCTCTAACAAGGTAGTCCTCAGCTTCTTTTTCTATGTCACCTGTAAGCAAAATGCTGCGCCCCTGATAACTTAGATGTAATACGACCGAATTGTCGTTTAGCGACAGAGAATGGTCATAGTTCCCAATTTTCCTGTCTCCGGCTGGCCATAAGGTTCTAACCCGGACACCGTCGGACAAAAGTAAGTCTCGTGGAGATTCAATTCGAGTTCCTTGGCGCATCCACCGTGTAATCTGTTCAGTAAAACGACTTGCTGGGCTCCCCTCTGCGACCCAAATTGCTCCAACTCCGATTTTGCCAAACAAGTCTTCCAGTCCCCCAGTATGATCAGCGTGGGCATGAGTCAAAACAACCACATCAAGAAAGCCAACCCCATGTGCAAGTAAAGCCTTCTCCAAGATCCTATCTGATCTTTTCGGCCCAGCATCAACCAACCATCTTTCACCGCCTGGAAACAGGAGGAGCGAACTGTCGCCCTGGCCTACGCTAAGGAACTCTACTCTTAGACTATCAGTAGGATTTCTCGCAACCCCAACAACCGAAACGGCCAGACCCAAAAAGAGCACAAATGCGATTTTCACTCTGTGCTCAGAGTGCATTCGTAAGGCCGTGATACCGGAAGCCATCACCCCAAGAAAGAGGCTTTCTAACGGCGAAACCCGAATGACTGGCGACACGGATCCTGCGTAAGCCACAACTGTTTTCAGCCCCAAGACTCCCAAGGAAGCAACCCAGAGAAAAACCTCTGCAACTCCCTCAAATAGAGGGAAGCAACACAAAGCCAAGAAACCAAAAGGAACAATAGCGAGTTCCGTAATGGGAATAGCCACAAGATTAACGAATACACCAAAAGTTGGGATTTGGCCAAAGTGATAACCAACAAGCGGCATAGTCATGATTGAGACCACTAAAGTAGACAGAGTCACTTTTTGAAACCAACCACCGGTTTGGGGGCCGTAAAGTAAGCACGACACTGCGAGGAATGAGAGTTGAAAACCTGGATCAGAAAGATTGGAAGGTTTAAGCAAAAGCAGAAGAAAGGCGACCGAAATAAAAACCCTCCTTGTATTCAGGTAACGCCCACAAAGAAGAGCGGAGAGATACGAAATTGCGAACAAACCCGCTCTTAGCGTTGTTGGCCGCGTTCCAACAACCGCCATATAGAGAATGACGACAGGGATACAAAGTAACGAGGCAAACCGAAACGGTGCGCAAAAGTGAGCAAGACTTGTTAATCCGTAAACAAAGCGCAAAACAACAAATGAGAACATGACGACGATCGACATGTGTAACCCGCTCACCGCGATCAGATGACTGGTCCCAGTCCGTGCAAGATCTTTACGGAAACTCTGGGACAGCTGAGAACGCTCACCAGTGACCATAGCGCGCAACACTCCGCGACCAGGGAAAGAACTCCGCAGAACACGACCAAACCAAACCATTGGACGTTTCCAATGAAACCGAGTTCCAATCTTCCAAATTCTTTTGACTGAGAATTCGCCAGTCCATCTCCCGTCGGATCCGATAAAGGTAAAGGCTTCTCCAGTGAGAACCACCAGATCTCCGGGCAGAAACGCCACGCCCGTCTCATCCGGATACCTGATCCGGATGGGCACTCCGTCCACAACAACACCTACAGTACCGCTAACTTGATCCAACCTTTCAACGAGCACGGTTTCACCGTCCAAAGAAGTTGTCGGGCAGGTTTTTTTCTGAGGACTCACAAGGGAAACCAGCAGAATCAACGAAAAAAGGTATCTAGGACTTAGAAGCAGACAGAGCCCCAGAAAAGAGAGTGATAACCAGACTGGTGAAGGCATTCCCTGCACACACCCAATCCCAAGGAGTCCGATTAGGTTCACGACTACCCTCCGACGCACGTTTAATTGCCGCATCAGCGTCCAAAGAGTTGCGCCCAAACGTTGACTCCCACCTACAAGTCCATAAGATAATTAAGGTCTTCATGAGTTCCTTGAACAGTGTAGGCCTAGTTTTTTTCGCCACCCTCTTGCTCGGCCCAAGCTTGGTTGCCGCTCAATCCCCTGGGAATGTCAACGGGTCCGTCAAGCTTCAGACGGCGGCTAACGGGACGGCGCGTGCTCAGGGGTTCCTAGCTCCGGCTGCAAACCCGTTTATCGCTCCACGAAATACCTCGATTTTTGACGAGATTATCGTTGTACTCGACGGTCGGACTCCAGGGCCCGGTGCAACCCAACCGCCCGCGCAAGCTGTTCCATTTAAACTTCTCGGTGAATCTTTTGAAAGAGCCGTTCTTCCAGTGGTCGTAGGAAGCAAAGTGGCAATTAAAAATGCGGGCCCAAAATCGCCCGCGCTTACCTCGCCAACAAACCCCAAACTTCTCCCTGGTGTCCCTGTAAACCCGGGCGAGCGCAAAAACGTAAACATCTCCGATGCTGAGAAACCTGTGGTTATTCGCGATCCAGAGTCCGCACATATAACGGCGCGAATTATCGGCTTCAAACACAGCCATTTTTCTACTGTTGGTCCCAACGGGTCCTTTTCCATCAAGAATGTCCCAGCGGGCTCATGGAAGATTCGGCTTTGGTATAGAGACCGATGGCTAGAGAAACCCTCGGCATCTGTTCTTGTGAAGCCCGGCACACAATCCAAAGCAACGGTGTTTTTAAAAGCAAACCACTTAGCAGCCGCTACGAAGGGAAAAAAATAGATGTTTTGGGTGAAGATTTGGATGTTTTTCATCACTGTTGCCGCCGTCGTTGCGCTCGCGATTGCCGTAGTGATTCCCAGACCTGCAGAGCGTGCAACGCGAAAGAATGAAATTTCTCATCTCAATAACGCTTGCCGCACAGGCCAAATCATCCTACGGAATGACGCGCGCCAGCGCGTCCAGAAGACAGCCGAAATTGCCAATAAGCTTTCCGTTGCTGGCCACACCCCTGCACTCGTAAAATCTGGCGCTGCTGCATCCGTTCCCGCTGAGTCCCGGGCGCGCGGCAAAGAGGCACTGAACGTCCTGAGTTTTGGAACAGGAAAAGAACCAGACTTCATTCTGCTGCTCGACAAGCAAGGCCGAATTGTCTCGAGCAGAGGAAACTGGAAACAAAAAACAGAGGGAGCCAACCTCAAAGGTTTTTTCGTGGTCGATGACGCTCTAGCTGGCTATATGCGCGACGACCTTTGGTCCCTAAAGACTGGCTTGTACAGAGTCGCTGCAGCACCAATCCTGACGCAGGCGCCTTTCTCATACGCTGGAGCTATCGTAATAGGACAAAGCGTCGGTCCTGAATTCGTAAAAAACCTCCAAACGCAACTGGGTGTGGAAGTTGGGTTCTACGCAGATAAAAAGACCCTCGCCACAAGCTCGACTGCTTCCATCGACAGGGGGATTACCAAAGACTTTGCGTCAAAATCCGAAACAAACGCGCCGCTATCTTGCAACCAAGCGTTTGCCGTAGAGGTCGATGAAGAAAACGTATATGACGTTGTTTCGATGCAGCTTCCCGGCGAAGCTGGTGTCCTAGGTGCATTCATTTCTGTTTTCTCTGCTCGTGATATGAAGCTTGGTTTTGCAGGATCTTTTTCTGCAATCAAGAAAAGCGATTTGAGTTTTGGGAATTTCCCATGGATTGCTTTAGCCCTTAGTCTAATGGTTCTGCTTGCTGGAGGAATGTTTCTAATTTGGTTCGAAGTTGATAAACCGCTAAAGAAGCTTGCTCTCAACGCAGTCCAGTTAGCGCAAGGTGAGAGTGCTAGATTTGACGAACTCCAACACAAGCAAAAGACAGGCTCAATTGCCCGTTCTGTAAACATCGCTCTTGAGCGCCTACAGAGAGACGCCAAAGACGCCAAGAAAGACTTGGATGGACTACTCGGGCCAATGCCGAATGTTCCCGCCCAAGGAACTCAATCGTCTATTCAAGATCCTTTGCCACCACCACCGCCAAGCGACTTCCAGTTCTCTGTTCCCGCGGCATCGAACGCTAGTCTCACGACCAACTCGAACACGCCGCCAATTGACATCCCAGCGATTCCTAAAGCGCCAGCGCCCCCGCCCGAGATCATCCCGGCGAAGCCCGATAAAAAAGCAGCTACTCTACAACCACAAACCGACACAAGGGTCGCTCCGAAGCCTATCTCGCTCGGGAATTCTGGCGCTAGTAAGGGAGGTTTCGACGAAGACATACTGGGAATGCCTACCGACTCGGAGGCCACGATCGTGTCTGCGAAATCCGCAAAAATTGCTGCGGACTCAGAGAACGTTTATTTCAAAGAAGTCTTTGACGAATTCATCTCGGTCAAAAAGAAGTGCGGAGAGGACACAGCAAATCTTCGATTTGAGAAATTCGCTGGAAAACTCTCAGCGAATAGGGATGCATTGATTTCTAAACATGGTTGCACCGGTGTCCGTTTCCAAGTCTACGTGAAGGACGGGAAAGCAGCTCTAAAAGCTTCTCCGATAAAAGGCTAATTAGAACTTCGAAGGAAGTTCTACGAGGAAGAACGCTCCTCCTGTTTCCGCATTACCCGCAGAAATCCTGCCGCCATGCTCCGCAACAATGCGATGGACAATGGCGAGGCCTAGTCCTGAGCCGCCCTGGGTGTGCTTTGTCGTGAAGTAGGGTGTAAAAATTTTGTCTTTCACTTCAGGCGCTATACCGGGACCTTTATCCTGAACGGAAACAACAAATTTTTGTTCGGACTTTCGAAATTCGGTCTCGATTTGGATGTCTAGTCCTTCACTGTCTGTTTCCAGACCTGAGACTGCTGCTCGAGCGTTCTCTATTAGGTTGATCAAAACCTGAGACAACCTATCTTTGTCGGCATAGATTTTCGGCAATTCACCGAGTTCGCACCCAATCGAAGCAGTGCTCTTGTATAGCGAGACCGTCTGCTTAACCAGTTCGTTCAGATCAAATTCTTGCTTCTCAAGCGGAGGCATTCGAGCGAACTCAGAAAACTCACTCACGATGCGCTTCAAACGGCCCGTCTCTTCTAGAACCGTCTGAGTCGATTCATCAAAGATGTCATTGAAAGCATCAGGTCTTCTCTCATGGGTCTTACGAAGAGTCTCGATAGCCATTTGAATAGGGGTGAGAGGGTTCTTTATCTCGTGAGCAATTCGGCGAGCAATCTCTTGCCATGCAGCCACACGTTCAGCCATCACTAGGCGTTCCTTGGATGCTGATAACTCTTCAACCATGGTGTTGAGCGCCGATGCAACCTTACCTATCTCATCCCCAGTCCTTACAGGCACCCTGTGCGATAAATTCCCGTGGGCAACAGCCTGTGCTCCAACCACAAGGTCATCAAGGTGACCAGTGATTCTCCTAGAAACGAAGTACCCCAACCCAATCATCAATAGAAGAGCTGCCACGCCTAGAACTCCAGCGAGTAGAGTGACTCGCGCCAATACACTTTGCAGGCGCTGTTCGGAAATACCGATTTCTATCTTGGCCACGGCCTTCCCATTCGAATCATTTAAGGGAATCTCGATCGTGTTTGACGATACCAATGACCAATCTTGATCGGACGGTATGAGTACGGCGCTATCCAATCCGAGTAGTCGAATATCGATCAGCCCTTTCTGTCGAACCGCAGATAGAGATTCATTTCTTAGTACTGATGCGCCGACAATCACAAAATTGTGACCATCCGATGCGACCCTACGCGCCGCCTGAGCAACGAAGAGGCTCTCAACCTCCTTGTTCTGCATAAAGCTCTGAAACCCATATGATGCTGCTGGGCTGTCTCGGATCAGAGATGGTTCCAGTTTCAGAGTTTCGTCACGAGCTGGCCGATAGTGTGGAGCGGCGATTACTCTTGATTCAGAATCCAAGACGTAGAGCGCGTCCAGGCGCGCGAGCCGCAGAGCAGATGGTGCGTCTTTTTGCCGAATCAACTGCAATCGGTCTCGTCCCAGTTGGCCGGAGACAAGTATTTCCTGAAGTAACCCTCCAATGAACGGGTTATCTCGGTCAGCAAGAGCTTTTACTTTTTCCGTAACATCCAATTCAAGGCCACTAAGAACTTGCTTGACTTGGTTGGCCGCTTCTACCGATGTCTCACGAAAACTCGCTCGGTAGTTCCGAGATAGGATTTCCCTAGTGCCAATCGACGCAGCGGCGATAGGCAAGATTGCAGCCAAGACAAACCAGAGAGTAAATCGCCCTCGTAGTCTCAACGCCGGTTTTTCCTTACTCCGCCGAAGACAAACAAATCATCCAGCGGCATCGCTCCACTTTTCGTGAAAGACAGGCCTCGGACATTACGCTGATGATTAACTCGAATGGTTCGATGGTATAGGGGCACGACAGGTAATTCTTTAGAAAACCACCTTAGCCCACTCTGATAGTCTTCTTTGCTAGTAAGGACACGGCGGCGGTCGTTCAAATTTGGAATCGACGCGAGAAGTTGCATCAGCGGTAAATGGGAAGGAAACGCAACTTCCCCTATAAACAGATCAGCGGACCCCGTTTTGGTATTCGAAAAAAACTCAGCCGAGGAAAGCTCGATAATGGTGGCTTTTTGACCGATTCGAAACAGCGATGCAACGATCTTTTCTGCGACAGCACGATCCCCAGGCCGCGTCCGATCGACAGCAACAGTTAAGTCCTCCAGCGAGTCATTTCGTTTCACCTTCTCCAAAAAGAAACGTGCTCTAGTCTCGTCAGCATCCATAGGAATAGCGGGCGCGTCCAAGGTGTCTAGAACTGGAGAAAGCGTTGGGAAAACCGTTTCGCCGGTTCCAATATTACTTAAAGACCTCCGTCCTATAGCCAGGGAAAGAGCTCTTCGAAACGCAACTTGACTCTTAAACCTAGTTCCCAATCCTAGGTACTTGAGGACAGCCGCAGGACTTTCAACCACGGAGGTTTCAAATTTTGGTTGGTGCCCGGTAAATGCTACTTCCCCTCGTAGAGAATATTGCACTGTGCCACTTTCATAAGCACGGGCCTCAGCGTCCTGCTCTAGATACCAGCGCAGTCTCAGGGTTTCCAGAAATGTAGGGCCGTTAAAATGCTGCTCAAAACGTCTTAAGCGAACTTCCCGAAATCGATTTCGGAAACTCAACATTCTAAAGGGCCCCGTTCCGTCCGCTTTTCGAAACGTAGGAGCAACCCCGCCGCGGGTAATTGCAGTTTGAGTCAACGAAAGGCGCTCGAGTAGATAGAGGATGGGTTCTGCACTCTTGAGAACAATGTCTTTTCCTTCAATGGAGATCGTCGTAATTCCGGCAAGAGCCCAACCGTACTTTTCAACACGACGTAAAGACTCGACTACATCTTTTGGAGTAAGTACACCTCCCCGGTGAAAACGAATCCCTTCGAGTAAATGTATCTTGGCCTCTGTCCCCTCTTCGTTATACGTAGGAAAACCAGAAGCCAGATGTGGGAGAACCCTTCCGTCTTTGTCGGTTTTATATAAGGTGTCAAAGACCAAGGAAATCAATGTGGAATCTGCGTGCGAAGAGGCAAATACCGGATCAATCGTATAAGGCGCGCCAAGCAAGGAACCGATTACGTTTCCCTGATACGGTCGATTCGTCTCCGCTTTCGCCGATGACAACGCAGTTAACATGGAAACGAGAAAAAGCGTGGGGAGTGTTCTATTCACTTAGGCTCCAAACTTCCAACTCTTCGCTACCCGGTTCCCGAGCACCCACCCAAACTTGACGACGCCCTTGGCCTGTGAAGTCCCCACTCGAAATGCCAACGATTCCGGTTTTAAAAGCAGCCTTAAAGACTTCCACGACAGACTCTTGCTTACGCGCGTAAACAGTGACCGAATCAGTATCTCCTGGAGGACGAGCGGATGAAACGAGGACTTCAGGACTACCATCTCTATTGACATCGGTTATCCCAAACACAGAACCTACCCCGCGATATTCTCGGTTTTGCGCAGGGCTCGCTCTGCACGGTTTTCCTCCTCGATCACAGTAAATATGGAGAACTCGATCTGTACTAACGAGACCAAGGATGTGCATTCTTCTGTTCGTACTATCGAAAATGTGGTCCACGCACCGAGAGCTATAAAAGCGTTTTGGAACAGGCGTAAAACCAAACCGTTTTGACTTGGACGTAATCTGCTCGAAATAGTCACGTCCAGTGACAAGCTCGGCTTTGCCATCACCGCAAAAAGGAAATCCAGAAATGCTCGTTTCTTTTCTAAGTTCCTTCCCGGATAAAGAGAACATAACTCCTTTCGACAGTCGCGAAGAGCGGACGAGAGCTCGGTCGGCGACGAATTCAATTTGCCCGACACTTGATCGCGGCCCGGTGATACTTCGCGGCTCATCGATTGGAAGGAGAGATTCTATCGCAATCTTAGAATCTTTCATTCGAAGAAGGGCGACAGAATTCTCGGTTAAAACAAACATCTCTGAGACGCCATCCCCGTCGAGATCATACATAGATAGTGCGAGAACCGGCTCTTCCAGCTGTACGGTCCCCACTTTCCGCGCTCGCCATTCGATATCGAGAGAAGGTTTAGGGATTCTCGCCCTTGTATCGAATGCCCTATCTAAAAAAGTTCTCCAAAACCTACCAAGTGCGTGCGTTTCGCTCTTAGCCGTTTCTGCCATCGCATTTGATTGGAGAGCCGTCGTGCACACGAGCACTCCAATCCATAAGATAAGCCGGCTAGTTTTCTTCGGGAGGTTCAATTTCTTCCCAACCTGTGGGCTCACCAGAGGGTTCCCCACCATACTGATCAAGAACAAAATCGTCGACCGTTACGTCCCCAGGTGCTGGAGCAATCTCGGTGGGCTCGCTTCCCTTAACAAATACATCTGTGATTACGCCTTCCGTCGCGCTTGGGTGGGCAATTTTTCCCGTCGTGGAATCTATTTTTAATTCAATAACACCATCGGGCGCCTCAAACCTGTCTGATCGCTTACCAAGTTTTCCCATGATCTCGACAAAGACCGGAAGAGCCGTTTGGCCACCCGACTCCTTGGTACCCAACGAACGACTGAAGTCATCAAACCCGACCCACACGCCCACTGCATAGTTAGGGCTTACGCCAACAAACCAAGCATCTCGAGAATCATTGCTCGTACCGGTTTTTCCGGCAATGTCCATTTTCAGCCTGCGCGCTCTTCCGCCCGTTCCCTCAGTAATAACCGAGCGCATCATATCGAGGGTCACGTATGCAACCTGAGGCGTTAACACCTGAGTCATCGTTGGGGCAGGCACTTCTTCTTTACTTTCTCGCGAAACGAACTCTGATAAAACCTGTGGCTTGGCAGCCATTCCTTTGGCAGCAAACACAGCAAATGCATTTGTCAGTTCCATCGGGGTTACTTCCCCCGAACCAAGTGCGAGAGAAAGCGTTGACGGTAAAGAAGATTCGATTCCTAGGCTTTTTGCGAAGGTGGCAATGTTCCCCGGTCCTATCTCGTGCGCGACACGAATAGCAACTGTGTTGATGGACTTGGCCAACGCAAACCGCAACCGGACCGCGCCTTTAAACTCACCTTTCTGGTAGTTCTCCGGCTTCCATAAATCATAGACCTCCGGCGCATCATTAACGAGAGTGCTAGGCGTGTAGTCACCACTATCAATGGCGGCACCATACACAAATGGTTTAAAGGTTGAACCCGCTTGCCGTCTGGCCATAGTCGCACGATTGAAACCGGCGACCCGTGAACTATACCCGCCGACCACTGCAAGAACTCGGCGTGTTTTGGGTTCAATGATCACAACAGCCCCTTCCGGACCATTTGCAAAATTCACAACATGCTCGGAGTGAGATGGCAGCTTTTTCCCAGTTGCGACGGGCACAACATTGAGTACATTGCCTTTTTTAAATCTCTCACTCGGCTTTTTGTTCGCGATCTGATAGCGCTTAGGCTGTTCAGCTAAGAGCAGAGAAGCGCGATACCCGCCAAGATCAACAACAACTTCTCCTTCACTATCGTGTGTGCTCAGTACGACTGCTTGGTACCTTCTTCCTTCCACCGGTTCTGATTTCATGCGCTTTTTCATACGCTTCAACTCAACCGCTATTCGTTTCGGTGGGATTGTCCGCAACGCGTGCCCATAACCTTTTCGAAGATCGTAGGTCCGTAACCCTTTTTGCAAAGCGGTCTGAGCAATTTTCTGTGCTTCAACATCTAGGGTTGTCACCACATCAACACCTTGTCGCAGAATTTCCTCTTCGCCGTACTTCGCTTCCAGTGCAGACTTGGCAAGCCCCACCCATTCGGGGCCAACACCAACAGTTGGAAATGGATCCGCTGCAACTTCGATAGGAGCATCGACCCATTTCTGCGCTTCTTCTTGCGAGACTTTTCCAGTCGCGACCATCTGTCCGAGGACATAGACTTGTCGGTTTTTCGCAGCCTCGTGGTTCTTCTCTTTTCGAGGCGAGTACCGATTGGGAGCTTTAGGCATTCCCGCAAGCAATGCAGCCTCACCCAGATTGATATCGCGAACGTTTTTGCCGAAATAGTACCGAGACGCTTCCTCTACCCCGTATCGACCATCACCAAAGAAAATCTGATTTGCGTACAGGGTAATGATTTCCTGTTTAGAAAGCTGGTTTTCTAAACGCCGGGCCAAAATAATTTCCTGAAATTTTCGTTTAAGACTCTTCTCTGGGGTAAGCAGGAAATTTTTCACAACCTGCTGAGTGATCGTTGAGCCGCCTTGTCGATGCCTTCCTGCCTTGATGTTGACAAGAAGAGCCCGCACCATCCCCATGTAGTCGATACCCTTGTGCTTAAAGAAGTTTGCGTCTTCCGCTGCAACAAAAGCGTAGACGAGCACCTCAGGCAGGTCCTCGTAGGGGACAAAAGTCCGACGTTCCTTAAATACTTCGCCGACAACCTGCCCATCAGATGAAAGGACACGGCTAACCTGCAAAGGGCGATAGTCTGAGAGAGAATTAATGGTTGGCAGATTCGGATCCGAACCGTAAATCCAAAACATCGCCGCAACGGCAATGGCACCAATGGCCCCCATTACCAAACCACACACGAATGCCCACTTCAGGAAAAAGAAGATTCCTCCTGGTCTATTCCTTGATTCGGTTGAAGAGTTTCTACCCATGGCTGGCCTGTCTGTCGATAAACGGAATGATCTCAATCAACCCGCAGTGGGCACAGTTTATTGCAACCAAGATGCCACCTGTAATTCTAACTACTTGCTGCGAGCTGAGTCATTTTCGACACAAGAATCTGTGTCTACTCCCGAACTGGCGTGCCTATCAAGAATACCTGCTACACCTCTCATACCTTGGGCATACCACCGAGCACGCAATTGCGCACGTTTAGCAGTAGAAAGATCACCTACTTTCCCAATTTGTTTCCGCCTAGCAGGGGCAGCAATTTGGAGCGACAAAGCAGCGGAAACGGAGAGGTTAAAACTCTGTGAGAAACCCCACATAGGTAAAGAAACCGTCTCATCTGCGGTTTCCACTGCCTCCGCGCTAAGTCCGGTTTGCTCATTTCCCAATAACAAGGCCCACTTCTCAGCCGCGGGTAACTCTTCGAGTGTCAACGAAGCGCCCGGTACAAGTGCACACAGCTTGAACCCAGCACTCCGAAGTTCCTTCGCGCATTGAGCAATATTTTCATGGTGATGTACATCGAGCCATTTCTCGGCTCCGATCGTGACCGCCGATGCCGCTCGGAATCGTTTCGCTGGCGCCACGACGTGGACCGCTGAAAGCCCAAAGGCTTCCGCCGAACGAATCACAGCTGCCCCGTTGTGGGGATCGTATAAATTCTCCAACACTACCGTCGGAGCGATCATCCTCTGCTCCAGAATTTTTTCGATACGGTCCTTCCGAGCCTCACTAAGAAATTCATCCAATGCAGCTACTACGAAACTGGGGCCGTACTTCTCCACCAGTGCGTCGATCTCATTCACTAGGAGAACGATAACTGACTCTTGCTATGAATCGAAGGAGACGTTTTCCTCAGCCAAGGCTCAATTCGACCCGTGCATTCTGACACCTAGAGCAACAAAACCGCTCCAGAACGGTGAAAGTATTCCCGGCATCTTCTCTTCGTATCTTCTTGAAATTTCTGCCGTGACATAGGTGCGCTCGTTTATTGAAGCGCGCGCCTCAACCGCAAGGGCGGACTCCACTGGGCGACGCTCGCGCGCACTTAAGGCCAGCCATCCAGCGAGCTGGACCCTCTCGAACGCAGGTAGCTCTACACGCAAGCTCGTTAGATCTGGGCGAGCCAACCTTCTTTGGAAACCGACCTCAAAACTGCCTAACGAACTGTGTTCCGCGCGAAGCAGTGCTCGCGCCCAAAAGCCATCCCGCTCTCCCTCAGGACTGGTCTTTTCAACTTCATATAGAGGTCCATAACGCCATGGGTTGTAAGCTCCACGGGTTCGAACAAGTTCGGCCTGCAGGTGAAGACGGGCCTGTTCGCTAAATTGCATACGGGCAGTAGAGCCAATATGCAGTCCAGCTCCGTGCTTGATTCGGCCAATCACTTCGACCTGCCCGGTCAAGCGAACATCTTTCTCACGTGACATTTTCGAAACAGAGAGACCACCTCCGAGAGTCGTTCTTTCTGAGACCATCGATTGGCCGGCTTCGTGAAGAAGAGAAAGAACCCCTCCGAACCTTTCGTCATACCCAAGACGCCCCTGCCCGCCAACAATGCGAGGACTTGCAATGTCGTCGATAAGTAGTTCGACTTCAGTCGCCTTGCCCTGCCCTCGGAAGTGCATACCTACTCGGTGCCTGTCGGCATTGAGGGCAGTGGTAAACCCAGAGACGATCGCGCCGTCACCGAGTTGAGTATTACCCAAGGAGCCAAGTGCAACAGCAATTGCTGGCCCCTTGGCGCCCGAGCCAGACGTATAAACCGCATAGCGAACCAGTTGGGCGATTTCCGAGGCTTGATCCCAATCGGCAGCCCGCACCCCCTCGCCTTGCAAAAAGTTGAGCCTCACTCCGAAGCCTATACCGTAAGAACTTCCCGCCCCACTCTGACCTGCAAAGTCCAAGGAGAGGTCCATATTGCTTGCAGCTTTACCCGAAAAGGCTCCCCCTCCCAGGGCTCCTGATACTGCCCAGCCCTCCGCCATAGCGGACTCGGGACAATTTAGTAGCGACCCTAACAGCCCTACTACTATGAAGCGTCGCAACCCCATCCTAATAGAGTCCAACGGCTGCCTCCTGGCCGCAAGTTTCGCTTGTTGAAACAGACAGTTTTAGTCATTCGAACTCCGGAGCTAGTTTGCGCTAGTTTTCCGCCGTGGCCAAACGGCGCTCCATATTCAGCCTTATTTTTCTTTTCTTTGCGACAACTCCCGGCTGCAAACCAAGAGACAAGACCGACAATCAACCAGCCATGGCCGAAAAACGCGATGGCATCTCTTTGGTTCTGGTGGTCGTCATAGACCAGTTGCCCATTTGGAGTTTCAACCGCGACATGAGTCACTTTTCCGGCGGCGTAAGAAGACTTTTGGACAACGGGACCGCATACACCGGCGAGTTCCCTTACGCCAATACCTATACTGCTCCCGGGCACACCACGATCGGTACTGGGGCACCTCCTGCCGTTACCGGAATTATGGCGAACAGTTGGTTCTCCGAGGAGCAGAACAGGCATGTCAGTGCTGTTGACGATCCACGCTTTCCGGTATTCAACCCGAGACGACAAGGAACTTTCGTAAAGGGTGTCGGAGTGTCAACTCACCGGCTTCTCATTAAAGGGTTGGCGGACGCTCTTCGTGAGGGTTCCCCTGGGTCTCGTTCTGTTTCAATCGGGCTCAAAGAGCGAGCTGCCGCCTTACTTCTCGGAAAGAAAGCCGACCTCGCTGTCTGGTACGAACCTGACATCCCAGCAATGACAACCAGTCGTTTTTTCACCAAGACCTTTCCTCGCTGGCTTACTCAGTTTAACGAAAAAAACCCGATAGAAAAACAGTTCAACTATACATGGACTCCTCTCGATGCGGCCCTGCTGGCGGAAGTCACGAAAATCCCAGATGCAGCGCCAGGCGAGGGAAACACGGAAAAAATTACCAACAAATTTCCCCATGCAATCGCGAACGCAGATCCAGCAAATACCTTGCGCGCGACACCTCTTGGAACGGATCTAGTTTTCGATACGGCAAAAGCAGCGGTTGTAGGGATGAAACTTGGACAAAAAAGCAAAACAGATTTGCTTGCTCTAACGATTTCCTCACATGACTACGCTGGTCACTATTGGGGGCAAGAGTCTTGGGAACGTCTGGACTTGATGCTGCGACTTGACAAGTCACTTGGGGCGTTCTTGGCTTACCTTGATGACAACGTTGGCAAAGGCAAATATGCAGTGGTGTTTACTAGCGATCACGGAGCTATGCCCATGGTGGAACAGAGCCGGGCTTTAGGGCACACAGCCATTCGTTTGACTGGAAAAAGTGTCTTGAAAGCGGCAAAAGACACCGCCGAATCGGAATTAGGCAGAGGCCTATGGGTGCAAAGCGTTGCAGCCAACGGCGTTTACATGTCGGAGCAATTCAATGCACTCCCTGAGGGCAAGCGGGAAGCTGTCCTAGACAAAATCGCAGAAGCAGTTTCCCGTGTTGAAGGTATTGGTTACACCGCCCCTCGCGACAAAATTTTGGGGGAATGCGATAACAGAGAAGGAATAGAAGCGCTCGCGTGTCGAACGGTTCACCCCACCCGCTCGGGAGAAATTTTTTCTGCACCAGGTCGTTGGTCTATCGTTACCTCCAAATACAAAACCGGCACCAGCCACGGGACGCCCAACCCGGAGGACCGTTTGGTGCCAATCCTTGTTTCCGTCCCTGACGCCGAGCCGAGAATTGTTGACGCACCCGTCTCAATGCTTCGAGTTGCTCCAACTGTCGCCAAACTCTTAGGTATCAAGGTCCCTTCGACGGCGAAGGCACCACCGCTGTAGCCCTCGCAAAAACTGTGGCTATGCAGCTGGCTCGCGGCTTTGACCACGAATGAAAACAGATAGCGCGATGGCTGACGTAATTACGATGATCCCACCGAAGGCCATGAATCGAAAATTATATGGGCTTCCAGTAGCGACCGGGAGGGTTCGAACCGTTGGCGGAGGCGCGATGGCGGGTGGTACTTCTTGCTTCTGCTTGTTTGCAGTTTCAACACCTGTCGCAGCACCATCAACAGTGGGGTAAGCGACAAAGGCGGCTCCAGCCAAATACAAAACCGCCAGACCCAACAGAGTTTTCTTCCAAGTCGCCATGTGTGAGGACGCTACCACGCAAGAATCACCGGCGAAACTGAAACCTCGGCTGTCACCTACCTGGCCGATATCCATCTTTTTTACAGAGTCTGTCCTTATTCTGGGAAAACTCGAGCGGAAGGGTTCGAGCCAAAAAGAACTGATCCTCCTCTATGAGTTCCCTAGAAAGCATCAGCTCCAGGGTCTTCCAGATTTTTCGATCAATCGACCGTAGAAGTCGGTCTTTACAGAACTGTGAGTAGTAAGTACGGGGAGACGGCAATAGTGTCGCAAGAAACACGGCTTCCATTGGCGTTAAGTCTCTTGGGTGCCTATCAAAATAAACGTCTGCCGCTGGTCCCAACCCATATAGACCAGGTCCGTATTCGATAGCATTCACGTAGATTTCCATGATGCGATCTTTTTCGAGCTGGGTTTCGATATACCAGGTAAGAAATAGTTCCTGCAGTTTCCTAGCAATGGTCTTCTCACGTGTAAGAAAGACGTTCTTAACAGTCTGCATCGTTATGGAGGACGCACCGTAGGCGAATCGGCCA
This sequence comes from uncultured Kofleriaceae bacterium, assembly GCA_964410875.1. Classification (GTDB taxonomy): domain Bacteria; phylum Myxococcota_A; class Polyangia; order Haliangiales; family Haliangiaceae; genus CAYPIX01. The sequence goes on from CAYPIX010000017.1 coordinate 17,046, forward strand.
GCAGTAAGGTTCTTTACAATGGCAGTTTTGAACTCTCGATTGATAAAGCCGCTGTGAGAATAAAACGTCGCGTCTTCGCGGGTAATGAAGGCAAGCGGAAGATACGGAGAAATATCCTCCATCGATACAAAGTCGGGATTCTCGGGTCCAATTCTAATCGCGCGGTATTTATCTTCGCCGATCAAAGCTCGGTGACGAAAGGAACCTTCAAGGCGTTTGGATGAGAGTTTTCTCGGAGCCGACGTTACCTCGCAACCATCAATACCAACACTCCCCGTTACACGGGTCGCTTCTAAATCGGCCCAGTCAACATCCACTCCAACATTGGAGTCGAAGTATCCTTTCACCTTGAACTTCGCGATTTCTGGCGCCATACCATCAGGAATCGCATCCAGAACTTCCTGGCAAGAAACACGCGGAACGACTGATTGGACGGAAAGCCGCTGGAACTCTCTCGCAATCCCGGTAGCCGGATCAATCCCTCCTGCAAGAGCCAATTCACCCGACAACTGCAATTTGGCATTCCCAGATGAAAGCTCAGCTGAGCGAACAACTAGCAACCGATTATTGCTATCGTAGTCGGCATCAATTGAAGCTTGGCCCTCGATATTAGAAACCGGTTGAGATGCGAGCATCGGATGCTCAACGTTTAGTCCGTGTATCCCAATTTTCCCATTGAACATGACACTGTCGGGTTTCACTTCTAGTCGCGCATTCGCATCGAGAGTCGTCTGCTCAAAGTCGCGTATATAAGGGTTTTCTTCCAAGACGTTTGAGAGACGGTCAAATGCAAATCGTTCGGCTACAAGTTCCAGGTTTCCAGTCCTAGTTTTGGGAGCAATATCTCCTTTTACTGACCAAAGGCGTTCTGTGGAGCCTCCGTAGCTTCCCTGCAAATCTACAAGCAGTGTTCCGGGAACAGACGATTGCGCGAGAGTGCCTTTTATTCCGGTAAGGGACATTCCTTCCCAAAGGAGCGACTCCCCTTGCGCAAAAGAAATCGCGACGGTTTGAAACGGCTTATTAAGAGCAAACGTCACTTCAGCCTCGGAAATCTTCAAGTGTGACCCGAAGGATGAAAACGCAGCCGCCTCGCCCATATTGATAACCGCGTTTCTTTCAGCGGTAATGTGCGCATCTACGTCATGACCTATCGCGGTCACACCCTTATCAGCATCGTGGACTTCGACGCGTCCTCGTACCAACTTGATCTTATCAAGTTGTATGCGATTTTTTAGTGTTCCCTGCTTGTCGCCCTCGGTCTTAGTGCCGCGTTTTCTCAACCGCTGCAGGAGGTCAGAAATATTGTCCTGCTCCTCCCCTCCTCTAACAACTACGATATTCGGTGCCATGATCAGCACCTGCCCCAGGTTGACATCACCGCGAAGCGATTTCCAAAAGTCGAACTCCACCGCGATTTCGCCTATACGAGCAAGTGGCCGCTCGCCGTCGTTTTCACCGGAAACAGTGACGTCGTACAACCGTACCTGACCCCGCCGGACATCGATATTATCGACGGCAATTTGCCGGCCGAGCTTCTGGGCGACCTTTGGAAGCACCTTGCTTCGAACAACCCGACTCGCTATCGGTCCATAAAAAATGAACGCAATAATGCAGAGGATCACGATCGCCACCAAAATGAGCGCAGCTATATGGAGCACCCTCTGGCGGGTCACGCCGGTTTATATCACGCGACTAGGTTGCCAATGTTGATTACGTTGAGCACAAAACGAGTTTTGTGCCTAGACCAGCCTGCTACAGGCTGCAACTGACTGCGAGAACGTAGGTCCCTCCGTCTTTAAGCATCAATCGACCGTAGAAGTCGGTCTTTACAGAACTGTGAGTAGTAAGTACGGGGAGACGGCAATAGTGTCGCAAGAAACACGGCTTCCATTGGCGTTAAGTCTCTTGGGTGCCTATCAAAATAAACGTCTGCCGCTGGTCCCAACCCATATAGACCAGGTCCGTATTCGATAGCATTCACGTAGATTTCCATGATGCGATCTTTTTCGAGCTGGGTTTCGATATACCAGGTAAGAAATAGTTCCTGCAGTTTCCTAGCAATGGTCTTCTCACGTGTAAGAAAGACGTTCTTAACAGTCTGCATCGTTATGGAGGACGCACCGTAGGCGAATCGGCCAGCAGTAAGGTTCTTTACAATGGCAGTTTTGAACTCTCGATTGATAAAGCCGCTGTGAGAATAAAACGTCGCGTCTTCGCGGGTAATGAAGGCAAGCGGAAGATACGGAGAAATATCCTCCATCGATACAAAGTCGGGATTCTCGGGTCCAATTCTAATCGCGCGGTATTTATCTTCGCCGATCAAAGCTCGGTGACGAAAGGAACCTTCAAGGCGTTTGGATGAGAGTTTTCTCGGAGCCGACGTTACCTCGCAACCATCAATACCAACACTCCCCGTTACACGGGTCGCTTCTAAATCGGCCCAGTCAACATCCACTCCAACATTGGAGTCGAAGTATCCTTTCACCTTGAACTTCGCGATTTCTGGCGCCATACCATCAGGAATCGCATCCAGAACTTCCTGGCAAGAAACACGCGGAACGACTGATTGGACGGAAAGCCGCTGGAACTCTCTCGCAATCCCGGTAGCCGGATCAATCCCTCCTGCAAGAGCCAATTCACCCGACAACTGCAATTTGGCATTCCCAGATGAAAGCTCAGCTGAGCGAACAACTAGCAACCGATTATTGCTATCGTAGTCGGCATCAATTGAAGCTTGGCCCTCGATATTAGAAACCGGTTGAGATGCGAGCATCGGATGCTCAACGTTTAGTCCGTGTATCCCAATTTTCCCATTGAACATGACACTGTCGGGTTTCACTTCTAGTCGCGCATTCGCATCGAGAGTCGTCTGCTCAAAGTCGCGTATATAAGGGTTTTCTTCCAAGACGTTTGAGAGACGGTCAAATGCAAATCGTTCGGCTACAAGTTCCAGGTTTCCAGTCCTAGTTTTGGGAGCAATATCTCCTTTTACTGACCAAAGGCGTTCTGTGGAGCCTCCGTAGCTTCCCTGCAAATCTACAAGCAGTGTTCCGGGAACAGACGATTGCGCGAGAGTGCCTTTTATTCCGGTAAGGGACATTCCTTCCCAAAGGAGCGACTCCCCTTGCGCAAAAGAAATCGCGACGGTTTGAAACGGCTTATTAAGAGCAAACGTCACTTCAGCCTCGGAAATCTTCAAGTGTGACCCGAAGGATGAAAACGCAGCCGCCTCGCCCATATTGATAACCGCGTTTCTTTCAGCGGTAATGTGCGCATCTACGTCATGACCTATCGCGGTCACACCCTTATCAGCATCGTGGACTTCGACGCGTCCTCGTACCAACTTGATCTTATCAAGTTGTATGCGATTTTTTAGTGTTCCCTGCTTGTCGCCCTCGGTCTTAGTGCCGCGTTTTCTCAACCGCTGCAGGAGGTCAGAAATATTGTCCTGCTCCTCCCCTCCTCTAACAACTACGATATTCGGTGCCATGATCAGCACCTGCCCCAGGTTGACATCACCGCGAAGCGATTTCCAAAAGTCGAACTCCACCGCGATTTCGCCTATACGAGCAAGTGGCCGCTCGCCGTCGTTTTCACCGGAAACAGTGACGTCGTACAACCGTACCTGACCCCGCCGGACATCGATATTATCGACGGCAATTTGCCGGCCGAGCTTCTGGGCGACCTTTGGAAGCACCTTGCTTCGAACAACCCGACTCGCTATCGGTCCATAAAAAATGAACGCAATAATGCAGAGGATCACGATCGCCACCAAAATGAGCGCAGCTATATGGAGCACCCTCTGGCGGGTCACGCCGGTTTATATCACGCGACTAGGTTGCCAATGTTGATTACGTTGAGCACAAAACGAGTTTTGTGCCTAGACCAGCCTGCTACAGGCTGCAACTGACTGCGAGAACGTAGGTCCCTCCGTCTTTAAGCCGATCGCCCCCAATCAAGTAGTAGTCCCCTGCGTCAACGTTAATGGTTCCATCCAGTTTGCGTTTACCGGTCTTGTCGTCAAGCGTGAACGTCAAGCGAAGGCGGGGCGTTTTCTTGGCACTGGCAGTGGCTCCTCGATGAAGGAGAGAGAAAAGGCCCCCCGTCACCATGGAAACCTTCATCGTCTTCTTGTGTTCGACTTTCCCTTTGTGCTCCTTTAACAGCTTAAAAGTCTTCCACGAAGAGAATGGCGGCTTTTCAAATTTGGATGCCAATGCTTTCAGAGCAGGGTCAAGACCGCCCTCATCGTTACTCGCTCGAACTTCAAGTAACCGGCAGGACATGTCGTCCTTTGCGAAGGAAGGACTGATGTTCCAAAACATTGCAACAGCGGCGAGAGCCAGCGCGACTCGTACTCCAATCATATTTGATCCTCCTGTTTGGACTCTTCCGGCGTAACCCAAATCACCGCGGTATCGGATTCATTGTTTTCGCCGGGGATAGTAAGAATAAATCCAGCACCACTATAAACTTCTAAGTTCTCTACTTCAGGGGGGGTATGAGAAAGAGACACTGGCATTGTGGCAGACGAGGTAGCTGGGGTGCTAGCTGGGGTGCTAGCTGGGGTGCTAGCTGGGGTGCTAGCTGGGGTGTTAGCCGGAACTGCCGCCGAGTTTTCCACTACTCGTTCGAAGGGCCTCGCGAGAAAAACGAAAAGTATTGCCGCAGCCGCCAGAGCACCGCCTGCAAAGACGCCCGTCCACATACTTTGCCACCAAGGGAGTTTTGTGTCCGTAACAACTGGTTGCCGTCTCCCCTTTGGCTTTTCTATCTCGGTTTCAATTTTTGCCCAAAGAGAGTCTAGCTTTGCTGAAGCTCGATCGGTCTCCAATTCACAAAACGTCCGAACCCCTTCTCCAAGAGCCCTAACACCGTCCACGATATCTCGCTCTTCTCCGCTTAGGTCCTCCATCGAGGCCTCGCCATCTGCGAAAGCCATTAGCTCTATGTCTTGCCGTTTTTGAGACATTACTAGGCCTTTAAATCCTTCTCTGCACCGACGAAATCTTGAAGTAGTTTCTGCATATTCTTACGAGCGTGAAACAAACGCGACATGATTGTGCCCTTCGAGCACTCCATCAATTTTGCCATCTCATCGTAGGACATTCCATCTATCTCTCGCATGACAAGAACGGTGCGATGGCTTTCGCTGAGCTGTGCTAATGCACTGCCAATTTGTTCGCGAATTTCCTTACGCGCAAAAGTTCTCGATGGGTCCTGCCCAAGAAAATTTGGAAGCAGAGATTCATTTTGAACCGTCGTAGAGTCATGTCCGAGAGTGCGCGCAGCTTCTTCAAATTCGACCTGACGAACCCGCTTACGTCTTCTGGTTTTGTCTATGCAAAGATTCATTACAATCCGATACAGCCAAGTGTAGAAACTAGAATTCCCCTTGAACTTTTCGAGATTCTTATAGGCTTTGACAAACCCTTCTTGAACCACTTCCAATGCTTCCTCTTGGTTGCGCAGTACCCCGAGTGCGACGGCATAGGCTCGCCTGTTGTACTTCTCGTAAAGCTCCCTGAAAGCTCCGTGATCTCCGGCCTTGGCTCGTTCGACGAGTTCGCTATCCGTAAATTCCTGCACGCTTTCATCTCCAGAAAGAGACGACTTTGCCGCGGCCTTATTCACCAAGTCCGGGTATACCAGATAAAGCCGCACGAGCGCCCCTGTATCCCCCCTAAATCCTTGGAGACTTCCGCGAATCTCCGGTCATGCCATAGAAAGAAAAGTCTGAACGATCTCGCTCTTGGCTGCGGCTTTAGCCCCCTCTGCCTTTGCTAGCAGGGACCTGGACTCAAGGTGAGAAGCTCTCATTTGCCTTACGCGCGCGGCGGATTGGCCAACCTGCTCGCGAAACCCGCTGCTCTTTTCGCACTCTTTGACCATCGCGTCGAAAACAGCGTGTTGGTTGGTCTTATCGCGACAAAGAAGGAGTGCGTTGCAACCTGCTTTCACGGCCATCACGCCCGCGCCACCAACCTCATATTCATCCGAGATAGCCTTCATATCCAGATCATCACTGACGATAACGCCTTCGAAGCCAATCTTTTCACGCAGAACCTGCATTGCCGATTCAGCGAGAGTCGCTGGTTTCGTCGCATCAAGTGCAGAGAATACAACGTGCGCTGTCATGAGCATGGGGAGTTTTTGTTTTGCTGCTCGATAAAACGGTAACAACTCAATCCTTTCGAGTCGGTCCATATCGTGCTTGAGTTTGGGAAGTGCTAAGTGACTATCCGTGTCCGTATCCCCATGCCCAGGATAGTGTTTACCGCATGGCAAGATTCCCGAGCTTGAAAGCCCCCTTGCAAATGCCAATGCGCAAGCTGCTGCACGCTCCGGCTTACGCGAAAAAGCTCGGTCTCCAATAATCGGGTTGTCGTCTCGAGTGTGAACATCTAATACCGGCGCGAAGTCAATATCGAAATCGAGCTCGCCCAGTTCGGTTCCCAGCTGATGTCCTACAGCCTCTGCCGTTTTCTCAGCCACCTCGTCAGTCAAATCATCATGACGAAGCATAGGTGGCCATTTGGTGAGCGGCTGTTTAATTCGTTGTACGCGCCCACCTTCCTGATCGACCGCAACAAGCACCTGATCGCTGGCGGAAATCCCATGAATCATTCGATTGAGGTCTCGTACCGCATCGATGTCACATCCATCGGAGTTCATTTCTAGATTTCTACCGAACAAAACAACGACTCCAGCTTTTCCTGCCTGGAGCCATTCAGTCTCAGCTCGGGAAAGTTTGGGACCGTCAATCCCAATCCAAAGCAACTGACCAATATCGGCACGGAAATCGGGTGGCATATAAGTAGTGTATCCCTCCGCTACGGTTTCGGAAAGACGCCCTGTCCAAGAAGCTCTATTCGGCGACCGTTGCTACGTAGACCGTATAGAAACCAATCCGAACCGCCATCTCTTTTCTTCGTCAAAAGGATTTCCTGTTGTCCATCAGCGTCAAGATCGACTACCCCTAGTAAACTCACCGGTGAACTACCAAACCCAAAATCGTGGGAACAACTGACCTCCCCGGCATGTGAAGTCGGCTTTCCGATCAACTCGTCCGGGGGCCAAGCGGTTCCGTCGAGAGCGAACCGGGCAAAAAAACCTTCCGCGGAATCTGATACAAAAAGTGTTTCCTCGTCGAAACATCCTGTTGCCCTAGCAAACGTGATTGGTTCGGGACTCTCGCCAAATGGACGCGCATTAAAACCACTGGCTTTCTCTACCTTCGCAACTGCAACCCCACATTCTCCGAGGACCCGAACGCATTCCGGATCCACCTTCCATGACTCAATTGCGTTTCCCCGCGTTTGGCATGCTCCGTGACCAACGTATCCACCAACAGCTACCGTTCTTCCATTGCTGCGAGTGGAGGCAACGATGTCAAAAACCCCTGCCGCTTTCCCATTCCAACCTAGGACGGAAAATTGTCTGACCCCGCCGCTCTCGACCGTTGTCTCCAGGTCAATATCGGGTGACGAACCTAGGATGGGAAGAACCCCTCCCCTGCCCTTTGCTAACTTTGGACAGTACGCGCCGACAATCCATTCGCCCATTGCTCCATTACGGCGAGCGGACCGGATCGGCGCTTCTGGCTGAAGAACCTCTTGCCTTGGTTGGGGGCCGCAACTCACGCTCACCAAACAAATAGAGAACAGGGGGAAAAAAAGAGAGCTATTGGATTTTTTCATCATCAAGGGGCAACGCGAACGTCTCATGACACCGTCATATAGACACCGCAAAACAGAGTCTGCGTTGCTTGCGATTTCCCTTCACTACCAACATTTTGGGCAATTGACCGGTTCTGTCTAGCGTGCCTATAGTGCGCGGAATTCTATGAAAGATTTGTTGTCAAAAGCGTGGAAGCGGCCGGTTTCGAGTGCGGCGTGTACCGTACTCATTGGCGCAATCGTCTCCTTTGAGCCCTTGGCGCACGCTCAGCTCACGCCAGGCGGCGGCGGTATTGCTCCGCCACCCACGCAGCCTGACAAACCAGAGGGAGTCGCGCGGCAAGCCCCCGTCGACCCATCAATCTTGCCGACAACACCCGTTCTTCCTCCAGCCAGAAGTCGACAGAAAAAATTTCAACTCTTTCAACTCGATGGCTACTTCCGACTTCGAGGAGACTGGTTCAAGAAACTCAGCATGGGTTTTGACGACGACCCAGCAGCAGGCGGCGCTCCCTTTCCCCGCTCCCTAGGATGCCAGTCCGAGGACGTCGCCGACTCCAACCCGCGCTCGTGCGGAAACTCGATTAGAAGTAGCAATATCCGTCTTCGCTTAGAGCCCATCGTTCGAATCACCGAGCGAACCGCGGTCTACGCACAAATTGACGTACTTGATAACCTCGTTCTGGGGTCGACACCGAAGGGAGTGTTTCTCGATGGAAGCGGTCGCCCAGGAAATGTACCCGTCTCTGGGCTAGCCGATGGTCAAGGAGCCCCTCGCCCTGGGCAAAACACTGGCAATAGTTCAATCATTGTTCGCCGAGCTTGGGCCGAGATAGACACATCCATTGGCAAGTTGAAATTCGGTCGTATGCCCAATCATTGGGGCCTCGGTATCGTCGACAATTCAGGGAGCAAAGATCCTATCCACGGTAAATATGATATCGATTCCGACTACGGCGACACGGTAGATAGAGTCTACTTAAGCACTCAAATACCGGGTACGAAGTTAAATGGCGCCATTGCGATGGATTGGAATTCCACCTATCCATCGTCTGACATTCTTGGCGTTCGCAACGGTGTTAGCCAAGGGGGCCAACCTTTCGACCTCGACGACGGCGACGATATGGACCAATGGGTGTTCTATATCTCGCGTATGGACTCTCCTAAGCGGTTCAACGAAAGGGTGGCCAAAGGAGAAATTGTTGCCAATTACGGAGGCTACCTGGCCTACAGAACCCAATCTTTCGATCCCGGCGAGATTACTTTTGCGAACGGAGCAAATCCGTCGCGCGCAGTTTCTCGCGACCTCACCATTTTCATGCCTAACCTCTGGGGGCGGCTTGCCTGGGGCAAATTGGAATTGGAAGCAGAAATCGCTGGAGCATTTGGTTCCATTGGTGCTTTCGAAGAAGACGCTACGGCGCCCGGTTCGGGGCCCAAAGTCTCGGTCCGACAACTAGGCGGTGTCGCCAAGGCAAGCTACGACGTACTCGATGGAGATCTGGAACTCGATTTTCAAGTTGGCTTTGCTTCGGGTGGCAATTTCGACAACAACCCAAAAGGCTCACTCCATTTCAGTGACGCCGTTTTGCTCAATGCAAGTCAGCGAAAAATTACCTCTTTCACTTTTGATCCCAATTACCGAGTTGACCTAATTCTCTTCCGCGAGATTCTCGGCGCTGTGCGTAATGCAACCTATTTACGTCCTCAAGCGAAGTACAATATCTCCCCGAGAATTAGCATTACCGGCACTGGCATTTTTTCAATCGCAAATAAGCCCGTTGCAACGCCTGGAAATGATGACCGCTACGGTATCGAGCTCAACGGTGACGTTAGCTACGAAGGTGAGTCGTTCTTTGCTGGAATAGCCTACGGCGTTTTATTTCCGATGGAAGCTCTCGACCACCCCGAAGATGATCCCAATGCGGGTGGCCCGGGCTTCGGTTTCGGTCCTGACAACACCGGCTCCGCCCAGACTGCGCAAACCTTTCAGACTCGAATTGGTCTGCGTTTCTAGGACACAGGCGCAATCGCGGATAACGCTTCCGAGAGGTGCTCGACCGGTACGAGTTGCATTTTCTTGGGTGCTTTTAGGCGGTGTGCGTTCTGAGCGGGCAAAATACACCTCGTAAATCCAAGTTTCTGCGCTTCTGCAAGTCGGACCTCCGACAAACTTACGCCACGTACTTCTCCGGCGAGCCCAACTTCACCAAAAACAAGAGTACGAGGGTCGATTGCCTTGCCTAACCCCGAAGAAGCCAAAGCACAAGCTATTGCCAGGTCGACCGCCGGTTCTGCGACCTTCACACCGCCTGCAACATTAACGAACACATCGCGAGCCAACAGATCGCAGGACGCTCGCTGGCATAGAACGGCTAAGAGAAGTGCGACTCGATTGCCGTCCACACCTGCAGCGGTACGCCGGCCCACACCCGCGGAAGGTGGAGCAACGAGTGCCTGTACCTCTACCAAAATAGGCCGACTTCCTTCCGCACTGGCAACGACCACAGAGCCGGGAACATTCAGGGGGCGTTCGGCCAAAAAGAGTGCCGACGGGTTCTCGACCTCGCGCAATCCGCTCTCACGCATTTCGAAAACCCCTATTTCTTGAGTGGACCCGAACCTGTTCTTGATGGCTCGAACCACGCGATAGGGGCCGGTTCTTTCACCCTCAAAGTGAAGGACCGCGTCCACAACATGTTCAAGAGTTTTGGGCCCAGCAATGGTGCCTTCCTTGGTCACATGCCCTACCAAGATCGTTGGCGTGCCTGTTCGCTTGGCGAATTCTAGAAGTCGTGCTGCACATTCCCTTACTTGCCCGACAGAGCCCGGAATCGAATCAAGAGCATCCGTGTGTACTGTTTGTATGGAATCGACAGCCAGGACCGATGGCCGCAACTCCTCTGCGTACTTGAGAATCGTCTCAAGGTGGGTCTCTGCCAGTACTGCCATCCCATCCACTTGGGCCCCTACCCTTCGCGCTCGCATTGCGGTCTGGGCCATGGACTCCTCGCCACTAACGAATAGACATTTCCTTTCTTCCTGCGAAGAAACTCCAGCCAGTAAGTGGCAGAGAAGGGTTGATTTGCCAACCCCCGGGTCGCCGCCCAATAAAACCATAGAACCTGGGACCAGCCCTCCACCGAGAACTCGATCTAGCTCAGCTACCCCAGTAACAATGCGCTCGCAGTCTTCGGTACCGGAAATGTCGGAAACGGAAACGGGTCGACTTCCTCGACTGCGTGGTCGTCCTTTGGGACCTTCAGTAACTGCGACTTCCTCCACCAAGGAATTCCATTCAGCGCATTGCGGACAACGTCCGGCCCATTTCGCAGCGACGTGCCCACACGCCTGACAACAATATGCGAACCGAGGACGCTTCTTTTTTAGTGCCGAGCCCATTCTCTATTATTACCGTTGGCGTCTGACTTTTGATGCGCAAAACGCAAGAATTCGCTAGGTTCGGCGCAATATGGACCTATCTATTCTTTCCGTTGCTCAAGCAGAAGCTAGCTCTGGCTTTGATGTTTCTCAAATCCCAGACAAACTGATTAACTTTGCTCTCGAGTATGGCCCTAGCGTCATCGCCGCCATAGTCATATTCATCGTTGGTCGAATCGTGGCCAAGGTGCTTTCCAAGTTCGTTCGCCGCGTTTGCGACAAACAAAACGTCGACGCAAGTGTGTCCTCGTTCGTCGCGAGCTTGGTCTACTTCGTCATTCTTGTCGTTACCGTTCTAGCGGCTCTCGGCAAGTTTGGTGTCCAAACCACATCGTTTGTAGCTATCTTGGGTGCTGCAGGTTTTGCTGTCGGTATGGCCTTGCAGGGCTCTCTCGGCAACTTCGCCGCCGGTGTCCTTATCTTGGTTTTGCGTCCGTTTACCGTAGGAAACTACATTATCGGCGCTGATGGCGCAGAAGGTACGGTCAAAGAAATTGGCCTCTTTGTTACCGAGTTAGCGACCCTAGACAATATTAAAGTTCTCGCCCCTAACGGCTCACTTTTCGGCGCCAAGATCCAGGTTCTTGACGGCTACGAAAAGCGCCGCGTAGTAATACCAGTTGGTATCGGCTACGACTCAGACATCGCCAAAGCCCGAGACGTGGCCCTTGAGGTCATGAAAGGTCACAGCAAAACGGTTGCTGATCCCGCTCCTGATTGCGTTGTTGGCGCGTGGGGCCCCTCGAGTGTCGACATGTCTGCTGTTTGCTGGTGTAGCCCCGCAGATTATTGGACAGTGTTCTTCGATTTGAACCGCCAACTCAAAGAAGCCTACGACAAGAATGGTATTGAGATTCCGTTCCCGCAGCGTGTTGTTCACATGAAAAAAGACGCCGCATAGTCACGCTGTTTTTCATTGATTCAGGCCGGCCTCTTCTCGAGGCCGGTTTTTGTCTTTTCGGGCTAGGGCTTAGCGCCCAAAGCCTCAAGCTGCTCTTCGGCGGCAGCGGTAGCTTTTGCGTTTCCCTGAACCAATTGAAGATATCTTCGGAATGCTTCGACGGCCTTGTCGTTCTTTTTCTCCAACCGATACATATGGCCTAGGTCGTACCAGGCCTTGTCTTCGTTGGGATCTAGTTCCACAGCGCTCTCATAAGCGGCTATGGCCAGCGGAACCTGTTTCGCTCTTCGGTAGGCAACACCGAGGTTAAAGTGATAGATAGCCGTCTTCCCATCCAATTCTATGGCTCTTTTGAATTCTCGCGCGGCTTGTTTCCAGAGTTTATTTGAACGGTATGCAACGCCAAGGTTGTTGGCAAAGAGAGCGTCATCGGGTTGCAGACTTACTGCTTTTTCCAAATGAAAGACCGAAGACTTGTAGTCCTGTTTCTTTCGATACAGCGTCCCGAGATTCGCGTGAGCATCCGCTTGCTTTGGGTCTATAGCAACCGACTCCTTTAATGCGTTTATCGCTTCTTCCTTTCGCCCCGCTCGATATCGCGCCATCCCTAGATTTGACCAAAGCGTCGCGTCTCTTGGTGTAACACTTGTGGCTTTCTCGTAGGCGTAAACCGCTCTCTTGTAGTCCTTCTTTTTCTTGTAAAGGAATCCAAGCGCTGACCAGGCAGACCTATGTTGCGGGTTTGCTTTGACGGCCGCCCGGTATTTCTGAATGGCCTCAACCGTCTTCCCCTGCTCCTGGAGAGCCCTCCCTTGACGGTAAATGGCCTCCGCCTTGTTGGCTTCGGCAACCCCTAAAGTAAGCAGCAACAAAGACATTCCAACCCAAAGCGCTAATTTCCCCATCTTCCCCATTCCCTAATTCTAGCATGCGAGGTTTTTTTCGCGAACTCTACCTAACCCCAAGGCCAATGGCAGATTGCGGCTTCTTCTCTGCTAATTTCGATCTATCTTTCACGTCGCTTTGGATTTCAACAAATGGATAAAAGGGCCGCGCATTCTAGATGGCGGTGTCGGAACGGCTCTCTGTGATCTCGGCCTCGACCTTGAGAGAGAAACTCCCCACTCGTGGAACCTCAAACACGTTGCTAGTGTTGAAAAAGTACATCGTGACTTCATAGCAGCGGGTGCCGAGGCGATTCACACCAACAGTTTTGGTGCCCTCTTAACAAAAGACCCGTATGCCATGGGTAAAGCCGCTGCGGAAATCGCAACTGGAACAGCAAAAGAAGAAGCCCTCGTCATTGGCTCAATTGGCCCGACCGGGGACCTATCGAAAGAACTTCCAACTCAAGTATCATCTCTCGCTAAAGGACTAATAGATGGCGGCGTAGACTGCCTACACGTAGAAACGTTGCACGAGCCCAAAGAGACGGAGCTATTGCTATCAACCATCTTGGACTTGACCTCGGTGCCGGTCTTCGCCTCCGTTGCCTGTCGCGTGGGTACGCAGCCGGAAACTATTTTGGGACAACCACTGTCTGAATTCCTTGAGCTCTTACCAAAGGGACTCGCCGCAGTCGGCGTCAACTGTGGAATCACCGCACTCGAAATGGCCAAAGTCCTGCCAGTCGTCTGCTCAATGGGAATACCAGTTATCACGCAACCAACGCCTGCGCCCGATGGTAAACGTCAAGATTCCCCTGCAGCTTTCGCACGGGATGCTCGCGCATTGTTGACCGCCGGTGCAAGCTTGGTCGGCGGTTGCTGCGGCACCACCTCAAAGGACATCCAAGCTCTGTCCTTTGCCGCCCGTCAATAAGGGCTCGTGACCGGCTTCCTCAATTTCCACCTATTCGAAAACGCAATAAGTCCTTCGATTAGGAAACCGGGTGTAGCTGTATACGCCATCTCTAAGTTTGGTATGAAACCTGCTCCAACCTAGATAGATGGGAAACCTCAAAAAGCTCTACATTCTGCCAATCATCGCTTGCTGTGCTCTTAATGCTTCCCATGCGGTTGCAAGACCAGCCGCGCCAACGAGAAGCAAGCCACAGATAAGACTGAGCCCAAGAGGTCCGTTTATGCCTAAAAGTCGTGGGATCACGTCGGGACAAAGTGCCCGCAGCAGGCTCATAAGGCGAAGCACACAGGCAAAAGCGAAACGCAATTTTACGCCCCCAAAGAGGCTAGGCAAAATCGCGGCTGCATTCAAACTCTGGACAAAAAACAGACCTGAGGCTTTGGTGCGTAGTTGGACGAGAAACAGACCCGAGGTCGTTAGTTTTATTAGGTTCCTAAACAAGAGGGCAACCAAAAGAGACCTTTTCGTTCTTGCAGAGCTTGAATCAGCGAGCGCTAAAGGGCTAGAGCGAACCTATCTGGGAGTGAGAAACGAGCAGCTAGTGGTCGTTGTCAGTTCGAGTTCTCGAGACAGCCTAAGCATCACATCGCTAACGGACAAAAATGGCCCTAAGATTCACCTTACCCAAGACATTGTCTTGGCCGCCATCTCCCGGTCGAACCATCATCCACGTTCCTCATACCATTTACTCAGGGCGACTGAGGGAGGGTTCAATGTCATTTCTACTTCTTTCCTTCGCGGGGATGGCTTACCCAACTTTTGGAAAAATGCGCCAATGACTCTCCAAGAATCCGTGTTGGCTAAAACCAACAAGTAGTATTTCTCGATCAGGATTTTTCCCTCAATCCACCACATCTTTACTGCCGTGGTCGGAGTCTCTCCTCCGTCATAAATACAGTCTTAGCCCCGAGCGAAAAATCTTTCGTTCCCTTCGCCATTTATGCTTGGCCAATCTCCATTGCCAAGCTGGCAGCCTGGCTGGCCCGCGCAAGTCAATCAGCCGGCCGCCCCATCAGTCCAGGACTGATCCTGAATCACGATCCTCCCTAGTTTTAAACACTTGGCCCCCTCTGCAGCCTTGGCCCACCCCTTGCTTTTAAGGGTGGTCGACGGTCTGACCGTCACACATAGACAGCAAAGCGCAAGCACATCCTCCCTCCTGCAATGACTCGCTCCCCGCGAGTCATTGCTCTTTTCGGCCCCCTACTCGCTCGGCCCCTAAAGGGCGCGAAGCGCGGGGGCGAAGCCCCCAAACCACTGCAATGCCCCGTTAGCGGGAGAACAATTGCGATGCCCTCTGCCCAAGCTCCAGGCGATGGCGAGCAGCCCGCGCAGCGTACCTAAGTACGTGAGCAGGCAACACAGCCATCAACGCCGAGATTGGGGAGAGGACGCGCAAGGGTTCCCCGCTAAAAGCGGAGGCGCATGCCGAAGCGCATAGATAGCGGCAAGACCCGCGCGTTCAGGTTTCCGTAGTTCGGATTCCGCGTGAGCAGAGACGAATCCGCATTTTCGCCTGACGAGCGTTTTGCGTGCTTAAGATCTTCGGAATCACCACCAACAACCGGGTTGGCGAAGTCGAAAGTGTAATCCTCGTCAACATCAACTTCCTGTTGAGTGTTGAAAAGATTGAATATGTCGACGAACGCTTCGAGGGTAACGCCCTTCCCCATGGCACGCCCATAGGCAAGGTGAGCATCAACCTGTGTTGTGAAGGGGCTCCGGCCAACCGTTCTTTCTACCGTGACACGCTCTCCGTTTGCATTCGTCCTCACGTCCGTAAACGATACCGTTTTTCCACGCGGCAGCAAGAATGCCTCGCCATCACCGTAAATCGGATGAGCAGCCAACGCGTTATGGGGAATGCCAGAAGCTCCGCGGAAGCTGCCACCGATCGTAAATGACCCGCTGCCACCCGCTTTGACTTGGTAGTAGCTATCCAACTTAACTTGGTGAGGCCTGTCTGCAGCAAGATCACCGAAGCGATTGGCCATCAAATCAGGCAAGTCATACATACTGGTCAAGTTCGGATCGAGCTGCCCCGTTTCTGGAGAAAACAAACCGGGAAAGTTGCCTCGGGTTTTCGAATAAGAATAGGAGGCCAGTACGTAGAAGTTGTCGGTGAAACGACGTTCTGCCGTTAGCTGAATTCCCTGATAGGTACGAGATGGGGCGTCGAATTCACCTACGCGCTCGAATTGGCCCGCTTTAAATTCGCGGAAAGCTGCACGCTGCTCAAGACAACCCGTCGGGTTTGCGGTTCCAGTACAGCCGTACCGATCTTGAAAAGCCCGGCTATCCATATTGTTGCGAATCTCTGCAGCCTCGTTGCGAAGATCGCGAATTCCCTTGGTGTCAACCTCGCCAGGGTTCGCAACGATGTAAGTGGTCCCGCCATCGTTGGAAACATCTTCGATAACCCGCCCCAAATCGCGACGGATGTAAGCTGCGCCAATTTTGAAATTCGGAAGGATCTCGTACTCACCACCGACAACGAGTTCATCTAGAAACTGAGCTCTTAGATTGGGCGTTGAAACTTCCTCGCCACTACCCAAGAGTCGGTCAAAGCTATTGGAGTCTCCTCGAAAGAACTGAGATTCGTCACAACCACCGGCTGCACCCGCAGCCCCTGCTTCGCCAGCACATGCGTCCGAGGCAAGAATTTTTGAGTTGGTAATCTCGCCGCCATACGCTCGAACGTTAATATCCATGGGTATGGATTCGTAAAAACGCCCCCAGCTGCCATAGATACGCGATCGGCCTTCTTGGGTTGGGTCGTAAATGGCGCCGATTCGAGGCGCAAACATGTTTTGCAGATGAAACGCTGTTGGAGAGATTCTCTCGCCGGTTGCGGGCGAAATTTGTCCCGCAATTTCGTCGGCAACGAACACTTGCTGTTGCTCCCAGCGAAGTCCCGCATTGAAAATTAGATTGGGAAGTACCGACCAGTCGTCCTGCAAATATGCAGACATGTTTCGTGTCGTGGTTGAAGCAGTGATCGCGTCCCGTGCTCCACAACGGGCATCTGGCATGCCATCCCCGTCGGAATCAAAAGAGCCGCAGGCTCTGGAACCCTCGTCGTCGATACCAAAATACCGAGTTACATCCCAAAGGCCGTTGGCAAGCTCCCGAACACTTCGCCCACCTGTATACCGAGCGGTGCGCTGGTACCCATTTTGCTCGATATCAAAGCCGCCCTTTACCGTGTGATGCCCAGCAAGCTTCATCCGCTGGGTAACGTCAATCTTGCCGACTAGACGACTGGCGACCGTGTCCTCAAGTTGCCCCACACCACCAACACCATACCGCTGTACCGGGCAGTTATTAATATTTGGGTAAGGATCATCTGGCCCCCCGTCAATACAACCGCCGGGGACAAAACCGTTTGCTTCAAAGGGCGCAAAACTAGACAGGTCGCGAAATCCATCGTAACGAACTCGCGCACCGTTACCCGCTTCGAACGTGGGCGAGCGATTTAGCGTGTCGCGATGCGCGCCAGCGACAACATCAATCTGCGTATTGCTATTGTTGAATTTGGATGTCCACTTGCCGGAGATATCAAGGATTTGCCCAGACTGATCGATTGACCCAGCAGATTCTTCACCAGTTACGTTTGCTATTTGCGTCCTAGAGATAGGATTTCCGAACGCTGAAATCGTTCCCTGATGATCTGGATTGATTGCTCCTGTAATTTTTCCTGTGTAGTAAACCCGTCGGATTCGATCTTGTAGAGTTCGCCGCGACAGAGGATCGGAAAATTTTGTAAATCCGTTTTCGTCGATATCCGCTACGCCATCTTGGTTTTCATCGACCTGGCTTCTCACAATTCGGTTTGCGTTATTGAATTCGTAGGACGGGTTCATACCGACGTGAAACCACAATTTGTCCTTAACGATGGGTCCACCTAATTCTGCGCCAAAGTCGAATTCGTTATCGAGCTGGTTCTGCCTTGCAATAGAGCTACCGTTGCGAGGTGTGAGCTCCCTTGCTCCCGAAATGGCGCCAGGAGTCCAATATCCAAACACAGATCCGTGAAATTCGTTGGAGCCAGTTTTGGTCAGGACATTGACGATTCCGCCAGTAGCTCGTCCATATTCAGCCTTATAGCCGCCGGTGATAACCTCTGTTTCTTTAACGAATTCATTTGGGAGATTGGTGCTAAGGAGCCCAAAGCCAGGATCGGTCGTATTGATTCCTTCTACTATGTACGTGTTTTCCGCGGAGGTAGAGCCCCCGAAAGAAACACCATAGGCATCGTCCTGGTTACCAGCAGACGCACCTACCACCTCACCAAAACTACGAGCGGTCGCAAGGTTATCGGTGTAGTCCTTGGTAATCGTGTTCCCTGTTTTGGTGGAAGCTTGATCGATAATTGGGGCCGACCCGACAATCTCGATTTTTTCGCCAGAGCTTACGTCGACTCTAACGCCCATATTGATACGCGCTACTTTTCCAAGCTGCACCAAGATTTTCGAACGACTAAACGTCGCGTCGAGATAGTAAACCGTTACTGTATACGTGCCCGGAGGAAGGTTTGGCAGAAAGTACGAACCGTCAACGTCGGTGATATTTGCCCGTTCGCCCTGTAGCGAAGGCGACGTTGCGATTACCGTTGCGCCGATTGCAGGTTCGCCGGAGCCTTTTTCTTTCACAACGCCACGCAAACCACCGGTGGTGCTGTCTTGAGCGTAGACCGGCGAAAGTCCAAAAACGGCGAAAGCCAAAACCACTGCGGTCCATGCCGCGAAACACCTACTCTTAAAACTCACTTGACGCATTTTTACTCCCTCGAAAACTCTTCAAACTACACGAAAAATCAGAGCCGTTATTCGACGGCTCGTGTCGTAAAGGTACGGACTTCCGGTTCTGACAAAGTCAGCACGCCACCGGCAACATCCTGGATTCCCGAGGACACTGTCAGCGTGTATTCGGTACTCGGTGCAAGGGGCGCGCTGGGTGTAACAAGAATACTAGTTGGCAGTTCGCCCGGAGAAAGCGTCACGCCAATTTCTGTAACACCATCGCTCAAAACGATGAGGCCCGCGGCGGAATCGACATCCACCACTGCATTGAAAGAAATTCCCAGTTCAGGCTGGAGCAAAAGGCCGGTCTGGCTGTCGGCAGGAAGCGAGCTGATTCGCATATCTGCAACGCCAAAGACATAAGGACCGCGCAACTCTTCTGGAACCGGGTTGCCCTCTTTGTCGGTAACCATCGCCTTAATCTCGAGAGAACAGCTGCTGCCTGTCGCCACGAAATCAGCAGCCAGACGCGATGGTTCGATGACTAAGGAAGGACCAGGCGGATAGGTAACGTCGTTGCCGGAAGGATCGTAGTAACCAGAATAGGGCACCTCAACGTCGTTACACAGAAGAACCACAGGTTGTGTCTGCTCAAGAGAGCCGCGGTCAAAGACGCCATCGTCATTGTCGTCAACGAGGTCTTCTACATCCGGATCCAAGAGCTCACTAAAAACAATTCGGGCAAACCAATCGGCTGGGTCTGCATCTGTCACCGGCGTAAAGGTACGCTTGCCTGGAACAAGTTGACCGCCCTCGTCTTTGGCAACGGGACAGATGCCCCGATGGACACGAACTCCTTCACCTTGGAGACAGAAGGTCGCGACTTCCGGTGTGTCATCGGCGAACCCGTCTCGATTCAAATCGGACATTCGCGAGTCGCTGATCACAGTCACTGCGTTTACCTCTGGCGGACCTTCCGTCAGCAAATCAGTCAAAGCTTCTGGATGAGAGCAACCAGAAAAAGCGATCAAAAGTCCAACGGTTAGAGCACTACGTACGCCCGGCGACAAAAAAAGCATCTCTTCCTCTTTCTTCGTTAACCCAAAGTACTCGGATTCACGAAACAACAGACAAAACACGAAAAGTCCTCCATCACACCTGAATTCAGACTCCGCGCAGACTAGACTTCGCCTACTTGAATTTTTTTAGCAACTAGATTTTCGTTTCAGCCCCTGACAACAGGACCGTTGTTGGCTCCAATTGAGAGGAACCACAGTTCAAACGACCTCCCCTCGCCGTGGTTTTGTGAGGGGAGGAATTAAACTGTTATGCCTTCGGTCGCTTCGATGTCGCCGTTGGGACCTTGGCCGTCTTAGTAGCGGTTTTAACCGACGGTTTTGGTGCCACTTTTTCAGCAGCAGGAGCGGCCGCTTTTTTTACCGGTTCAGCGTCCTCTTCTTCTCGGTCAATACCGTGATGAATTCGAAGTCGTTTTTCTAGTTCGGCATACATCTCTGGATGCTCTTTCAAGAATGTCTTGGCGTTCTCGCGCCCTTGCCCAATGCGCTCAGTTCCATACGAGAACCAAGCTCCACTCTTTTCAACCATATTGGCCGCCACTCCCAAATCGATGAGTTCGCCCTCTTTGGAAATACCTTTCCCGTAGAGGATATCGAACTCCACTTCTCGGAACGGTGGAGCGAGCTTGTTCTTGACGGTTTTGACTCGGGTCCGGTTTCCAATCACACCATCTGCACTCTTGATGGCACCAATACGCCGAATGTCGAGGCGAACTGAGCAGTAGAATTTGAGGGCGTTTCCTCCCGAAGTAGTCTCGGGACTTCCAAACATTACTCCGATTTTCATACGAATTTGGTTAATGAAAATAACAGTGGTTCGGGAACGTGAAATCGCACCCGTTAGCTTTCGAAGAGCTTGACTCATCAGTCGAGCCTGCAGCCCCACATGTGTATCGCCCATTTCACCTTCGAGCTCAGCGCGCGGCGTAAGAGCTGCGACGGAGTCAATAACGATGATATCGACTGCGTTGGATCGAACCAGCATATCGGCAATCTCTAGCGCCTGCTCACCACAATCCGGCTGTGAGACCAAGAGTTCGTCGGTTTTCACTCCGAGTTTGCGAGCGTAACCAACGTCGAGCGCATGCTCTGCATCGATAAAAGCTGCTACGCCACCTTTTTTCTGGGCCTCTGCAACAGCATGCAGCGTTAACGTGGTCTTACCACTCGACTCTGGTCCATAAATCTCAACAATTCGTCCGCGGGGTAAGCCACCTATGCCCAGACCTATATCGAGACCAAGAGACCCAGTCGGAATGGAGCTAATGCCCTCAGCGACCGAATCTTCATCGAGTCGCATAATCGATCCTTTGCCAAACTGTTTCTCAATCGCACCGAGAGCGAGATCAATGGCTCTATCGCGCTGAGTTTCCCCTTGGGGAATCTTGTTTGGTGTCTTTTCTACTGATTTTCGTGAGCTCCGCATTGTTTTCCTTCCGAGATAAATCGACTTGAAAACATGTAGCAGAGGGGTCTGATCATCTGAGCAGTACCTCGTCGGTTTTTCTACTCCAAGCTCCAGGAATGAACCGCCCTATACTGAGATTGTGAATCTCCTACTTTGCTTTCGAACAGTGCAACTTCAGACAGTTGGGAGCCCTCGGCTTCAAGGGGATCAGCGTCTACGAGCAATTCACGTAAATCCCTAGCCTCGCCTATCCGCGCTAGGGTCAAGTGCGGATGAAAATCGCGCTTTTCCGGTGAAAACCCAAGATCAACAGCGAGTTCTTCAAAACGCGCGGAAAGCTCGGAAAGCCAAGCTCCACCGTTTTCTAACTCGGCAAATAGAACCTGCGCGTGAGCGAGAGAAGGAAACGCGCCCGTACCACGCAATCGAAAATTTGTTTTCTTGACTGAGGCCAACAACTGCGAGGCTCGATCAACCAGAGCGGTTTTCAGTTCAGGCTTGGTCCACCCAAGAAAGCGAAGCGTGATGTGGTAGTTCGCAGGCTCAACCCAACGGCAATCAGCTAAAGCAGCACGCGTCGCGTCGCACCAATCCTCCAAGACTCTGGTGGTTTCTAGAGGAAGCTTGGCCGCGAAAAAAAGCCGAATTCCCCTATTTTCCATCATTGTCTTTTCTCACGCGCTGTAACACGACGGAAAGAGCCGCGAACGCTCCAATTTTCCGAACTTGCTGCCGAGTCCCTTGCCAGAAAACTTTTTGCGCCTTTTCGCCCGCATCATCAGAGACTGCCACCCAGACAGTTCCAACAGGTTTCTCCTCGGTTCCACCGGTCGGCCCGGCAACTCCGCTGATGGCAACACCAATAGCTGACGCGCAGGCTTTCCTAACCCCTTGTGCCATTTCCAAAACACACTGCTCGCTTACTGCACCATGGTCATCAAGAGTTTTTGACTTGACCCCCAGTTGACTCACTTTTACCTCGTTAGCATAGGAGATAACGCCTCCGTGGTAGGCGCGAGAAGCCCCAGAGATATCAGTCAGCATCGCCCCTAATCCGCCACCGGTACAGGACTCGGCAGTGGCTAAGGTGAGTCCTTGCTCTACGAGTTCTGCCAAGACGGTTGATGCCAGGCTCTTGTCGTCTCCAATTGCATAGAGAGATCGCCCCACCCTACGTCGAACCTCTTCGTCCCAAGATGAGAGTTCTTGTCCACCGCGAGACTCTTTTACTAGCTTCACAAGTACCTCAGGAAAGGACGCCCTAAAGTGTAGTGATATGTTGGGCGCGCCATCGAGCATTCCCTCCAATGCAATCCCGGTCTCGGATTCTCCTTTTCCAAAAACTCGATAGACTCGACTTTCAACCGGCTGAATCGCACCATCTGCCAATTCGATGATTCGTGGAAAGAGCCCCTGCTCTGAGATCGCTTTGAGTTCTCGCGGCGGGCCGGGAAGTCCAAATAAAACAGAGCCTTTGTAGTTGGCTTCGAATCCGGGCGCCAGACCAACGGAGTTTGCATGAACGCGAGCACCACCAGGGACCCGGCACTGTCGCCGACTGTGTTTATCAGGCGTCCGACCTCGCTTTTGATAGCGTTCAACCATCCGCGCAGCCGAGGGTTCATCCACAACTGGTGGCTGTCCGAGCAGATTGGAGACCACATCCACAGTGAGGTCGTCGGATGTAGGTCCTAGGCCCCCAGACAGAAAAATTAATCGGGAGCGGTTAACCGACCATTCGATCGCTGCCTCTATGTCCTCCACCCGATCACGGCAAGTAACGATCCAATTTACCACCACCCCAAGCTCTGAGAGCCTGCTGGCAAGCCATGCAGAATTGCTGTCAACAATGTCTCCAGAGCAAATCTCGTCGCCAATCGTGATGATCTCTGCTTCCACCGCGGTATGCTACACCAATAGGGCGCCTCCAAAACGTTGACCTTGGAAACCGCAATCACCTAAAATTATTGTAGGTATAGCAGCCTCACCCAGAGCCGAATCGATAGTATGAAGATCCGATACGCAGCCAAAACCGATGTGGGAATGAAACGAACCCACAACGAGGACTACTTCTCGCTAGTAGAAGATGAGCAGCTCTTCATTGTCGCCGACGGAATGGGAGGACATGCCTCAGGCGAAGTCGCTTCCAAGATGGCAGCGGAGACGATGAGTGAATTCTACCAAAGGACCAAAGACGAAGAAGCCACCTGGCCTTTCAAGATGGACCGGTCACTTTCATATATTGAAAACAGACTCGTGTGCTCCATCAAGTTGGCGAATTTGAGGATTTTCGAAACCTCTTGCCGGGACGTCCGCTACAAAGGAATGGGTACAACCATTGTCTCCAGTATCGTTAGTGGCGACAAAGTTTACATTGGGCATGTCGGGGACTCGCGCTGCTACCGCATTCGCAACGGTGCAATTGAACAGTTAACACGCGACCATTCTCTCCTTGAAGATTACAAAGAAGCGAAGCCCGATATGACGGAAGAGGAAGAGCGAAACTTCCCGCACAAGAACGTCATTACCCGCGCCCTTGGTATGCGGGAAACTGTGCAGGTTGATGTATCGACCTACCAAATTGAGCCTGGCGACGTTTATGTTCTCTGTTCGGATGGCCTTACTGGAATGGTGACCGATCCAGAATTGGGCGATTTGGTCGCAAAGTCAGACTCGCTAGAAGGAGCAGTCGCTAAACTTGTCGATCAGGCCAACCGCTCGGGTGGTACAGACAATATTACGACCCTCTTACTCGAGTGCGGCGTCTAAAAGACTCTCGTCCCGTGAAATTTTTCCAAGTAGATGCCACCAAAAGTAGGGTTTTAGCGATCGCCAAGTCCAATGTTCACGACTTGAATTTTTCAATGCCCTTAATTGGCGGCTCGCTAACTTGCCATGAAGACAACAACGTACTCCGTTGGGCTGGGGAAATAGAAGTAAACACCTCTAAAGCGGACGCTGGCGATTTCCTTCGCAACAGAAAGCTCCATAAAGAACTCGGAAGCCGCGAGTTCCCCAAGGCTCGATTCACATTAATGGCGCTGGAACTTCCTAAAGACCAAGCAAGCGCAAAGGTCGCTGGAACTATACAGTGGCGCAACACTTCCCGCGAAGTGAACGCGACAGTTCGTACCTCGATCACGGATACAAATTTACAAGCCGAAGCGGAGTTTGAAATTCGTGCGACAGACTTTGATATCACTCCGCCCAAAATTCTAATGTTCAAAGTGGACGATACCGTCAGCGTTTCCCTCACACTCCACGCTCAAGTCACGGATAAAATCGAGAAGTAACTGCTACTTCCAAAGCTCGGCTGCGCGCGTTTTGTCTGTTGGGCGAAGAAAATAGACAAGACATTCGTCATCCTCCGCTGGAACAAGGGCCAATATGGTTGAGTGACTTCCCAACCAACGCATTTTCGCTTTCGTAGTCTCAGTCGGTTTTCCGAGTTTGGTAAGCAATGCCCTCGCTACGCTCTGCGGTCGACACCGGGGTATAGCTAGTTCAATTTCGCTCAAAGGTGATGTGCTCTCGACGCCGTCAAAGTACAGATTTATGTTGGTCTTTTGTTCTGCGATAACCACGGGGCCATTGTTTGAACAGAACGTATAAGTGTCACGTTTGCTGCAAGCTATGCCGTCTTTCGCAGTCGTTATTCCGAACCGCCACTTGCCGTAACCGTCGATGGGCGACGGCGGCTGTTTGCAGCCCGACAACCCCGAAGTTAGTAGGACGAGCAAGGCGCCCAGAAAAGCATCCTTGGTAACACGACTCCTAATTGAAAAGAGTCGCCTCACTTTTCGTTCGGGCAGCTTCCCCCCGATATTCCCTGGGCCTTGGGACAAAGACCGTAGAGCTCATGGCGGTGACGAACAACTTTGAAGGAACCTAAACGAGCGGCTACGTTCTCTTGCAATCGCTCGATCTCTTCGTCTTCAAACTCAAGAATGAGACCACACTTCGTGCAAATCAGATGATCATGGTGGTCACCGGTGACTTCAAACCGCGCCTGCCCATCGCCGAATTGACGCTGGTGAGCGAGACCGCTGTCTACTAGCAGCTTGAGAGTTCGGTAAACGGTCGCGTAACCGACTTTCTTATTTCGCTTCCGAACCCGAGACAAAAGGTCGTCAATGGACACATGATCTTTGCACTTTAGAAAAGAATCTACGATGAGCTCACGCTGCTGCGTTGTATTGAGCCCGTTGTCGACGAGGAACTGTTTCCAACGAACTTTTAAGCCGCCAGTGTCTTCCTGTCTGAATTGCTGTTCTTCGCCCATGGGCTATTCATTTCTTGCGTAACTACCATGAAAAGTCAAGGTTTGTAGGTGCAAGCTGTTTTCATTATTGACGTTGAGGGGTTCTAGATGGAGTCTCCCTGCGTGGCCAAGAAGAAGCCAGAGCAAGAAGAACCCCGCTTCGACGAGTTGCTTGAGCAACTGCGTTCGGTCGTATCAAAACTAGAGACCGGCGACCTCAGCCTAGAAGAATCTTTGAAAGCCTATGAAGACGGAGTGACCATGGCAAAACGTGGCCATTCTCTTCTCGATAGCGCCGAGAAAAAAGTAGAAGTACTTGTTAAATCCGGTGAAACCAGAGCTCTTGACCAAGACGAAGCTTGACCTCCATCAAATCAGACAACGCCCCGGCCGAGTTGACCGAGTTACTGGAGTACACCCAAAGCAAAATCAACGGGGAGCTCGAGGCAAGACTTGGTCAAAAAGAGGGGGCAAATGATGCATCACGTCGGTTGCGGGAAGCAATGCACTACGCAGCGACCTCTCCAGGAAAGCGAATCCGGCCGGCCATCGTTTTCGCCGCCTGCGATGCCCTGGGCGGTCCGCGTACAAACGCGCTGCCCGCAGCACTGGCAGTCGAAGTTATGCATTCATACACGTTGGTTCATGACGACCTCCCGTGTATGGACGACGACGATGAACGACGCGGGAAACCAAGCACTCACAAAAAGTATGATGAAGCGACCGCACTCCTTGCGGGTGATGCTCTACTGACGTTTGCCTTCGAACTCCTCAGCGAATTTTCGAATAATGCTGCGCTCGCTGTTTCGGCCCTTAGTAAAGCAGCCGGTTCAAGAGGTATCCTTGCTGGGCAAGCCTTGGATCTGGCCATAAGCCCCTCGCCAACATTCGAGCAGCTCGAGACTATCCACCGAGCAAAAACTGGTGAGCTCTTTGCTGTGTCTGCAGAGCTTGGAAGCCTTGCTGCAGGCGCCAACGAAAAGCAAAGAAAGGAGTTTAACGACTTCGGAATGCTCATAGGGGTCGCTTTCCAATACGCCGACGACCTTGACGATGGAGAATTTCCGCATCTTAGCGAGAAATCCTCGAGTCGAAGAAGTGAGCTGTCCTCCAAGGCAATCGCTTGGGCCCAGTCCCTGGGAGATAAAGGTAAACTCCTTGTCTCGATTGCTAAGTGGGTTGCTTGAAGATTGCTCCGTAAGGGTACGCTTGCTAGCTTTACAACGTGTTTTGCTGTCTCCCGTCCCGGATCCGAGCATCGACCCAGATCATGGGCGCGGTTTTCCTCGTATCCCTGTTCTTGGGGGCCGCATGCTCGACAGAACTCCACGGCAAGCCCAATCAGCAACAAAAGCTGATTCCTAAGGAGACGCCGCCAGATCCGCGTCTCACCATAGAGCCATATTTTGCTGGGTCTGGCGCGGAGGAGTTTGCGAAGGGGAATTGGGCTGCCGCAGAAAAGAAATTCAAGAAAGCAGTCGCTAAACAAAGTGAAGAAACAAAGGCCAAGCTTTCCCTGCTCATCGCAGTTTGCGAAAGCAAACAGGGTAAGTGGACCCAAGCCGCGACTAGGTTTGCAGCGCTCGTAGAAGAGCTTCCAGCTCTTTCTGACTATCTTCATTTTAACGCGGCGCGCGCATTCTTTTTCGCCAAGGACCGAGTTACGGCTGAAAAACAAGCTCGAGCGGTTCAGCATGGCTCCGCGTGGTCGGCTGACGCAAGCTTCTTGGTCGGGGACATCCTTCGTGGTCGATCAGACCAGCAAGCCACCCTGTCACATTACCGTGACTACGTAGCCAAAAATCCCAACGGAATTCGTCGGTCGGAAGCATTTTACCGAATTGCTGTTGCTCTAGAGACCCTTGGGGCGAATAAAAAGAAGCGTACGGCCGCCTACGAAAAAGTGATTTCGGAGGGCTCAAAAACAACTTGGGCAACGAAGGCAAAGCAGAAACTTGATACCAAGCGACCGAAGAGACGCAGATCTAAGGTCTCCGGCGTTTCGTCACTAGCCAAAGGCCTCGATCTTTTGCAGGCCAAACAAAACAAGCAAGCTGAGCGCGAACTCCGCAGAGCTCTTGCCTCCAGAGAGCTTACAAACGAACAGCGTTGTGAAACCCAGTACAACCTGGGAGTGAGTATCTGGCAGCAACGGCGTCGCGAAGATGCGGTTCCTGTTTTCGACAAAGCAATCAAGGCCTGTAAGAAAGCAAAGCTCGAAGATCTTCACGTCAAGTCTGCCTATCAGGCTGGACGAACACTCGTTATGCTCGATAAAGCGAAAGAGGCTATCGCACGCTACGGCATTATTGAGGAGCAGTACCCCGAGAATAGCTATGCCGATGACGCACGAGTATTGGCTGCTCGCCAGTATCGTTGGCTTGGCGAGGACAAGAAAGCGGACGACTTGCTTGCAACCGTCTCCGCTAAGTACCCAACCGGCGACATGCGCTCTGAGGCTTTTTGGCGCCTTGCTTGGCCAGCGTATAAGCG
The DNA here is from genome assembly GCA_964410875.1 of uncultured Kofleriaceae bacterium. Lineage (GTDB taxonomy): Bacteria > Myxococcota_A > Polyangia > Haliangiales > Haliangiaceae > CAYPIX01. The sequence continues at coordinate 44,916 of CAYPIX010000017.1, forward strand.
TGGTGAGTACAAAACTGCCGAGAAGTGGCTCCAGGAACAAGTTCGCGCCGTCCCCCTAGAAACCCACTGGTCACGAGAGGGACAAGCTCTTTACTGGCTGGCGCGGACTCGCGCCAAGCAGGGGCTTACCTCTGCAGCATTTGATAC
>CAYPIX010000018.1:0-44444 GCA_964410875.1 uncultured Kofleriaceae bacterium
GCCTTCAGGAGACCAAGGTGACAGACGACGATTTCCCCTGGGAAGAGATCGAGAAAGCCGGCTACTCCTCAGTGCATCGTGGCCAACGCGCTTACAACGGCGTGGCAATCGTGTCGCGGCATGATGTAAGCGACGTCGTCATGTCGTTCGGCGACTCCAAACCCGACGAGCAATCCCGCCTTATAGCAGCAACCATAAAAGGAGTTCGGGTCATCTGCGTATATGTTCCTAACGGCCAATCGACAGAAAGCGACAAGTATCAGTACAAGATCGATTGGCTCGCGAGGCTGAGGGAATTTCTTGACCGGAAGTGCTCAACAGACGACCCACTCGTTCTATGTGGCGACTTCAATGTGGCCCCCGATAACCGAGACGTTTATGACCCAGAACGTTTTGGCGAGGGCATTCTCTGCAGTCCTGCGGAAAGAAGTGCTCTGAAGCGCATCGTATCTTGGGGCCTCACAGATATTTTTCGTCACTTCGAAGATGGCCCAGGACATTACTCCTGGTGGGACTACAGGATGCAGGGGTTCAAACGAAATCGGGGTCTCCGAATTGATCACCTCTACGTTACAGACACACTCCGCTCGCGCTGCGTTGAATGCTCCATTCACCGAGATATCCGCGCACGAAAGACACCGTCGGACCACGCCCCTGTTGTGCTTTCTCTGAGCTAGTTGGACAAGCGGGAATTTTCCCCCTGGGGCAACGGTTTTCTTTGTTGAGAGCCCAACTATTCAGTGACCTGTACGTGTAACAATTTACGGAGGAAAAAATGATATTGCCATTCACCGAGATTCACAGTGACAACTTGTTTGGCTTGCTGGAGAGCCTTCAAAAGCATCTGGAGCACGAAGGCCTCGATCAACGGGCCGCAGACGTTGTAATAGAACGCGGTGTGGCCAAACTACTTCGCTCGCTTCAAAGGCAAAGGGCCGTCGCCAAAATGCTGACCTTGTGAGCCCTGGTTGCTTAAATCCGACCCTTTTCTTGTCGTTCGAATACAATTCACTCAAATTACCCCTCCCACAACTTCCGTGTCGGTCGTTTTTTGAGTATCCATCCGGACTATGAGCAAAAGATCTACGCGAACCCTTCTTCTCGCTGCCTCAATCTGCCTCACAGTGGCTGGTTGTAAAAAGGCTGGTGATATCGGTGCCCTCCAGTCCCAAGCCATGGAGCTTCTTGGAAAATTTGGCCCTGAGATTTCAGGTCTCACCGGCAAAATCGATGGACTGAAAGGCAAACTCGGAATGATGTCTGGGATGGATGGAGCTAGCGACTTGCTTGGCAAGTTAACTGGCGCCGGTACTTCCCTTGGAGCGATGCAAGGACTTCTGGGTTCCGCAAAAGAATCTGTGACAGCGGCAGTCGCCAACAAAGATATGACTGCGATGACTGGTCTGCTCGACAAACTTAAAACAGATGTCGGCGATAAACTCGGACCTATTTCGAAAATGGTTGGTGAAGTGGAAACGCAGGTCTCCGATATGGAGGCAAAAGCCCTTCCATACTCTTTCGAACTTCCAGACGGAACAACGATTCGTGGAGCAGAAGGTGGTATCGAGAGCAAGCTTATTGGACATATCACCGACGCGGATCGAGCCGTCGACGACAGCTCTTGGTATGACTTCGACAGACTTACTTTCGCCTCAGGTAGCGCAAAACACCAAGGACCAAATTCAACGGCACAACTTGCCAACGTTGGAGCAATTCTCAAAGCCTACCCAAACGCGAAAATTAAGGTTGGCGGTTACACTGACAACACTGGCAGCGAAGAAGCCAACAAAAGAATCTCAACCAAGAGAGCCGACGCGGTCAAAGCAGCGCTTGGCAAAGCCGGCGCCAACGTTTCTTCTATTGAAACAGAGGGTTTTGGTCCTGCATTTCCAGCATGCCCAGCAAACGACACCCCAGAGTGTAAAAAACAGAACCGACGAATCTCTGTTCGCCTAACTGCTAAATAGACAGTACTCGATAGTAACTTATAGCCTCCGACTTCGGTCGGGGGCTTTTTTGTGGGCGAGAGGTCCCAGGCTTCGTCGGCGAGAGGTCTTAAGCCACCGAAATGCTGCTTGCCGCCTTGGCTTGCGATTCAAGTTCTTCGGGCTCAGACTCGAGAGCCTTCAGGGCTTGGTAACCTTTAATCCAACGCGATAGCGCAGTGGCTGTCGATCCAATTCCTGTGAGGAGCAGCGCGACGCCTATGACATGAATGCCAAAATGAGCAGTAGAGTTGTCGGCGTTAAACCATGCGGTGATAAGCGTTCCAATAGACACCAACGTCATCCGCTCTGAGCGCTGCATAATGCCCTCGGCGAGATCAATGCCAAGGGATTCCCCTCGCGCGCGCGCGTAACTCACCATGACCGAGCCGGCCGCCGCCATCATGACAGCCATCAGCCAAACTGTGTCGCGCAAAAACCAGGCAAAGCCACTAAAAACCAAGAGCTCGCCCCAGCGGTCGGTGACCGAGTCTAGAAACGCGCCCGCCTTACTAGAAAGATTCATCCGACGTGCGATTCGACCATCAAGTACGTCAAGCATACCCGCTGTAACGTACAGCCAACCAGCTGTCGCCATGTGTCCCGTACCAATAGCAATCGCTGCGATTGCGCAACAGACCAGAGCGGTCAACGTAACTTGGTTTGGGGTAATCCGCATCGCCACAAACCAGCGTTCGATCGGGCCAATTACCCAGACAAAATAGTGGATGAAAAAATCGAAAAAATTGCCGCGCTCACGCTTCTCAGTAAGAGGCGGACGCTTCCCAGTCAAAGTTAGAAACGAATACGCCAAAAGTGCCACCAAGAAGTAACCGAGGAGGACGAGCGCTGGGGATAAAACAATCAGTCGATTCATGGATTCACCAAGCTAAAGTAGACTCCACTGTCTACCATTCACCCCTGTCGTTTCCAAGGAAAGCTCCGAAAATTGCCTTCTTATGCAGCCACGGGAACTTCTGCTGCCCGAAATCCCTCCCTGTGGTCTAAATTCAAATTTGTGACAAAGAGCGCATTGCCAGTGTCGAGTTTTCTATCGCGTGCCTTAGCTACCGCTGGTGGTGCCGGCTACTCGCCAATTGCGCCAGGTACGGCAGGGACTCTAGTTGCTATTCCCGTCGCATGGTTCACAGCGACGTTGTCTTTACATTGGTTCCTTGCACTCGCGACGCTAGTCACACTTATCGGTGTTTGGGCGGCAAATGAAGCCGACCGGTTTTGGGGTACGCACGATTCCGGTCGAATCGTAATTGACGAAGTCGCGGGCTACTTGATTACTGTCGCACTTGTAGACCGCTCGTCCTTCGTCGCCTTAGCAGCCGGTTTTATTTTGTTTAGGCTCTTCGATATCTTGAAACCATTTCCAATTGCGCATGTTGATAAATATGTTCGGTCCGGTCTAGGGGTCATGCTCGATGACGTCCTAGCTGGAATAATGGCCGGCGTGTGTTTGTTCCTGCTCGATTACTTTGAGTTGTTACAAATGCTTACCCCTTAGCATCTCGAGGCATGGACGAAACCTCGCAGCTGAGGTAAGAACCTCCCATGGGAAGAATTAGCCAACTGTCCGTATTTGCCGCATTGCTTCTGGTTTGCTCTCTCTGCGTCAGCGGCTGCGAAAAGAACCAAGCACCAAAGAACGCAGAAGAAGGTGCCACTGTCGCCAAAACTGTGAGCAGTGCACCAGCCAAAGGAGCCGACGAAGACTCTGCCGAATGCGGTGACGGCGAGGAATGCGGTGGTGGGTGCAACCAATGGGATGATGCGGCAGCAAAGGTAATCAAACGCGGTGTTCCAGAAGATGCCGTTTGGGCTGACGTAAAAGTAGGTGGAATGCGCTGCGGCGGGTGCGAAAGAAAAGTCATCGCCAAAGTAGGCGCCCTGGCAGGTGTGCTGGGAGTCGAAGCTGACGCCGAGATGGGCCAAGTACGAATTGCCCTGGCCTCCGACAAGTTGGAGACCTCAAAAAAAGCTGCCCTAAATCAAATTCGCGATCTCGGTTTTAGCGTCGACGGTGAAACCAAGAGAAAATAATGAGCGCGCGTGCGTAGAGTGTCTATAACCAGCAGGACGTTATTACTCGCGTTCGCAACTCAGATCATTTTTCCCCATATTGGCCTGGCAAATGGGCGATTCCCTGCCACCGTTGATATTCGGTTTCAAGCCGGCAGTGAATCAAAACTCCTAGTCCCCGCCACCTTTGGTCTCCTTTTGTCGAATGACGACGGAGCATCCTTTCGCTGGGTGTGTGAGGAGGCTATCGGCTACGGAGGCACATACGATCCAGATTATGCCGTTGCCGCGAATGGGACCATCTACGCAACCACCTTTGCAGGCCTGCGGTTCAGCGATGATGGCGGGTGCTCTTGGCGAGAGGTAGCTGGCCCTTTTTCTGGGAAGTGGGTCGGAGAAGTCGAAGTCGCGACCGACCAAGTCGTCTGGGCAACCACGTCGACTGGAAACACAGCGAACGATGTCTATAAGAGCGTCGCTGGGGGCCCCTTTCAATCAGTGGGACTTCTACGCGACGATGTTTGGTGGTTGACGGTTCAACCTGCCCCCAGTCCTGCTTCTACCGTATACGTGACTGGCTTCGTTCCCGGTGGTGTCGGCGAGACGTCCTCCTCGCTCTTGGCTCGAACAAAAAACGGTGGAGATACTTGGTCTGAACTTCCTACCAATGACTTTGACCTAGACGACGATTCGCAAATCTTGATCGAGGCAGTTTCCCCGACAGACCCAAATGTCGTGTTCGCTCGGGTTCTGCGCGCCAGAAAACCACTTGGCGACGACATCTATAGAACACTAGACGGAGGGCAAACTTGGGAGCGAATTCTGTCAATGCCTGGGGAAATCCGAGCCTTCCACCTACGCAAGGACGGAAAGGCTGTCATCGCGGGCATCGACTCTCCTTGCGATGGTAGCGCGTCGGAGTTGGAAGGTTGTGTAGTGGTTGCTCCCAATGCCGGACTCCCCGGTACACCTAAATGGGAGAAGCCCCAGAGCCAACCACGCGCAGCATGCTTTGCCGAGAATGAAAACGGTGCCCTTTTTTCATGTGCCGCAAACTGGGAGCCAGACGAATTTGCCCTAGGTACATCCTTGACCGGTCAAGAATGGAACAAGGTCATGCAGTTTTCGCAAATCGTTGGACCACTTGCCTGTCCAGAGGAGACCATCCAAGCAAGGACGTGCGCAAAGCTAAGGTGGGCTGACCTTTGCGAACAGCTATCAATCTGCAATGACACTCCGAGGTCTGTTGCCGTACCGGAAACGAGCGGGTGCGATCATGGCGCATCTCACGGTTTGGGCCTTTGTCTGCTCGGCCTTATTTTTATTGTCGGCTTTTCTAGGCGACTACGCGACTAGGCCAAAGACTCTTCAGCCATGGCTTGCGCGATTCCCTCTGCAAGCGTCGGATAGGAAGGAGCCCAACCTAACTCTTCTCTAAGGATTCGATTAGAAATACGCCGATTCCCCATCAAGAATGCTCGTGCCATAGGCGACGCTTCCGATAGGGGCATGCTCTCGGGCATGGGGAGATTTAGTAACTCAGCAACTTCTATTGCTTGCTCGCGAGTCTTCTTTGGGTTCCCGTCGGCAACATTATAGTAGGGCCGTATCAACTCCTTAACCTGTCCCGCCAAAAGCACAGCTTTCGAAAGGTCATCGACATGAATGCGATTGACATAAGTGTTGCCTTCGCCAAGTAGCTTGTAGCTCCCAGTTTGCATTCTAACGTGAATCCCACGCCCAGGTCCGTAGATACCAGCAGCACGTAGCGAAACACGAGAATCAATAGCCGGACCGAAAATCGCGTTTTCAGCAAGAAGCCGTCTTTGACCATGTGCACTGGTTGGCGGTCCTAAGTCCCTGCCCTCTTCTATCCACTCACCATTGAGGGCGGGATAAACTCCGGTTGACGAAATGTAAATTAACCTTCTGATGCCTTCGCGTGACATCAGATTCGCAAAATCCTCCTCGATTTCGGGACCTTCTTTGTGAGGGGGCGCGCTAAACACTACCGTTGCCCCTTTCCAAGGCGCGCTGGAGGAAACCAAGTCGGAAACGTCTGTAGAGATGGTTTTCAGGCTGGGGTTTTGCAAACGAAGAGCTGCAAGGGCGTCCTCAGAACGACGGGTTGCGTATACGTTATGGCCTCGCTTCAAAAGCAAACGAGCGAGCCGCGACCCCGTGTAACCGCAGCCAACAATAATCCAATCTTCCATAAAAGCAGGCCTATCCTAACCCGCTCTTTGTCCTCGTGGTAAACAAGGAAAATGGGCTGGGGCCAAATAGTCCAACCGTCAAGTAGGGCGATTGTATTGGTAATGTCGTTTTTCCTGGGACTTTCTTGCGGGCGCGAGACATCCCCCCTGTTTCCGGTCGAAATAGATTCGACACCTCTGGAATTTGAGACGCTCTACCAGCTCTCTTGGAAAAACCACCCCATAGGTTCAGCGAAGGAAGCTCTCTCCGAACGGAATGGGCGTTACCTTTACCTACGCCGGGAGGAGGTTTCCGTTCTTCGTGACGGCGTACCTGTAACCACGAAGTCTTTAATTCGGATCTTCGCAAACCCCGATTTACGTGGAGAAAGAGTGGAATGGTCGCTTTCCTCAAATGGCATCAAAGAACAAATTGTCGCTACACGACAACGGGATCGCTCATGGGTTGTCTTGAATAAGAACACTGGGCACCAAAAAGTAGTAGAGGCCAGCGATGTTGCCGACCTCGCCGTATACAGACTTGATATGCAAGCGAACGCTCGTGTTCTCTTGCCAGGCTATGGATTCATTGTCGAGACACTTCAAACCAAAAGAAGCGGAGCAAACCTCGCCCAAGAACTAGAGACGGAATTGGGAACAATTTTGTCTACAACCATTTTAGATACACAAGGCATTCCGATTTCTGTCGAAATGGGATCAAGCAAAGCGATTCGTAGTTCTTCACCCACGAAGAGCACCCTCCCCGATGTCATCTCGCTTACCACTATTGGTGTGCGTGGAACGCCAAGCCGCCAAATCGTTCTGTCCGGAGAAAAATCGAAGACCATCAAACTTGCGCCAATTAGACGAGACGGCACCCCTTTTGAGCACCGATTGCTGCAAGAGACCGCAAAGCGCATTTCTCCGACTCTCGCAGCTCCTGTCTTCACTCCATCAGTCGCTGGCAAAGCCCGAGGAGATTGCAACGCGTTCGCACAAATCGCGGTTGATATCGCAATTGAAAATGGACGCGAAGCACAGCTTGTTACCGGATACAGACGTGCGAATTCAAAACTTCTCCGGCATCGATGGATAGCTCTGAAAGATGGAGAAGATTGGAATACCCTTGATCCAACCTACGGAGTCGTCGACGCGGCCGGGCCAGACTACATCCCATTACTTATCCACTCCCCCGATAAATCAAGATTAGCAGACGAGATCGCTTATAATTTTTTCAGCGTCACAAAGGCCCATTACAGGTAAACGCCTCTTTTTGTAGGCGTTCGTGGGCATCTGTATATTTTCAAACCAGCCTTTTCTTTCTCCGCCTTGAGGAATACCCAAGTTCTACTACAATTTACCGGTACATGAATCAGTGGATTAAAGGGATATCGCTCTTAGTCGCCGTTGGCTTTGTCGCCATCCTCGCGGTTCAGTTCCAAACAATCGTAGAACCAGCACGGAGCCGTGAAATAAAAGCGGCTTGCAAAGGTCTTCGCCCTTCTCCGACGTCGCCGGTTTACCAATCACTGGCAGTAGCGAAAGAGTCTCTTCCCAAAGCGTTAGAATTCACAGCGCAAAACCACGAAGGAAAAAGCGTCAAACTCAGCGACTACCGTGGAAAAGTCGTTGTGGTTAACTTTTGGGGTAGTTGGTGCGGGGTGTGCGAATCAGAAAAACCATCTCTGGAAGCACTTCAAAAAAAATACGACCGAGAAGACCTCGTAGTACTTGCGCTAGCATCCAACTCTGAATGGGAACCTGTCCGCAAGAAACTTCCGCAAGGAAGTCCTCTTACTATTCTCTTAGATCCACCAAAGGATGCATCGGAGAACCTGGGAGCAATAGCTAAGAGCTATGGCATTACTGCAGTTCCCGAGTCCTTCGTCGTGGATAGGACTGGTCAACTCAGGTACTACTTTGTGAACAAGCGCGATTGGTCTACGTCTATCGCAGAGACTTGTATCGACGATCTGGTCAATTCATAATTTTTTTGCGCGGCACGCAGCAATCGAACGACGCAGTTCATTTTCGTCAAGCCCTTCGCCAACTAGCACAAACTCATTGCCGTCGACATGATCGGGAATAGCTCTCTCTTCTAGCTTGAGTTTAGCTCCTGCGAACTCCAGGAATCCCGTCTTTCCTCCTACCAAACTCACATACCCCTTAGCGCGAAGCAAAACGGAATTGTATCGGTCAAGGGTGGATAGAAGCAGGTCGCCAATTAGGGGTGCTGGATCGCTATAGGAAACTGCGGAAATTTGCCCATGTTTGTGCTGCCTAGGACTTGGTATCTTCCCGACTAAACTTCGCTGCTCAAGCATCCATGACGAAAATCCTGCGTCCTCGCCGCGTGGAAAGCTTGCTCGTTCCGCATTAGGCGCCAATTTGTCCAATAGAAGGTGGGTTTGTCTAACGGACTCCTCTGGTGCAATATCCATCTTCGACAGCAAGATTCGGTCCGAGGACTCGGCTTGAATCCTAGCTTCCTCATGCCTGTCGAAATGCAGTGAGCCTACGCTTGCGTCGACAACGCAGATAACGCCAGCGAGTCGAACCCCCGCCGACCCACCCATCTTTTCCATCGATTTCACTATCGCGGGCGGTTCGGCAATACCGGTCGTTTCTAGTACCAAAGCATCTGGCTTTGCCCTTTTTACGATATCGGCTACTCCGTCCCACAAATCATCTTTTCCCAACTTGCAGCAAATGCAACCTCCTGCAAGTTCGAGAACATCACCTCCGCGAGAAACAATCAGGCTTGTGTCTATCGCGATGCGACCAAGTTCATTCACAAGCACCGCAATTTTCTTCCCAAGCGGAGCTCGAAGCATGCGGTTAAGTGCCGTTGTCTTGCCAACACCGAGAAAGCCAGAAAGAACGGTAAAAGGAACGGTCATTCCGTCTCAACCGGCCATCGGAGCTCGAAGAAGCACCCCTGCCCTTGCTCAGATCTTCCTGCAAAGGTACCCCCCATTCGTTCAACGAGGCGAGTCACGAATGGCTTGACCGCTGACGCCGCCTCTGTCTGCCCTCCACCATTGTCCATGACAGAAATAACCACCTCTTCACTTCCGTTAGGGGCCTCTGCACGAGTTTTTATCGAGATTGCTCCCCCCTCAACACCTCTAGCGGAATCAGCGGAAATCATAAGCAGTCGGGCCAGAGCCAAAACCAGTTCTCCAGTATTCAGGCTGGCCGGCGAAAGTGATCCGAAATCGATGAAGACCTCAGTATCTCCACTCATTCTGTGCCGGGTTAGGTTTACGGCAGTTTCAACCACCTTATTTATTTCGACGAACTCTACGGTATCTGGATCTGTGTCCACTGCTTTAGCTAAGTCGCCGGTCAAGCGTGAAACTAACCGGCTTGTTAGGTACGCCTCAGCAAGGCGTTCCCGCATTGCTTTCATCGTGTCCCACGGCAAAGGTGACGGTCCCTTTGCGCTCAAAATATGTTGATCAATCGTGGAAACCATTACGGCCAAACTGTCTCGAATATCGCGAAGCGGGTCGATAATTTCCTGAGCGACACCGGTAGCAAGTGACCCAGCAGCTGCGGTCGTTTGCAGCAATACGTCACGCCCTATGCCGTCTGCTGCTCCATCAGCCATACCCGCAAGATCTAAGAAACCGGTTCGCAAGTCAATAGACCTGCCAACACTGACGTCCTAATGCTAGACTGCCTCAATGTTCCGCAAAGCATCCGTATTCCTTGCAATTTTGGTTTTCACCGCCTGCGGCAGCGAGCAACAACCAGAAACAACGTCACGAACAGCACATAAAATTGACCACCAGCCCACAGCGAAAAGCGGAACGGCGTCCAAAGAGAATGCAAAAAGGAAATTGGCACCAAAAACGTTAAAAGTTGGTGGAGCCAAAGGCTATGGCGATCCCTGCTCTCCAGACGGAAAATGTGCGGATGGAATGACATGCGTGAAGTACTACGGTGTCGCGGGGCCATCAGGTCCTGAGTTCAGTTCCTGCGAGGTAAAATGTGGACTAAAAAAGAAGTGTCCCTCCGGAACGACCTGCCGAACGATTCACGACGGCCCTGGCTCTGTCTGTCGTTAAAGCGAACGAACAAGAGAGCGGACTGCATCACCGTCGGGCATCTCAAGAGCTTCCTTCGCCAGCTTCTCAAGGCCCGCCATCGAATACTTTCGAATGGCATTTTTAACTCCTGGAATCGCCACAGAGTTCATCGAAAGCTCTCGGAGACCTAGGCCTGCCAACAAAGGGGCGACTTCCGCGTCACCTGCCATTTCACCACAAACGCTAACGGAAATCCCGCTGCTAGCTGCAGCCTTCATAGTGTTGTCAATCAGCCGTAAAATCGCTGGGTGCATAGGTTCATAAAGATAGGAAACGAACTCGTTAACCCTATCCACGGCCATCGTGTATTGAATCAAGTCGTTGGTGCCAATAGAGAAGAAATCGACAAGCTTAGCTAAGTGATTTGCCACCAAGGCCGCACTTGGTGTTTCTATCATTATACCAATCGGCATCTCATCATCGTAAGCAAGCCCTTTTTGCGAAAGCTCTTCCTTGCACTCTTCGATAATTCCCAACGACTCTTTCAACTCCGTTACCCCCGATATCATTGGCAACATCAAACGAAGCGGGCCTTCAACAGAAGCTCGAAGAAACGCGCGGATCTGTTGCTTAAAGAGTGGAAGAACAGCGCTTGTTAAACACAAACGAAGAGACCGCAATCCGAGAGCCGGGTTTGCTTCTGCATGTGGCGTTGTAACCAGTCGCGAAAGTTTGTCGGCTCCAACATCCATGGTCCTAAATGTCACCGGTTCACCGCCAACTTGAGACAACACAGTGCACGCTAACTTGTGAAGGTTTTCTTCGGTCGGCATTTCGTTTGTACCCATGTATAAATACTCGGTACGAAACAAGCCTATGCCCTTTGCACCATGAGAAACGGCGCTGGGAATTTCGTCAGTTGCTTCAACATTTGCGCGAAGCAATACCTCGTAGCCATCGGAAGTCGATGCGGGCTCATCTCGATTGAGGAGTAATGCTGCATCGGCGGCAACTTCGGCCCGTCTGCGTTCTCGGTAGTCTGCCACCACAGCTGGAGTAGGTTGAAGGACAACCACTCCCTCTGTTCCGTCAACGATTATTAGGTCTCCGTTCTCTACCGTATTTGTGATGTTCTCAAGGCCAACAACACAAGGGACTTCATGGGCTCTTGCCATAATTGCCGTGTGAGACGTCTTGCCTCCCATGTCGGTTATGATGCCCGCCACCATCGCTCGATAAACTTCAGCGGTATCAGCTGGAGATAAATCGCGCGCCACAACGATGGCATCTGGTGGCGGCGAAACGGCGGTGTTGTGCCCGAGAAGATTACGCAGGATACGTTCTCCGACGAATTCTACGTCGCTACGTCTTTCCCGAAAGTAGTCATCCTCAACCGCATCAAAGACACCTTTGATATGAGCAACCGTTTTCCGCATCGCCCACTCCGCGTTGATTGCACCGTCCTTGATGTGCCGAACAGTCTCGTCAACCAAGTGTTCATCGTGCAAGATCAGCTGATGGGCCGTAATTACGTTATAGTGATCCGCTTGCTGGGCAGCAATTTTCTTTTTGATTCTCTCAAATTGCCGACCGCTTGCTTCTATTGCACGTCTAAACCGCTCAACTTCGGAGTCCACCTCATCGGGATCGATTTTCCTCTTGGGGACCTTTAGCTTTCGCCTGTCGACCAGGAAAGCACGCCCAATAGCTATCCCGTGGGCTGCCGGAATCCCCTTTTTGCTCTGGTTAGCGGAAATCAAAAACACACCGCTAGCAGCGTTCAAATCATACTCGTCCGACACTAGCTATCCTCACCGAACCTATCGGTGACTAATTGCTGGAGAGCTTGCACTGCAGACTCAGCATCTTTTCCCCTCGCTATGATTTCTATCTGGGTTCCCTTGGCCGCAGCTAACAGTAAGACACCCATTATGCTTTTGCCATTTACCTCTTCGCCATTTCGTACTACCGAGATGTCGCTAGTAAATGTTGACGCCAGTTGGACAAACACAGAAGCAGCCCTCGCATGCATGCCAAGCTTATTCACGATTTCGATAGTGGCTCGCGCTTCGTCACTCACCGGCGCTTTTCCCTGCTCCGATTTAGATCACGATGTCGGACCATAACGCCCCACTGATCCGCAAGACGCTTCCGCAATTCCTCTACCATGGCGACCGAACGATGTTTGCCACCAGTACAACCGATAGCCACCGTGAGATAGCGTTTTCCCTCAGCGGAAAACTTAGGCAATAGATACCGAATTAGATCTTCTATTCGCCCAGCCAGTTCCCCTCCATCTTCAGTACCCAAAACGTAATCAGATATTTGTTTGTCTAGACCGTCAAGGGGACGTAACGCTGGGTCAAAATACGGATTCGGCAAGAAACGTAGGTCGAACACCATATCAGCATCGATTGGCACGCCGTTTTTGAAACCGAATGATTGCAAGGTCACAGCTAACCCGGTACGTCTTTGGCCATACCTTTCCGAGATAATATGCTTGAGCTCATGAACGTTGAGGTGTTCCGTGTTCAGTACGCTAGCTTCCTGGCGCAAGATACGTAGGACCTCCCGATCTTTTGCAATCCCCACGGTCACAGCATCGCCCGACAGAGGATGACGACGACGTGTTTCGGAGTACCGCCGCGCCAAAACATCGTCGCGGGCTTCTAGATAGAGAACTTCTACCGTGTGACCGGCTTCTTCAATTAGCCGCACCTGCTCTGGGTAGTCGGAGAGCATGTCAGCCTGACGTGAATCAATAGACAGAGCGGCAGATTCAATTCCGCGTTCATCGAGGACCCTCACGAAATCGGCCAAGAGCGGAATGGGCGGGTTGTCTGCAGTAAAAAACTGTAAATCCTCCAGCGCTCGAAGGACTGTTGTTTTTCCCGCGCCAGAAAGCCCAGACACCACAATAACTCTCACCCGGTTCCCTCCGTAATACGGCGGCGCTCCTCGGTCACACGCCGATCCAACCGTTGAATCAAGACCCGTGCGGAATCATGGCCCATAAATTTCAAAAGTTGATCGCGAGCGGCTATCTCAATAATTGTGGCCACATTGGTACCTGGTTTCATTGGTACCCTGTGCAGTGGAATTTTCTCGCCCAAGATCTCGAAATGAGTTTTGTCGCCGAGAGATTTTCGCGTTGGTTGGTCTGCTATGAGTTCAACAACAAGCTCTACTCTTTTTAGATCTCGAACCGCAGAAATTCCGAAAAGGTCTTTAGCATTGATAATTCCAAGCCCATCGACCTGCATGTGGTGGCGAATCACAGGTGGCGCAAAGCCATCAATAATTCCTTTCCCGCTTCGCCGTAAAAACACCACGTCGTCTGCAACCAACCGGTGTCCTTTTGCAATGAGCTCTAAAGCAGTTTCGGACTTACCTATTGCCTCCGGTCCCTGCAACAAAATGCCGATTCCTAGAACATCGACGAGGACCCCTTGTAGAGAAGTAGTTGGAGACAGCTTTTCTTGAAGGTACCGCGAAATTCGCAGAAAGAACTCGCCACTAGCGAGCTCTGTCGAAAAGAGAGGCACATCGTCCTGCTCGCACCCTTCAACGAGTTCGGCGGGCGGCGTTAAGTCCCGCGTTATCACAATACAAACAGGAGACGCCGACAAAATCGTATCAACTGCGACCTGCCGATCAGCCGCACTAACGGAGGCCAGATAATCTATTTCAGTTCCACCAAGGCTAAGAACTCGGCCTTCGTGCAACTGATCCGCGTACCCTGTTAATGCCAAACCAGGTTTCTGAATCCGTGGGACTGAGACTTGGCGACCAAGTCCTTGCTCGCCCGCATGTAGTTTGAGCTTCGCCCCTAAAGCGGTCTCTTGATACAGGTCATCAACAGTAAACTGAGGAAGGTTGTCACTGGAATCGCTCAACAGGCCACCTCTTCATCCTCTATTACTTTGTACATTTCTTCCGCGTCTACAGCGCCAAGTAGGCGCGCCCTAAATTCTGGCGTATTAAAAATTCTTGAAATTCTAGCGAGCGCTTTCAAATGCGCCCCCGACGAATTTTTGGGTGCCACCATCACGAAGAATAGATAGGTTGGCTGGCCATCACCGGCGCCAAAATCAACACCTGACTCTGCCCGTCCTAGGCAGGCCACAATTCGATCAAGCGCTGGCAACTTGCCGTGCGGGATAGCGATCCCGTCACCGATTGCAGTGGAGGCAATCTCTTCTCTCTCGATTAGAACCCGGCTGACATCCCCCTTGTCTAGATCCTCGTGCAACGACGAAAGGTGATTCGCCAACTCGTTCAATATGGCGTTTCTATCCCGCGAGACTAGCGTCGGAATAATCGATTCATGCTGTATGAGATCAACGATCTTCATCGGTGGCCCTCGACCTATACCAACCTAACACGCTCGCACAACCCTATAAACCATCCCAAAGCAATGATGTTTCGGTTGATTCAGAGTCCAGGGTGGTGCGGGCCCCTCGCAGGTCAAGAGCCCGTCGGAGCCAGGCGCTTGGGGCCGAACTTGAGGCGCAGGTGAAAGCCACTCGAGGTAACGTCAGAGTCGCTCTAAGTGTACTCAGTGCGTCTAATCGGGACGATTGGTTTGAGGTGGCGCTTCGAGTAGACCGAACGCCCCGTCATCACGACGGTACACAACGTTGACCTCACCGCTATCTTCGTTCAAGAACACATGAAACTTCGTATGCAAAAGGTTCAGCTGCATTATTGCCTCAGAGACCGACATGGGAGTTGCGTCAAATTTCTCTTTTGTCACAATTTGATGCGCTCCTGAACCCGATGCGTGCTCTTCCTTCGTTGCAGTCTCAACTTGAACTGGCACTTCGGCCTCATGAATCACGGAATGAGTTACCGGAACCGACGGCAGCTGACGCACTTTGTGCTCGCGTAACTTGTCCTTGTAGCGCCGCACTTGTCGCTCAATCTTTGCTGACACCATGTCGATAGACGAGTACATATTTTCTGTACTTTCATGTCCGCCGATTCGAAAGCCATTGTGAAGGCGTAGGTTCACATCAACCGTATGGTTGTGTTTCTCCGCGCTCATCACAACGTTGCACGAGATAGGATCCTGAAAGTACTTCTTAATCTTATCCATGCGATTGCGAACGTACTCTTTAAGAGCTTCAGTGGGCTCCATATGACGGAAGGTGACAGATAGCTGCATGACAACTTGAAGTTACCAGACCGCGCGCCAATGCGCTTTTGTCGAGTGGTCTTTTCCCGACGTAAACGTATCCGGCCCCCTCGAGCACTGCTCGTCTACCTAGAATACTTTTTTGCGCTTGGACGAACTCAGAATGCCAAGTTGTTCTCTGTACTTAGCAACAGTCCTTCGGGCGATATCGATGGAGCTTTCCTTGAGTAGCTCTACAATCTTCTGGTCTGAGTAAGGCTTCTTGGGATCTTCGGCAGCGATAATTTTCTTAATCTTGCTCTTCACAGCCTGAGAGGCAAGATCGTCACCGTTAGTCCGAGAGATTCCGGAATTGAAGAAGAACTTCAACTCGAATATTCCCTGGGGAGTATGGACATATTTATTAGTTGTTACTCGAGAAATAGTCGACTCGTGCATGCCGATATCCTCTGCCACGTCGCGAAGAATCAGCGGCTTTAGATGGGCAATCCCCTTCTCGAAGAACTCTTCTTGAAACTTAATAATTGATTCGGTGACCTTAATGATCGTCCGTTGTCTCTGCTGGATAGACCGAATTAACCACTGTGCGGAACGAAGCTTATCCTGGATGTACTCTTTGGCACCTTTGGATTTGTCCAAGGCCGATCGATAGAAAGAGGAAATCTTTAGCTTGGGAAGCCCATCGTCATTGGGAACCACAAAGAACTTATCGCCAACCTTATGGACGTACACGTCCGGCGTAATGTAGTGAGGATCGTCGTCCGTGTACTGCTTACCTGGGCGAGGATCGAACTCCATTATTACCTTTGCAGCCTCATAGATTTCCTCTAAAGGCTCCTTCAGGTCACGTGCGATTGCCTGATAATTCTTCTTTTCAAGATTACCCAGGTGCGACTTAATCATCTTGACGACAAGATCATCATCTTGGCCGTAGTGCATCGCCTGGATGAGCATGCACTCAGCCAAGCTACGAGCGCCGACACCAACGGGGTCGAAAGATTGAATTTTCTCGAGAACGATTTCTGCTTCTTCTGCGGAAACCCCAGCGTCGGCAGCTAGGTCAGCGAACGGTGGATCTTTGATGTAGCCATCGTTGTCGATATTGCCAAGAATGATGAGCCCTAAGTCGATCTGCTCAGGGCTGAGATCACTCATCTTAAGCTGCCATTCAAGATGGTCGTAGAGGGACTCGCCCTTCGTTAAAGTTTGCTCAAGACCGGGAAGCTCATCCCCATCTGGTCGATAGCTCGGCGTTGGTGCCGCCATGGTGTAATCGTTAAGGTAATTTTCCCAATCAATCTCGTTGACCGCGTTTTCGTCTGCCTTCACTTCTCCGTCAGTCGAAGCAGCTTCTTGAACAGGGGTCTCGGTCGTTCCAGCCGCCTCGCTCTGGCGGTCAGCTTCCTCTTTACTCCCAGCCGCCTCAGGCCCTTGATCCTGGCTACCAACCTCCAGATCGTCTTCGAGCATTGGATTCTCAAGCATTTCCTCTCGAACGAGCTCAACCAGCTCCATCCTCGAAAGTTGTAGAAGCTTGATAGCCTGCTGCAACTGAGGCGTCATCACTAACGATTGGCTCAGCTTGAGCTGCTGACGCATTTCCATGCCCATAGGTGCGATCTTCCCTTTTCGTTTCTTAGGTTACGGTGGTTCGAACAGAAATGAATACCATTCGAAACGTTACTTAAGAAGGATACAGCGGGTTTAGCCCCTTGTAAAGCAGATCATTTAATCGTGGCCTGGAACTTGCTTAATGCTTGACCGATGGCATTGTATATGCGTGTTACGGGAGTGAGTCCTAATCATTGGACTTGGAACGGCTTGGCTTAGCCCGAATATGCCTAATTCTCTCCCTAATTTTTTTCCCCATCAAGTCAATCCGGATCCTGAGTCCCATCGCGAGACGAGCCCTAAAGGCTTGCCCCCAGCCAACCTCAAGCTAAGCCCGTCACGTTGCGAGGTGCCCTATAGGGCCGCAGCAGCCGATCGGCCTTCGCTCGTCCCTGTCGAGGCGCGCCTCACAGGCTTCTTGCCGTTGTCCTGCTGTTTGGCTTGATAAACCAACGCAGCCTTAATAAAGCGCGAGAACAGCGGATGAGGAGCCAACGGCTTCGACTTGAACTCGGGATGGAACTGGCAAGCAACATAGTATGGGTGCTCCGGCAGCTCCACGACCTCAACAAGCTTCTCATCTGGACTCAGCCCCGAAAGCTCCATGCCGCCCTTGGTCAATGCATCACGGTATGAGTTGTTGACTTCAAACCGATGACGATGGCGTTCCGAGATTTCTTTGGTGCCATAAGCCTCAAACGCTTTTGAGTCCTCACCGAGCACACACGGGTAGGCTCCTAAACGCATAGTTGCTCCCTTGTCTTTAATGGCTCTCTGCTCTGGCATCAGGTCCACAACGGGGTGGGTTAAGTTGTCTTCAAGCTCTGAAGAGTTTGCACCGTTTAAGCCACAAACGTTCCTAGCGAACTCCACAACCGCAAGTTGCATCCCTAAGCAAATTCCGAAGAATGGAACCTGGTTTTCTCTAGCATATTTGATTGCAGCAATTTTCCCTTCCGATCCTCGAGCACCAAACCCTGGAGCAACCAGAATAGCCTCAACATCTTCGAGGATTTTCTCGCAACCTTGCTCTTCAATGTCTTCTGAATCGATGTGGCGAATCTCAACTGCGACATCGTTGGCCAAGCCTCCATGTACAAGAGCTTCATTTAAGCTTTTGTAAGACTCGACTAGCTGGACGTATTTGCCAACCAAGGCCACTACGATTTTGCCCTTGGGGTTTTTGATCTTGCTCACCAGTTCTTCCCACTTAGTGAGTTGAGTCGCCCGAGACCAAATGTTCAAGCTCTCCGAAAGTTTGTCGTCAAGTCCCTGTTCCGAGAGAACCAGAGGCAACTCGTAGATTGTTTTTACGTCTCGCGACTCGAAAACCGCATCCAGACCTACGTTGCAAAACATTGCCAGTTTGCGAACCAACCCATCATCTAATTTGTGCTCGGTTCGGCAAACCAACACATCCGCCTGGATACCAATCTCACGCAACTTACCTACAGAATGCTGGGTAGGCTTGGTTTTTAACTCACCCGCTGCTGCCAGATACGGAATCAAAGTAACGTGAACAGAGACAGTGTTGTCCGATCCCAACTCAGTGCGCAGCTGTCTGATTGCCTCCAGAAACGGCAAAGACTCGATATCTCCTACTGTTCCCCCAACCTCAACAATGACCAAGTCATTGCCCGCAGCGGAAGCCATAATCCGGTCCTTGATTTCATCAGTGACGTGCGGAATCACCTGGATAGTCCCGCCCAAATAGGCACCGGATCGTTCTTTCGAGATCACTCGGTGATAGACCTGACCAGAAGTGATATTGCTTAGCCGGGACATCGGCGAGGAAACAAATCGCTCGTAATGACCTAGATCCAGGTCCGCTTCTGCACCATCGTCGGTTACGAAAACCTCTCCGTGCTGCAGCGGGTTCATCGTACCCGCGTCGACGTTGAGATAGGGATCGAGTTTGATGTTCGCCACACGCAAACCACGATTCTCCATGAGCGCGCCAATTGAGGCGCTAACCAGCCCCTTGCCCAAAGATGAGACCACCCCGCCGGTTACAAAAATTATCTTGGTCTTCTTGCTCATTGCTTCCCGCTCTCGATCTGTTTTGTCGCCTGTAGCCAATCCCGTATACGAAAGGTAGTCCTTCGCTATGACAAAAGTCCGAGGCAGATTTAGTACAAGCAGGCAGAATAAACCAGGATAGAAACTCGGGAAACTCAATTAGTTAGGTGCAGCGGCAAACGACCGGTGCGAAAACGAACCTTTATCCGTTGCTTAAACTGGCTAGGGCGCACTTGGGCAACCGCGAGCCATCGACCAAAGCCTTAGCTAAAACTGACCGCTGACCAGGCGCTTGGTGCTTCTTCCGGTTGCTCTACGGGGCAGAGTTTCTCCGAATGCCGAATGGCTTCGGCAACCGCAGCTACCTCCAAAGCCTTGCTGCTATCAGTCGTATCTCGAGTTAGCTCCGGATGTTCGCCGATATAGCCCGTGTGGTAGGTACCTGCCACGAAGTCCTTTTCGCCGAACACTCTGCGATGAAAGCGGAGATTGGTCGCTATTCCTCGCACCTCATACTCGAGTAAGGCTCTTCTCATCCGACCGACTGCCTCTTCACGATCAGCTCCCCAGACTACGAGTTTAGAGATAAGGGGATCATAGAACATGGAAATTTGAAACCCCTCGTAAGCGCCGGAGTCATCGCGAACATAGGGGCCGTTTGGGACGCGAAGGTGGGTGATTTTCCCTGAGGAAGGTAAGAAACGTGCGGGATCTTCTGCGTACACTCGACATTCCATAGCGACACCACGCCGAGACTTATCGAGTTCATCTTGGGACTTGGGTAGCGGCTCACCACGGGCAACTCTAATTTGCCAAGAAACAAGGTCCAAACCGTAAATAAGTTCAGTGACGGGATGCTCGACCTGGAGTCGGGTATTCATTTCGAGGAAATAGAAAGCTCCTGCGTCATCAACTAGGAATTCGACAGTCCCTGCTCCTACGTAGTCACAAGCCTTTGCGATTCTAACTGCCGCCGCACCCATGTCCCTGCGAAGACCTTCTCCAACAGCAGGGCAAGGTGCTTCCTCAATTACCTTTTGATGCCGTCTTTGCACGCTGCAGTCCCGGTCTCCAAGATGGACAACGTTGCCGTGGGTGTCAGCAAACACCTGAATCTCGACATGGCGCGGTCGCAAAACCGCCTTCTCAACATAGACAGTATCGTCTCCGAATGCAGACTTTGCTTCCCTCTTAGCTGCATCAAAGGCGTCACTAAATCCAACTGCGCTTTCCACAAGTCGCATTCCTTTTCCACCGCCGCCGGCCGCCGCTTTTATTAAGACCGGGAAACCAATTTTCTCTGCCACCTTCTCGGCCCCACTGGCATCATCGAAACCGCGGCCCTCTGGCCCACTATCACCAGGCACCAAAGGAAGTTCTGCAGCGAGCGCGGCTGCCCGTGCTTCCGTTTTCGAACCCATGGTTAAAATAGATTGAATGGGCGGACCAATGAACGTAATCCCGGCTTCATGACAAGCCTTAGCGAAGGCTGCATTCTCTGAGAGAAAACCATAGCCAGGGTGAACGGCATCAGCTCCCGTGGATCGGCAGGCGGCCAACAACTTTTCCACCACAAGATAGCTTTCGCTGGCCGGAGACGCGCCAATGTGAACAGCGTAGTCGGCCATAAGAACATGCGGAGCAACCCTGTCCACATCGCTAAATACAGCCACAGTCTCTATGCCCATATCGCGGCATGTACGCATTACGCGAACAGCAATTTCACCGCGGTTCGCAACCAATACGCGACGGATTCCTGCCATCTCGCGACACTATCACGAGGCTAATTGCTAACAAACGACAGAAGTTCGTCGACTATTTTCGTTTGCGACGACGGTTCGCACTGTCGACCAGCCGCCCCAACCGAGTCCGCCGAATTTTCGGAACAAACCGTTCCCGCCCTTGCCTCTTAACTCTAACCGCCCCTCGTAGGGGACGTAACCTGGGACTTCGAACCCGATTTTGAAACCCTTTTGACCGCTTTGCGCGTACCTTAACAATCGAGCTACGAACAGTTCGGGGTGTACGTTGCGCTTCAGCTGTGTTTCCCCATACGAAAAACACAAGTGAACAAATGAAAAATAAGAGCAGCCTCAAACCGCCTAGAACATACTCCTAGTTGAAGCGGCCAGCAACTACCGCGTTGCAGCCCAGGGGCGTCCACCCTTTCTTGGATCGCTCGAAGCCTGCTTCCGCCCCTTTTCGTCGACTATAATCATCTGAACGGCCGTAATACTGTCTAACGTCTCTACCTTATGGCCCTTCCGACGTAGTTTATTTCTCACTTCCGTCGATACTTCTTTTTCCGCAAGTAGCTTATCAGGCAACCACTGGTGGTGAATCCGCGGGACTGAAACTGCAGCCTCCGCGTCTAACCCCCATACCAGCGCGTTGAGGAGCGCTTGAAAAGTACCCGAGATAATACGAGGGCCACCCGACGCTCCTGCGCAGGCGATGACGTTACCGTTCTCAAAAACCAAGGTCGGTGTCATGGAAGACAGTGGTCGTTTCCCGGGACCCACAAGATTTGCCTTGCTCTGCACAAGTCCGAACATGTTTTTTCCGCCCGCCGTCAAAGCGAAATCATCTATTTCATTGTTCAGAACGATTCCTGATTGATGGCTTAAGACGCCGGATCCAAAGTACCCGTTTACGGTAGTTGTAAGAGCTACCGCATTCCCTTCGCTATCGACCACACACAAATGGCTCGT
The DNA here is from genome assembly GCA_964410875.1 of uncultured Kofleriaceae bacterium. Classification (GTDB taxonomy): domain Bacteria; phylum Myxococcota_A; class Polyangia; order Haliangiales; family Haliangiaceae; genus CAYPIX01. Next base: position 21,724 of record CAYPIX010000018.1, read on the forward strand.
TCCATTGTCGTTCTTGGGGGGTGCTACATCAGGGAGTGTTGTGTCGCCATAGCTCTCACTCTTCTGGGTTTTCCGCTTCGAGATTTTTTGCGCCAGTTTTTTTAATCGGGACTTCGAAAGGAAACGCTTACTCAATTCACTCGAGGTCTCTCCCCCTAAGTACCGTGCTCTATCAGAAAACGCGTGTTTGAGGACTTCTGCCAAAAGATGAATCGTTCCAGAATCTTCCCTCTTCATTTCAGGCAGGTTCCACCCCCCGGCGTCTAATATACCCAGCATAGCTAACAGAACCAATCCGCCTGAGGAAGGGATAGGCATCGTAACGACCTCATACTTACCCCAGTCTCCTCGAAGAGGTTTTCTTTCAATTACTTTGTAAGAATCGAGATCTTCCATCGTCAACACCCCTCCATAGAGCTGGGTTGTATTGACAATATCTTCGGCTACCCAACCTCGATAGAAAACCTCCGGACCTTTTTCTCCAATGCTCTCCAGGGCTTTCGCCAGTCGAGTTCGTCGAACGAAGTCGCCTCTCTCTATAATTTTGCCCTTAGGAGAAAGCCATTTCGAAAGAAGTTTCTCTGGCCCCAAAAAACCAACAACAATGGCTGCCGCTCGTGCGAAGTGATAGCTCGCAGCGAAGCCCTTTCGGGCCAAATCAGCCGCCGGCTGAACAAGCTGCTGCCAAGGAAGCCTTCCAAACTCTTTTCTTAGTTTCGACAGACCTGCAATCTCGCCGGGAACTCCTACGGCTAAACCTCCAAAACGTGAGAGGGAAGGATCTAGTTTGCCATTTCGAACAAAACTTTTTGTTGAAAGTTTTGCCGGCGCGACCTCTCGAAAATCAAAGATCCGTACTACCTTGTTCTTCGCATCGTAAACTACTGCAAACCCGCCGCCACCGATTCCTGATGAGGTCGGACTTACCACTCCTAGAGCCAACGCGGTCGCGATAGCTGCATCAATCGCGTTACCGCCAGCGTCCAAGATAGAGGCTCCCACACGCGAGGCGTCCACGTTATCGGAGGCGACTACGCCATGCGGTGTAGCCAGAGGTGGGTGCGAAGCAGCGTTAATTTGGGTACTTGAAACACAGACGGCAAACAGGCCCACGAGTAGGAGGCGAGCACACGTTGCAAAGTGGTAGGTCATACCCCTAACATTAATGAACGGCGGTGGGGAATACCAACACAACAGACGAGAACGGCGATCCAGTCGTTCTAAAGATTCGATTCAAAAGCGCGAGTCTTAAAGATTTTATTAGGAAGCACGCGATCGACGTGAGTCAGGGCGGGATCTTCATTCGCACCAAGTCGCCTTTGGAAGTTGGTACGCCATTGAAGTTCGAATTCCTCCTTAGGGAAGAAGAACCGCTAATAGATGGAGAAGCTACAGTCGTATGGACTCGTGACGAAGCTTCTAAAGAAGACGCCGACCCAGGCATGGGTCTCAGGTTCGACAGGCTTCCTGGCGCGAGTAAAAACGTTCTCGAAAAAATTCTTAGAGAGAAGAATCTTCTCGATAGCGATGAAGCCTCCGATCTCGATAGTAACGACTCTCCGACAATGATGGGCTCCCTCAATGTGAAGGACCTCATGGCCCAGAGCGAGGCGGCGGAAGAAGAAGAAGAAGAAGAAGAAGATTTTAACGACGATGCATTTTCTGAAGCTACAGTTGTCTGCTCTCTTGACGACTTGGCCCAATCGACAAAAGTATCTGTCGTTGGCACTTCGCCCGGAGCGAAATTTTTAACGCCAACTGACAATGAAGAACCAGAGATCGAAATAACATCCGGTTCAACTGCGCGACCAAAACAACGGACCGGTAAACCCAACGTAGTCGCTACGACCAAGAATACGGTGGTGGCTAAAGCCTCTAAACAGGACGATATTGCCCCGGCTCCTCAAAGTCCCTCTCCACCTGAGGAACGTCGAGCAAGAACAACTAACGGAAACACCGCCGAACAAGACAGTGCGACAGCCAAGTTTGAACAGGCAGACGTCCTAGCCGCCTTACGAGGACCGAACGCCGGAGAAATGGCTGAATCGATCACCGAGAATACTTCTAATGAAAAGCAGCCAGCTATGCCTGCTCAAAACGCGACCGCCGGCGAAGAAAGGCCGGTAGAAACTCAGGAAGCTTTCGCAGAGTATGATGACGCCGATACAATTACCCCAGAAGACGGTCTAGAGGCTGAGATAGAGGACCTTGAAAACCAAACCCTGGCTATCACGGCTGAAGAGGTTCTTTTTGACGAGCCCGAAGAAAAAAAGAGCCACGTCGCAGCGCCGGCTGTGCCAACTTCAATTTCATTAGGTCGTAAAAAGGCCAGACGAAGCTCTGCGCAGCCTATCCAAGCCGACCCAGTAACAGACACTGCTCCTTCTATGTCAGCAGACCTAGAGAGCGAGCCTCATGTCGCAGAAGAGGCAGAGGTAGAGCAGGAGGTTGTCAAACAAGCAACTCCACTCGCTGTCGAGCCAGAGACCAATGACAAATCTGGTAGCAATGGGTTATGGATAGGACTTGCACTCGGTGTTCTCTGTTTGGGAGGAATAGGAGCTTGGGTGATGAGCAAGGACGACAAAGGACTCACACCGCCGAAAGAAACGGTGAGTGAGAAAGCCGCTGTCTCTGATGTAGCCCCAAAGAAGCCAATCGAAGAGAAAACGGTTCCATCTGTAGAAAAGACACCGGTACCGACACAAGTCTTACCGGAGCCAGTGGCCGCTCCTGCTGTTGTGCCACCAAGTTCCAAGGAGACTCCGGCTCCAGCTATTGAAAAGACCGAAGCAGCCGTTGGAACAGTTCAAGCGGATCTAAGCGCAAAGAACGAGGAAGTAGCGCCTACTATCGAGGCTGAGAAAGCCACACCGCCTGCTAAAGTCCTATCACTTGAGTCCACCCCTCCTGGGGCCGTTGTGTTTATCAATGGAAGAAAAGTCGGAAAATCTCCGGTCGTTGTTCCACTCTCCGATATTCCCAACGTGCAAAAACGGGTCATCGTATGGTTCCGTCTCAAAGGGCACACTCCAATCCAGCTGCGGCCAGAAACGTTTGAAGGCTTCAAGCTCACCGGTGACCGCGAAGTCAAGACAGTCCGAGGAGAACTAACTCCTCTCCCTGTGGCTCGTCAGTAATAGCCCTGCTACTAGTTTGCTGCCCGTATCAAATGGGCAATCGCTTTTTCAAGGCCGTCTAGCGTGAGTTCCCACATGGAAAAGATATTGGCAACGTATTCAATGGTTGTTCCCTTCCAGAATCTTTCTGGTTCAGGGTTTAACCACGCAGTGTGGCGGAAATTGTCTTTCAGCTGACGGAGCCAGTCTATTCCAGCCGTAGGATTTCGGTACCAGTAGTCGATTGCACCACCTACGTGAAGAAGTTCGGCGGGATGCATAAGCGCATCACCAACCAAGACCAGACGTTCGGACCGCTCACACTCGCCGAAAAGAGTCGCCAAAGGAACCGGATCAGTAAAGTTGGCGTCTTTATAGACAGCGTCATAGACGCAATTGTGAAAATAAAAAGACCGAAAACGAGCAAACCGCCCGTTGCGAGACGCTGCTGTAAAAAGACGCTCAACAAGGCGTGCGTAGGGAGTCATGGATCCGCCTACGTCCATTAGGAGTACTAGCTTGAGTCTATTTCTTTTCGGCGGGGAAAAGACCAGAGACAAGTCTCCCGCGTTTCGACCGGTTTCTTCTATGGTTTCATCGAGGTTTAGCTCGTCTGGCACTCCGTCTCGACCAAGGCGACGCAAGCGCCGTAACGCAAGATCAATTTGACGAACATCGAGTACAGCATCCTTACGGTACTCTTGATAACGACGCTTCGCTGCGACCTGCATAGCCGATCGCCCACCGCCGGCTCCAAGACGGATTCCTGAAGGATGAACGCCGCCGGAACCAAATGGCGAACGTCCACCTGTGCCAATCCACTTACTACCGCCATCATGGCGCTCGTTTTGTTCCTTTAGTCGTTGTTCAAAAAGCTCACGAAGCGTATCTAAGTCCAACGCTTCCAGCAGTTTCCTTTGTTCCTCGGAAACGTCCGCATTTTTTGGGTCATTTAACCAATCAAGAAGCTCATCCGTTATCTCAAGTGCGTCCTCATGAACATCTTTGAAATAGGAAAGAAACCCCTGATCGAATGCGTCAAACTGGGATACGTCCTTGACACAAACCGACCGCGCGAGCTGATAAAAACCATCGAGAGAGGAACCATGGAGCCCGCGAGCCAGCCCCTCCATGAGCGTTTGCCATTCGTGCGCGGATACAGCAAGACCGAAGCGCCTCAGTTCAAATAGAAAGTCGACAAACACTATGGTCTAAAGGATGCCTAGACAGGCATGCCTCTCTTACGGAGCGTGCCAATATCTTGTTCGCTTTTTATCAGTGTGCCTAGAAAGGGCAATCCACCGCCGAAAGAGCTTAGGTCTACCCCCGCTTTTCTAAGTGCGCAGATCCAGTCAACCAACTCGCTAGTTGACGGCCGCTTTCGCAAGCCAGGTGTTTGCCGTAGGCGGAAGAAGACATCTAAAAATTGATCGAGAAGTTTGCTTTCAAGGTCGGGGTGATGAACCTGGACGATTTCTTTCATAAGAACCGGGTCTGGAAAGTCGATATAGTGAAAAATACAACGACGCAAAAACGCGTCCGGAAGCTCTTTTTCATTATTGGAAGTAATGACAACAAAAGGCCTCTCTCGGGCAACAACATCTTCCGAAGTCTCGTCGATTCGAAACCGCATCGTGTCGAGTTCGTGTAGAAGATCATTGGGGAACTCAACGTCGGCTTTATCTATTTCGTCGATAAGCAAAACAACGCGTTTTTGTGATCGAAGAGCAGTCCCCAAGGGGCCAAGTTTAATGTATTGAGAAATATCCGAAACATCACCGTCGCCGAAACGGCTATCGTGGAGCCGTGCAACGGTATCGTACTGATAGAGCCCATCCTTTGCCTTAGTAGTTGACTTCACATGCCAACGAACTAATTCCATTCCTAAAGAGTCTGAAAGGCTCTCTGCTAGTAGAGTTTTCCCGGTGCCAGGCTCTCCACGTAGCAACAGTGGTTTTTCAAGTGCTATCGCGACATTGACCGCATTTTTCAGCTCGTCAGATGCGATATAGGAACTGGTTCCTGAAAACGTCTCGAACTCTTTCTTCTCGCTCGTCATAGTTGGCTTTGTTTTCCCTGACTGTGCTTCCTACGACGCACGTCGAGGTGGGTCATCAATATGGTCACTGCAGCTGGCGTCACTCCGCTTATTCGCGAAGCATGCCCGACCGATCTTGGCCTTTGTTTTGAAAGTTTCTCAACCACTTCCCTGGAAAGACCGTTTATTACTTCATAATCAAGATCCGAAGGTAAAGACACCGTGTCCATGGTCAGGAGTTTTGCGGCTTGGGTTTCCTGCCGTTTCAGGTACCCAGAATATTTAATTTCGGTTTCCACTCTCTCTGCCACACGCGGGGTCACGGACCGCTCTTGCTTTCCAACACGTTTGGCTATGCGATTTGCTTTTTCATGTGTCACTTCCGGACGGCGAATCAGCTCGGCAAGACTGACACGCCCATCCTTTAAAGGCGCCGTCCCGTTCTCCGCCAAAAGACGGTTGGTTTCAGTAGAGGGAGTGAGATAGCAAGAGGACAACCACTCGCGCTCATCTGCCAGATCTTTCTGAAAAGTTTCATACTTCGACCATTTTTCATCGCTCACAAGACCCAGCTTCCGCCCGATTGGCATCAGTCTGTCTGCAGCATTGTCCTCACGAAGAATCAATCGGTACTCAGCCCGAGAAGTGAACATGCGGTAAGGCTCTTGGGTGCCTTTACTGATGAGGTCGTCGACCAAAACACCCGCGTAGGCCTGATCACGGCGCAATACCACCTCTTCAAGAGGGAAATCATTTTCCGTATACGTGAGGGCCGCGTTGATTCCGGCAAGTAGACCCTGAGATGCGGCTTCCTCATAACCTGATGTACCGTTCAGTTGGCCGGCGGTAAAAAGACCTTTCACTCGCCGCGTCTCCAGCGTAGGAGCGAGCTCCATTGGATCGATAAAGTCATATTCGACGGCGTAACCGGGTCTAGTCATCTCTGCATTCTCTAGCCCTGCAATCGTCTGGATAAATTGCCGTTGGACTTCGTAGGGCAGTGACGTAGAAATTCCGTTTGGATAAATCTCCACAGAATCTACACCTTCAGGTTCGAGGAACATTTGGTGTCTATTGCGATCTGCAAAGCGAACCACCTTGTCCTCTATACTGGGGCAGTATCGAGGACCAGTCCCCTCAATGATCCCCTGGTAAAGAGGAGACTTCTCGAGATTTTCTCGAACGACCTCGTGAGTTTTCTCGTTCGTGTGGGTTATCCAACATGAAATTTGCTCTAGGGGGGGAGCTTTGTCTTTGTCGGCGAAAACCTCGAAACGTGGCGTAGGCTCATCGCCGGGCTGTTCCTCAAGGGATTTTGTGTCGATGGTGCGGGCGTCGAGACGACACGGCGTCCCGGTCTTCAATCTAGCCATGGAAAAGCCCAAACCACGAAGGCTGTGGCTGAGACCAATAGACGGCGCTTCCCCTGCTCTACCCCCAGCCGACTGATTCGCACCAACATACAGCTTACCCCCGAGGAAGGTGCCTGTAGTGAGAATGACCGAACTTCCAATGAAACCAACGCCCATCTTGGTTCCCACGCCCATAACTCGACCGCTCTCCACAAAGAGTTCGGTAACCACAGCCTGGCGTAGATGCAAATTGGACTGTTGCTCAAGAACGCCTCGCATCATTTCGCGATATCGCCGCTTGTCCGCTTGCGCTCTCGTGGCCCGCACTGCAGGCCCTTTGGACATATTGAGGCGCCTAAACTGGATGCCAGTCTGATCAATGACGCGAGCCATTTCACCACCAAGCGCGTCGATTTCTTTTACGAGATGTCCTTTCGCAACCCCACCAATCGCTGGATTGCATGGCATCTGCGCGACCATGTCGAGGTTGCCGGTCAACACCAGTGTATTGGCGCCAAGTCGTGACGCGGCAAGGGCAGCTTCGCAACCAGCATGACCTGCACCGACAACAATGACGTCAAACTTGGTGGGAAATTGAAAACTCATGGTCTGCCTCTCTTCGCAATGACGGATGAAGCCGACTCGCGATTAGATTAAGGCCAGTATCTCGCTCTAAAACATGTCTGCAACAACGTTTTTGGCAGCCTTGGAGTCCTATGAACGACCTTGACCGTCCATATAGCCCCCGCTATACCCTTCGCAAGGCGACCCCCAAGACCATGAACCGTTATTCCACATTACGTATCCTTCCGTTACTATTGGTTTTTTGTGCATGTGGCGGCCCGGTCAACCCTGGTAAAGCGGAATACTCGGTCACTGCGCAGGAGAACTACCAAAAGGGTCTCGCTGAACTCGAGGAAGAAGACTGGATTGCCGCAACTAAATACTTTGCCTTCATAAAAGCTCGCTTCCCCTACTCGAAGTACGCCGTAGTAGCCGAGCTTGGTATGGCCGACGCTGAATTTGGGGCGGGAAACTACCTCAAGGCGATTGAGAGTTATCGGTTATTTGTGAAGTTTCATCCGACCCACGAAAAAGTCGAAAATGGCTACGCGCCGTTTCAGGCGGTTAAGGCATATCAAAAGTTATTACCCACGGATTTTATTCTGTTGCCACCATCGTTTGAGCGCGATCAAGCGACGACCTCAGATGCGCATCGGTCTCTGAAACAATTCATCGCCAGATATAAAACGTCTGAGTACCAAAAAGAAGCCGCAAAGCTGATGGAAGAACTGCGCGTTCGACTCGCAACTCACGAATATTATGTTGCCCAATACTACTGGGAGCGTGATCGCCCGATGGGCACAGTTATGCGCCTTCGGACCATGCTGAAGAAATTTCCAGGAACATCGCTTGATGGAGATGCTCTGCAACTCTTGGCCCGGGCCTACGAGAAAGTGAACATGAAGGACAGGGCGCGTGAAACTTGGGAACGCCTTGCCAAAGAACACCCGAAACACGGTGGTGCGAAACGTGCCCGCAAGGCATTATCCAAACCACAGGGATGAACAACAACCTCGACGACAAGTTACGCCGCCTCCTTTCTCTCGGCACGGAATACTACCGGATGGGTGATTTTGATAGAGCCGAAGAAGCTCTAATCGAATTTTCCGAAAGCCATGAAAGCTACGCGGATGTTTTCAATATGCTCGGTGTGATCCATCACTCGCGAGGACGTCTAGACCAAGCGGAAGTCTGTCTTGAATCAGCTCTATCTTTAAACCCGCACTACACGGAGGCTGCGCTTAACCTCTCAGTCACCTACAACGATCAAGGGAAGTACGATGAAGCCAAGGTCGTTTACGAAAAAGCAATGGCGACGAGCCAAGCTGATAGAGGGGACAACAACGGCAACCTCGACCCGTACGCACGCGGAAAGATTGCAAACTTGCACGCAGATCTGGCAGCTGCCTACGCAAGTGCTTCTCTTTTGGCTGACGCCGTAAGAGAACTCGAAAGAGCCCTGTACATCTGCCCTGGATTTGTCGACGTTCGCACTCGGCTTGGAGATGTCTTACGCGATATGGGTCGTCCCAAAGCGGCCATCGAGCAATACGAGATTGTTCTCAAGCAAAAGCCCCAATACCTCGATGCCCAAATTGCCTTAGGGGTGACTCTGTTCTCCCTCGGCCGTGTGGAAGACGCTAGAGACAGTTGGAAAAAGGCCCTGTCCTCTACTCCTGGCGACCAGAGGGCCAAAGCCTACTTGCGGATGCTTGATTCGCCGCGCGCGCCAAAGACCAGCTAACCCCCTAGTCGGAGTTTCATATTCGTGGAGGGCTGAATGTCTCTTCTACGCCTCCCCCCAAAAAAAAGCGGGCCCCATATGGGACCCGCGATCACTATTGTGTCGACTGAGTTCTTACTCGGTTACGAGCTTAAACTCGACTCTGCGATTCTCCTTACGGCCTTTCGCAGTTTTGTTGTCGGCAATAGGATTCGTGTCTCCAAATCCTTTTGCTGTCAATCGTCCTTCATCAACGCCCTTCTTCACCAAGTACGCTCTTACAGCATCAGCTCTTCGCTGAGACAATGCTTGGTTTTTATCTGCGTTGCCTTTGCTATCCGTGTGTCCTTGTACTTCCATTCGGAGGTCTTTGAACTCAGTGAGAACGCCAGCGGCCTTGTTTAGGACTTTGTTTGAGCTACGCTTAATGACGGCAGAGCCGGACTTAAAGCGAATCCCTTCGATCTTCCCAGTGAACTTAGCCACTTCCGCAGGAATTTCATCAGGACAGCCGTCGTTGTCTTGGTAGCCGTTTTTGGTCTCGGCTTCCGTAGCGCACTTGTCGTCAGCATCTGCAACGCCGTCTCCGTCGTTGTCTGGATCTGGACAGCCATCGCCATCTTCAAATCCATCTTTGTCTTCAGCTGCGTCAGGACACTTATCAGCACCCCCAAGTACGCCATCCCCGTCGTCATCACCTTCAGGGCAACCGTCGTCATCGTCAACGCCGTTCTGGCTCTCAGCTTCATCGGGACATTTGTCGTCGCCGTCTGGGATACCGTCTTCGTCGTTATCGACATCAGGACAGCCGTCGTCATCGCGGAATCCGTCGTTGTCTTCCGCTTTGTTCGGACAATCATCCTTGTCATCAGCAACACCGTCGCCGTCGCTGTCACCAGCTACTTTAGGCCCAGTGTTACGGAAGGTCTTGTAGAGGCCAATCATAGCCTCGTAGTCCTGAGTGATGCCTTCGCTCGCTGTAGAGGGCGGAAGCAAGATTCGTCCGTCGACTCGAACGCCCCAGTTGTCGCCCAATCGATATTTCAAACCAAGGCCGCCGTGAGGAACGAAGTCGGTGTCGAATTCGATAACCGATTGGTCGTCCGTCTGAGAAGTCATACCGCCAACACCTGCTAGTGCGAACGGACGGAACCTAGAGTCTTCATCGGTAAAGTGAAAAAGAGCATGGGCTCGGTACACGATTCCGACCATGTCTACTGGGCTACTGATTTGACTATCGACATCCGTTGGGATGAGCCCTATCTCGCCTTCTAGAGTAAACAGCCAGTTAAATGCGTATCCCACTCTGATTCCGAACAGGAGACTGTCGTCGGGAGCATCGACATTGGTTGTTCCGTCAATCCGACCAATTTCGTTGTCGTCATCGAACCAGTGCCAACCTGCGAAGGCGCCGATCTCGAAGTCGTTTTCTGCTTGCGCTGGGGCGGTCCCCAGCAAAACAGAGAAGCTGGCTACAAGTAGGCTGTAGCGGCCAATTTGGTTTTTCATATTTTTCCCTAACGGTTTTTAGAGGAGGTTGACGATAAGAGTAGCTTCAGTGAGCGTATCGAGTTTTTCCGCAGCAATTACCTGACCTGCGGTAACGTCTGCACCTGCGATTGCCGCAGCCGGAGCTGGGATGTCGTCGTAACGCGCCGTGAAACTGAAACGGAAACTAATAGCATCGCTCAGCTTGGTAGAGATTGAAGCATTCCCGTTGACACGAGAGTCCTTAAGGAAGTCAGCGTCTTCAACTGGCGTCGAGTAAGAGTTCAAGTTGCCAAGGTACTCGACCCAGAGGCTGATACCAGTGTCCTCACTAAGAGCTCCTTCGTACCCAAGAAACGCACGCGCAGAGTGAGCCGTGATGTCTCCGCCAGTTACGAACTCAAGATAGCTGAAGTCGTAACCAAGCTCGCCAACAAGCTCATGCATCGCGTCTTTAAAGATACGACGGCTATAACCGGCCTGACCGGACCCCAGAAGCTTCTGTCCTGCAGGCTCATTTCGCTGGATTAAACCAGCAAGGTAGAGCGAGTCGTTGTCGGTAAGGAAGCGGTCGTACCGAGCTTTCGCCGCGTAAAGTTCTGTAATGGTTTGGGTGTTGTTTTGAATTTCTGCGTCGGAATCAATGGTTCCGTTGCCGTTGCTATCGTTGAATGAACGGAACGAAGACTCCGCGAAGGCAACCGTACCGTCAAGAGACAGCTTGTTTGGGCCGGACTTCATGGAAGCGTGCGCTCCAAACGAAAGCGATGTCGACCGGGAGTTACCAGTCGTGAGGATTAAGCCACCTTGCGCTTGGGCTTTCCATTCGGTGCCTTCGGTAACTTCAGCATCGGCTTTACCAAAGTCTGACGCTGGTGCTCCGGCGTTTTGCGCCAGTGCTGTTGAGGAAACTCCAAATGCCGCCACGAGGGCGAGAGAACATGAGGTAAGAAATGTAGTTGTCTTCACAATAATTGCTCCAAGTAACGATCAAATTAAAAAGCCGGGTTGGCAAATATAATTGGATACTATTGGAGGCAACGTGCTCAGCGAAATTTAACGCCAAAAAAAATGAAGAAAGAATAGGACTCAAGACAATTAGTGAGCCCGATCACCCTATCGAAAGCGTTTCATTAGATCTCGCTCAGACCATTTCCACGCCCGTTTTTCAAAGGTCCCACCTGTTAATGCGTCCAAAGTGGAGGTGAGCTCATCGATCCGCATTAACTCATATAAGTATTCCTCGGGATCTTCCGGCGGAGACAAGAAAAGAGAGATCATTACTCTTCTGCGCGAGTAGTAGAGCGTTGTTACCTCTCTGATCAGGTTCTCACTCAAACTAGTCAGAGATTTTGCGTCCAAAGCTTCGGCAGAGAAGACCAGGCGGTCAAGGGCCCAGCGAGCATTGACCCCCCAATCGAACGAGTCATTCGTTGAACTATGTGCTTCTTTGAAGCCTCGTGGATTCAAGGGCGAGGTAGGCAGGGTGGGAAACAGACCATCAGCAGTATTGCGAAACTCGTTTCCGACTCGATTGCCAACGTTAACAGAGACCTCGGGTACAAGTCCCTTCAACCGAGCGTTCCGAGCCAGGTTCTTCACACGGCTCGGCTCCAGTTGGTAGTAGGCCGACGCGGCCTCCTGTACCTCGCGAACCGTCGGCTCCTTTTTTAGGATCGCGTAAAGCCTCTTAATACTCCGACCTTTATTGTTTGAGCCCTGGGCAAAAGCAGATGGTGCCGCAAAGCAAAAAGCTAAAACTACGGCGAGAGAGTATGTACTTGTCTTCATTCTAGAAACTCCATGTTGTTATTCTTCACTAGGGTCTTGCCACTAAAAAATTCCAAATAAGAGGAAAGCTCCTCTAACCGACTTCGCCAAAGAAACTCCAAACTCGGATCGGCCGGCGGGCGTCTTAGCTGCCAAGCCATTATCGCTGCCTCTCGGTAGTGCCAGCTCACTTCTTCCATCACCTGTTTGCGCTTATCGCGAATTTGCTGCTCGATAATGAGTTTTGGGTTCACTACGTTGTTGTCGCCGAAGATAAATCGAGACAGGTCCCAATTCGCCGTCACTCGCCACTCAACACGGGCATTCTCCATTGAAGAGGCATGACGGAAACGAACAGGAAAAGTCCCGTCGGCCGTCAAAAATTGTTCACGATAAAACCGCCCGTCAATGTCGACTTCCAAGCTTGGAATTAGTTTCGCGTACCATCTTTGGTGTAGTTGCGTTTCAACTGGTGTGTTTAGTCCAGTGTGGGAAAGAACCGCATGCTCGATCTCTGTCTGAGACATCGTAAGTCGCGGTGGCCTATAGCGCGCGCGAATCGAACGCTGAACTGGTGGGCCAACACGAAGTAGGTTCCTCCGAGACATGACCCAGGCACCACCGACTCCACCTTCTAACAGCAGGTAAGGATCAGAGGGAGTCGTTTCTAGAAGTTTCTTGAACTGCCCACTTGAGGTAACGACGAAGAGCTCCCGAGAGGTAATAGCCAAAGCCGCACCTTCTCGCCACGCAGCAACACCAAGAATGTCTCGGTTTTTGAGAACCGTAATCGCTCCATTGGGTGTCAAAACCTGCAGCCCCTCCTTGGTCGCAATGTAACCAGATTGGTCTGCCAGAGCTAAGTCGTGTATTTCAGCTGCTGCTGAGAAGGTTGGGGCGAACGTCTCACCATAATCCTCAGAGGCAAAAATCGTGTCGGCGGTAATCGCATAGACTTCGTTGGGGACATCAGCGCTCCAAATGAATTTGCTGACGAATAGGTCCAACATTCCGGTGTCGGTGTGGTTCAGAAAATTCTTGCCGCCATCTCGAGAGACCATTAGTCCTCGATCGGTCGCAGCAAGAATGTGCGAAGAGTCGACCGGGTCTACCGCGACAGCCATTCCAAACAGGTCTTTCTCGCGAGCCATAGGCCCCGGTCCGCCTAGCGTTCGATGCCAAGCACCGCTATTGCTATCACTTCGAAGAATTCCCGCCGGCGATGCAATTGCCAGCGTCCCTTTATCCCCTGGCATAGCTATGGAAGAAATTTGCGTCCAAGGATCATTGATGGACATCCACATCTGCCAACGTGGGTGGGGATTGCCATTCTCAAGGTTATGCAAGAACAGTAAGAGTGTCCGAGGATCTTCAATTTTCCGACCGTTGTCGCGAGAGCTGAAATCGGGAATTGATGAACCAGATGACGAGCTAGAAGGCGTTGTCGATTCGCTTTCAATTCCTCGGGTGTGACTTCTCGAAGAAAACTCAGCCCGTTCGCCGGAGCGAATCGTGTAGGGGTCATATCGACGAGGAAGTAAGGCTTGGCTCTCGTGTACGGAAAGCAACCCGTCGTCGGACCACATCACGTGCCCGTCTTCCGTCCCAACAGCGATGCGCCCAGCATCCATAGGATCTACGAACAACGCCGAGAATGGCCCCGGGCGGAAACTTGCAGTGAAATTCACAATGGCGGCCTCGTCTTGTTGGGCAGAAGCCTGAGACCCAAAAAGGCTACAAAGAAGCAACGCCACGAAAACACATGCGTTTTTGCATGTTATCTGCGTCCTTCTAGCCACCGACCCTGAAGGTAGCGCTGCCGGGCTTTTATGCAAAGGCATCTGGAACGATTCCTGGGTCTCGTCTTCTGTCGCCCGTGCTATGGTTGCCGCTGGATGCGTTTGTTGTCAGCTGTCATATTACTGGGGATTTCGTCGTGCTCAAATCCCGATCCGTTAACTCCTTCAGATGACTTTGTGGCAAGTGAAATAGCCATAGATACAGTTCTTGCTTTCACGCAAAACGGGGAACTCATCACTTGTAACTCAGAGTTTCCCTCCTGTGATCAACCTCGCAATTTAACCTGTGGTCCGATAGCGCTTGCCGGCCCCCCCGATGGCGATTCGTTCCCCCTTGAGGCCGGCGGCCGACTAGAAGTTGGGATTCTGTGTGGCGCTATTCTTGAGCAAGGTGGAATTGGTTCTCGAGATTTTACTATTACCAGCACGGTTCCCGCAGGTTCTAGCGCCGTAGTGGAAGTTTCATTCGATGGAATTGTCTTCCATACTCTAACTTCACTGGACACCAGCAATCAGTCTTTTGACCTGGCATTCGCGACAGACGCCCTTGACGTGGTGCGATACGTGCGCATTTCCGACTCAGGCTCGGGCGGAATTGCAATTGACGCCATCCAACCTACGCCTACCCCCCAGAACTAAAAAGCGAAGTCCCCGCTTAAGGCAATCTTTCTTTGGTCCTTGATGCGGTAGAGCGTTCGCCCAACCAAGAGATCATCTCCTATCCACTTTGGGAATTCGTATGCGGAAATATACGGAACGCTCTCTGCTAGGGCTTGACCAGTCAATTGCCCTACTTCCAAGGGAGCGGGCCATTCGGGAGAATCTCCACCGAGAGGAAGCACGGTTCCTTCCATCGAGTCGACCAGCAGCCACTTCCTGGAAATAATTTCGCCTGCTTTTTCTCCGCCAACAACGACAAACCAACGCCCTCCGGTTGACCACTTGCTGTTGTGAAGTTCCGGTTTCAGGCCAAGTAGATCGGAGGCCATGGGCCGCCAGTCATCCTGTGCGTCCCGTTTAAAAAGAACTCCGTCACGAATATGGAAAAGGGCTTCTTCTGGGATGGGCTCTTCCACCATGCTCTCGACATGTTCAGAACATAGGTCATCTTCTTGTTCGCCGCTTAAGTCTGCGCAAGCGTCAGGTAGTACAATTTCCATACTGGTATCTTGCGTAAGTAGTTCGACCTGAAACCGCACCCATGCTGAAGACTTGTGCTCTAACTTGTCGAGCAACGAGTAGCAAAGACGAGTCGTATTGATCACCTTTGCACCTGCATTACTTTGAACCGAAAGCGGTAAGCGTTTTTTTAGCGCGGGACAAGAAGTATCAAGCTTGGCAAGAACGCGTTCTTCGGTATTTGCAAGATCAAAAAAGCGCAATTCGCTACCAGCAGGATTCCAAAACACCAACTCATTCTCTGAAACCCAACGTGGACCAGAGGCAGGAGTAGTAGATAGCTGCGCCGTTACCTCCCCCTCTTTATTGAGTCGAAACAGACCGTCGGGTCGAGCGATAACAAAGGTGTCGGTTGCCCTCGGCTTGACAGGTTGTATTTGTTGCGAACTATCGGGCACGGTGGCGCTTGTCTTCGGACGCCCCGAACATGCCGCTAGAACAGCCAGCCCGAAGAATCTATATCTACCAAGTTCCATCCGAGTTCCTAGTATCCACTAACTGAGTACGCAAAGCATTATCGCGGGGTCGTCATAACAAACAAAAAGTCATTGCGCGCTTGAACGATAGCGTTTGCGACCAAGCCAGCCCCGCCATCAATGAGAGGTTTTACTGATAGCGCTTTGTTGATTCCGCGTCGCCGCAACCGGGCAACGATTGCGCTCTCATGACAGTGTCCGTTCCCCGCCAGAACAACTGCTTTCCGATTCACGCCAGATTTGACCCACGCAGCCGTCGTATCAGCCATGGTTTCGTCCCACAGAACCTGAATAGTGTACATTTTCCTCCGAAGCGCTTTTGACTTCTCTGGGTCTTTTTTCGTTGCGTGACCGTGACCGTGGCCATGCGCGCTTCCAAGCGAATCCATCACCTCATTCCACCAACCAACATGCGCAGGATCATCGAGGTCGAGCTCAGGGATTCGCGCCTTCTCATCCTCGCTCAGACCATCTAGGCCGAGTTTAGAGACTTTTTTCTTCAGTTCTTTAGAAACGTTTGCAGCGAGGAGTTTGCCGTTTTTTTGCCGAACGAACGACACGATAGGTTCGTAGAGAGCCCAGTCAAACCCCCAACGTTGACTCCACCCCGAATTCACAAGCATTTGAGTTTCATCGATTTTCCCCGCCGAGTAGTCGTCCAACACAGGTTGAAATGGCCTTTGGAACATCTCCATTGCGAGCGCAAATTCTGCTTTACCATCCCAACGAGAAGACAGTTCTTTGACTATCGTGAGCTGCGCCCAGTGGTCGTGAGGGTTATCGTGAGACTCGCCTATACAAACAACGTTCGCATCGCTGAGCTGCCGGTAGAAATCTTCCGTTTCGAGCGCCCTACCGCTTTTTCCATTTAGAGTATGAAAAGGAAGAGCAGCAGAAGTGGTATTGACCCCCATCGGTTTACTTAGTTGGGAACCGCCGCAGGCTGACATTCCAACAGTTACCAAAGCATAAACAGCTAAACCGAGAATTCTGCCCGCCATATGGCTTCGCATGGTAGCAAAAAGCCAAGTGAGTAGCACCGAAGCAGAAGGAGTTAGTCAGCTACCTTTTTATACCCAAGGTATTCCTGGCATTGGGGGTGAACTCCGACAGAGTTCCTCCGACTTTTACGTTGAAGAAATCCCAGCCTACGAGCCTTCGGGAGCTGGTGACCACGTTCTCGCTTGGATAGAAAAAACCGACGTGGACACTTTCTCTGCTGTATCCACACTCGCGAAAGCCCTAGAGGTTAAACCGATGGAAATCGGCTATGCCGGAATGAAAGACAAGTGGGCGGTTACGCGCCAGTACTTTTCTTTTCCGCCACCTGTAACACCAGAGCAACTAGAGGGTGTGAAAATTGAGGGCATCTCGGTCATTCGCGCGACTCGACACCCGCACAAAATGAAAACAGGACACCTGAAAGGCAATCGATTTCGTCTGGTCGTTAAAGATCTCAAACCTGGACAAGCGCACGACGAAAATGCCAACAAAGTCCTCGAAAGATTAAGTCAACCGCCTGGTTGCCCCAACTGGTATGGACAACAGAGGTTTGGTCGTTTCGGCGATAACGCTTCGATAGGAAAGAAGATACTTCTCGGAACATTTGAGGGCCGGCTAGCGCCTAAAAAGAAACGACTTTTTATATCTGCCTATCAGTCGGCTCTCTTTAACCGTTTTGTCTGCGATCGCGTCGCTAACAAAACATTGGGAACCGTGGAAGCTGGCGAGATATTAATGAAAGGATTTGGCGGCCCCACCTTTACTTCCGATGAACCAACCGTTGATCAGGGACGTCTAGATTCTGGCGAACTCGTGGTGACCGGTCCTATGTTCGGACACAAGGTTCAACTCGCATCGGGTGCACCTGGGCGCCGAGAAACAGCACTCTTAGAATCCGAAGGCATCACCACGAATTCGTTCGGTCCCTTTGGAAAACTTGCCCGCGGTACCCGTCGTGCAGCATCTATCCGAATTGGTGCTCCCAAGGTTACCCACCTCAATGCTACGTCAATTCAAGTCGAATTCGACCTGCCCAAAGGCGCCTATGCGACCACCGTCATGCGCGAAGTGATGAAGAAATAGAGCGGCCGTCTACGTGAGAGTTCGGGTGGAGAGCGCCGCCCGCTGGAGCTCCAAAAGATCCTTGAAAAAATCGGGAGTTTTTCATTGTTTGACGCGATGTAGGTGACCGTGCCCCCGCCCCCCACAAAAACAATCGTGGTATAAATAGGTCTATGCAACCACAAAAAGGAAAGCGCGAAATCGTCGATGCCCTGGTGCTCGCATTTTCTCATTCGGGCCTCTCGGATGTTGTAGGCTCTGATGCGCTTCGCATGGTTCTCGACGGTCAGTACGTCGACTTAATGGAGGGTCGAACTTTTCGTATCGACAAGCTTTGGTCCCTACTGGAAGAGCAACCCGGATTTAGTGCGGATCTTGCGCTGCCTCCTCTTTGTAGGTTTATGTCATGGCAATCTATCTTGGAACTGCAACCGAAACTTCCGCCCGCGTTAGAAACGCTTTCTTTGCAAGAGCGCGAAGACAGCGCCGCCAATTGCCCGGTGACGGAAGAGCAATTGGAATCAGCCATGGCCGATGCCCTTGCACGCGGCGGTGCCGTCCCGAAATACACAGGCCAACGCCTGTTGCTCCACCTGAGCAAACCAGCACGCAAAAACGCAACACGCAAAAGACAGCGGTTGAAAATAAGCTCACAAAATTAGTACGCAACCCAGTTTTCGCCGTAGCGATATTCTTTGTTGGGCTTTCTTCGCTCGGTGCCGTGCTCTATTTAAACTTCCGTACTCCTCCGCGCGTTGAGATAACCGGCGCGCTGGGCGACTTGCCGGTTGCCAGCGCGTGGCGTCAGGGAGACCAAGTTTCAATTCAGCTAAAGGACAACGACTGGTTCTCTCAGCATCGGCGTGACCAAAAAAAGGCGCTAAAAAGTGCGCTATCTAACCCAAAATTGGACGGGTCGGAAGCCTACTTGGTCCGAGACACAAGCGGTAACGTTCGGACCCAAGCTTTCTGGCACATACCAAAAGGCAAAAGCGTTCGCAAACTTACGGTTTCGACCCGTTAACTACAGCGGTTAGCCATGCGCAAGGGGGACGAAAGCGGCTTTACCTTGATTGAGCTCATGGTCGTTGTGGGCATTGTAAGTTTGCTTGCCTCGGTCGCGATTCCCACGTTTTCCAAATACATCAGGAAAGCAAAGAGCACAGAGGCGAGGACCTCGCTCAAACAAATCATCGATGGCGCTACCGCCTACTATTACGATGAGCAAACCGCCACAAAGTCCATCGGCTCGATACCCCGCCGGTTTCCTGGCGTTTTTTCCAATGCCGGTGCCGTCGACCCGGCCTGCTGTGTTAATGGTGGGACTCTGGAGAAATGCAACCCGCCCGCGAATGTATGGGACGATAGCGTTTGGCAAGCTCTACATTTCTCCATGCAAGAGCCACACTACTACCGGTACTCTTACGGCCAGGGCATCGGAGGAGGCGGCGGCGGCGGCGGCGACGGTGGCGTGAGCATTGGAGGTACCGACATTGCCCGCGCCGTAGCCAGAGGAGACCTCAATTGCGATGGTGTTAGCTCTTTCTACCGGCTTAACGCGTACGTCATTGATGGCAATGTCGTTCGGTTTCCGCTCCATGCCAATGCACCTTTGGAGTAGAGCCGAGGAGTCTTCCCCCTCCCCTATCCGCAACCAATGCTCTACGGTTGCGTCTTTCCGCAGGGACACTTAAGAAACATTGGTAGGCTAAAGCCCCTTCCCAAAGGCCGGTATTCAAACTGGAATCGGTTGATCGACCAGAAGTTGAACTTGCTCAGCTCCGGTTTGTCCCAACCTGCCGATTTCGTCGCCTATTTTTGTCGTTTGTTTGTTCCTGATCTACCCGTTTGTAGGTAAATTCCGCCACAGATGTCTCAAAGCCGAGCTTGGAATTTGTCGATCGTGCCGATGCACCAAGAACTCCGTCCCGACACGTCTAAACAAGGCTGACCAAACTGGCAACAGAAGGAACAAGGAATGAGCTCAACACCCGGAAATTCTCCACACTCTCCCTCGCATACTGAGGTGCTTCCCAAGAAATCAAAGCGGCGTTTTTTGAAGTTTCTGCCTTTGGTTCCGATGGCTCTAGTTGCTTTGGTCGTCACCCTTTCCTATGTGAAATCCCATGGACAACCGTATTCGCAAGACATAGACGAATCCTTGATTCCGAAATTCTCTTCGGCCTCCCTCGACTTCACTCACGAATTCGACAGCACGTCCTTACCCATGATCGGATCAGCTATCATCGATATTGATGGCGACCGTGTGCCCGAAGTTTTTCTTGGCGGTGCCAAGAATCAGGCAGACGGTTTGTTTCGTTATAAAGACGGCGGTTTCACGCCCATCGAGAACAGCGCGGGGATTTCCAAGACCGTTCCCGATGCGACCTACGGAGCTGCCACTATTGATGTAGACAAGGACGGTGATTCTGATCTCTTTGTTGCTCGTGATAGTGGGGTGACTCTCTACATCAACGAAGGCGGGACTTTTGCGGGAAAAAAGCTGGAGCTTCCATTTGACGAAAAGTCCACACCAGTCTCGTTTTCATTGGCAGACCTCAACCATGACGGAGCGGTTGATATGTTCGTATCGACGTATCTCCCGAAAGCAAAAATGGAAGGGATGAATATCTTCAACAAGGAGAACTACGGATCGAATAGTTTGCTTCTTGTTAACAATGGCGACAACACATTTACCGATATTACGGACAAGGCCGGGATGCGGTACACACACAACACATTTTGCGGAATCTTTGTCGACATAGATGGTGACAACGAACAAGATCTGGTAGTCGCTCATGACACTGGCACGGTGAAAACCTGGAAAAACATGGGCAATATGACGTTCAAGGATGTCGCCAACCCAACCAGCGATGTTTTTGGCTACCCCATGGGCATCGCTATGGCCGACTACGACAACAACGGGAAAGTGGATTTCTTCTTTTCAAA
This sequence comes from uncultured Kofleriaceae bacterium, assembly GCA_964410875.1. Classification (GTDB taxonomy): domain Bacteria; phylum Myxococcota_A; class Polyangia; order Haliangiales; family Haliangiaceae; genus CAYPIX01. The sequence goes on from CAYPIX010000018.1 coordinate 42,245, forward strand.
CACCGGCGGGACCGTCCCGGACTTTCTGGGCAAGGGAGACCTTCGAGACGACCAGGTTTTTGAAGATCGACTGACCTTTTTCCGCAACGATGGCGGCTTCAAATTCACAAATATTAGCGAAGAGACCAAAACAGCAAAGTACGAATTCTCGTGGGGCACAGTTTTCCACGACCTGAACCTTGACGGTCGGCAGGACTTGGTAATTTCGCAGAACTTCGTGGACTTTCCGTTACACAAACTATTCAAACTGCCTGGCCGAGTTTTGATTCAGCGACCTGACGGAACGTTTGCCGCAACGGAGGAGCGCTCGAATGTTGTGAATCGTAGATACGAAATAACGTCGCTGGTTGCCGACTTCAACCTTGACGGGTACCCAGATATGGTTCGCGTGAACCTTGATGGACCCGCGGTGGCGTTTATTAACGATGGCGGTGACAGTCACTTCGTCAAAGTTCGGATCCCAGACACAGCGGATACAATGGGGACCAAGGTCTCGGTAACGAAGTCGGACGGCACGGTTTTAACGGACTGGATGGTGACTGGCGAGGGTCTTGTTTGCGATCAAACACATGTTCTGACTTTTGGGCTTGGCGCAGATACCAATTGCTCGCGCATAGACATCACCTACCCCAATGGTAAAACCCAAACTATCGAAAACCCAAAGGTCGATTCGTTGATCGAAGTTGAACCCCAGGCAACGGCGGACAGTATCGCCGGACTCCCATAACGAATGAGTGAGTGCCACACGTCAAATCCCGCATCACCTCGAGCGGTTTTCACCGCCGGGGTAGCTGGGTTGCTAGGGGCTATCCTTGTCGGGGCAGCCGAATTTTCGCTGCATTACACACCGTCCCTGAATTACGGCGGGGCTCCATACGAGTTTTTCATCGGGACGTCGTCTACCCGATTGGGCTTCGGGCATTTCTTAGCTGTATTCTCGATTCCCCTATACTTTGCAGGTTACTGGCACCTGTTTCAGCGGATGAAACCCGCCCCTACTAAGCCCAGGTTGCTACTGCTGGGACTTGGTATCTACTCGTTCGTCACCGGAGGAGTTTGGATCGGCTCAAGGGTCTACCCGGCAATTCTTGTTCAAGCTCGCGAAGTTGCGACCAATGAGGCCGCGAAACAGCAGATCATTGAACTGCTTGCGATGGCTGGTTTTTATAACGAAACGCTTCTAATTGGTTTGCGGATTGGCGTCCTGGCTTTGTCAGCACTCTTTATCTGGATCGTCGCTACCGGTCGAAGTAGTTACCCAAGGTGGTTTGCGGTGTGCAATCCGATCCTGCTGGTCATCGCGAGTTTTGCTATCTACTTTTTCGTGCCGTCGATTGGTGGGTACCTCATGCCCATTGCAATGAACGTTGCGCACTTCGTTCTCTTCGGCGTGTCACTTTTACTTATGAAGAAAGAGATGAGTTCACGAGCATGATTGCTATTCGACTCTTACTCGTCACCATTGTCTCATTTGGAGCCTATAGCAGCGGTCGGCTTGCGTGGCGTCAATGGGCGACGGGCGATGCATGTCCGGTCGTCAGTTCTGTGCCAGCATGTTATGTCGCATTTACGGGCTACCTTCTGATGGTGATTGCGCTTGCCGGCGTCTGGAAGGCCCCGCGACTGAGATACGCTTTTTTCACAGGGGCTGCTATCGCGGGTGGACTTGCGCTCGTCGGTACCATTCTTGAGTTGGTCAAGGGAAACGTGTGCCCGCGCGTTGGAGCGATCCCGATGTGCTACATATCTTTCGCCATGAGTCTGCTGATTGTGGCTATGTTTTATTTCCAAGAAAATAGAGCCAAGTGAAAAAACTCATCGCCACTGCTTTCGGGGCGCTGCTTCTACTGGCCGGGCTCATCTCAATGGTAACCCCCATCCCCGGTGCCACATTTATGTTGGCGTCTGGCGCGGTGTTATTGATTTGTGCAAGCCCCAGGTTTCATCATTGCCTTCAGCTCCTTCGCGGAAAATTCAATCGATTCGACCGGTTCATGACTTGGCTGGAAAACAAGATGCCCAAAAGCATCGGCAATATTCTAAAGATGACTGCCCCAAGCAAAACGTTGAAACCTACCGACACCGCCGTGTAACAAACCGGGATGGCTGCTCGTCGAAGGGAACCCCACGCAAACTACTTCACGTTCTGTAGGCTACTTCCCCCAATGTAGGACCGTTAGAATTCCCTCGACAGGTATGG